>CP060501.1:1617210-1942066 GCA_024760545.1 Nitrospira sp.
ATTAAGTACCCACCGATATTGTGATATTGCCAAGACACCGACCCGAAGTATAACCGAATTCATCTCCGATGTTGACAAAAAAGTTCTCGCACCGAAATCATCAAGCCCACTTAAGTGAGGCGGATGATTATAGACAAATCACATGAGCGCAACAACTTTTTCTTGGCGCCGTCTTTCTTACGCGAACCCAACCGATGTCCGCCTTATAATCTCTTCCAGATCTCCAACTCGCTCGGCATCGACGGACCACCGTGAGCAATGGATTCCAGCTGTCCCACGCTTAACTGCTTGACCACTCGGCAATCTCCGTCCAGGAAGCGGATGTTGCCGTCAGCATCATGCTCTGTCTCTGACAGTACACGTCCGTTTTCATCAAGGAGGCGATACCCGGTTGCGCCGGCTACGATGGTCGCACGGTGTTCGACGATCCCATGGCGCTCGTATGTCACGGTTGCACCATCATCTGTCGGCGCCCATCGGATGGTGGTTTCACCTAGAGTGGCCACCTTCATATCATCACTTCCCGAAGCCGACCCCTTAATCGGACTTTCTCCGGTCCAAAAATGCATCGCGTTGAAGATGAACGTATCCAGCAACGCCGAGAACATATAGGCGGGAATGATCAGCATGCCGAAAAACACAATTTCCCTCATCCACTTATCGTTGATTTGGCCGCTGCCTTTGACGTTGCTGTTCCAGTGATAGACATTCTTCGTGAGATTGAACGGGCCATAGCATGCGGTGCTAACGGTTACGAAAGACATCAACACCACCGCGATGACAAACCGGCGAAACAATTTAGTCATCATCTCTCTCCTTTCTCAAAACACGACAAGATAGACTTCCAGCCTCGTTGGTCGCCCGGGACTTTCATCTAGCATAATAAGAGTTTGGGTACAAATCTGTTTTCAAGCAAGTTCACCGCAAGGCACAAGACCATGAGCAAAATTGCTACGGTTTCGCTGTCAGGTCATGTACGTGATTAGGGAAATAGAGTAGCTGGATGACAAGGCAGCTAGTGAGGGAATTGACTACTGATCATCAGCGCAAGCCGCTGCGCCGGCAGAGCTTTAGAAATACTGGGATCCTAGCGTCGTTGCAAATCTCTTCAACGAGCCCTCAGCCGCTTAGCTCTGGTCAACGATAAACCCGACGGGCGGTCGTTTTCGCACAGACCGTCACTCGGAAATCAAATCCATTTGTCGATCCTCATCAACATCCCTGGGCTTCCAAACCAGACTGATTCACTTTATTGAGACGCCATATTTCAACGGTTTGAGATGCATCGTATGTTGCAAACGCCTGACAAGTCGCATCCTTCATAACCGTCAGTTCCATGGGCCAGAGAATAATTTCGGCGAGACCTAATGTAACGATATCTGCCCCCAAATACGGGATTACACGCAATTTTGACAACTGATGCATTCCTGATTGGAACTCGAACATGTCCTGTTTGCGCCCTTGAGGATCGGTTTCTGACAGCTTTGGTATGCCGAGCCGTCCTACAACGTGATCCCTCTGCGAACCAATGCCTAATCCGTCAATATCTCTGGGAGGTGGCTGTTTCAACGCCCAAGCGATCGAACAGGCGCTCTGGACTAACATGAGTGAAACAAGCATCAACATGCGCATCACTCTCCCCATGAGTACATCTCCTTGTGTTGGTGGCAGGACCTGCACGTTGGCCAATTAAAAAACCAGGGTACAGACATTATCAAAACTATGAAAGCAATAATAACTTTTATGCGTGCAAATCGAGACCTATCTTGAGAAGGACGAGTTACGATAATATTACACCTCAATTCAAATATCCTAAGTAACTATATCTCTTAACACTATATGTTTCGCCAAGAGCCGATCCCCAATCGATATCGTTCCAATCATCCTGGGCAATGTGAACCGTCTTGGACCGGCCGATCCCGGGTTGAATAAAAGCGTCTCTCCCAGCCGTTCGTTTCTCGGCTGATGGGTGTGTCCGAAAATACAAATGTCCGGATGCGTACGATCCAAGAAAGCTCTTCCCTCTTTGGTGAGCTTTCCGCCTTCGTACAGAATGTGGCGGATGGCAATCCTAATGCCGGCCAACTCGATCACTGTCTCACGTGGGAATCCGCTTCGTTCATATTCGTCGACATTACCGGAAACGGCGGTTACTGGAGCAATCGTCTTGAGCTGCTCGATCACGGATTGTCCGCCGATGTCGCCTGCGTGAACGATATGATCGACACGACGAAAGTGCTGCTCAAGCACCGCATCGAAGAGGCCATGAGTGTCCGCCAGGACACCGATACGAAACGTACGGGAGGCACTCATGAGCCCGCACCAACCTGCCCGCCAAGCGATGCTCGGACCTTGACCCACTCGAATGTGAAGGGCTCAGGCCGTAACTTCGGCATGGCCGCAATCTCAGCTTTCAACCGCTCGGCCCGAGCGCCACTCATGGGATGGGTGGAGAGCCACTCGACTCGTCCCTCGTCCTCCTCCGCTAGTCGTTCAAAGAATGTAATCATGCCGGAGGGATCGATCTTGGCGCGATGCAGCAGTTGAAGGCCGGTCATATCCGCTTCGGTCTCTTGTGCCCGGCCAAACTTCAACGTCATCAATTCGACCCCAAGTTGCTTCATCACCTGGCCGAGGCCTTGCTGATTCCCCAGTACGATCGAGACAACGGCCACAAAACCCAGTTGCTTCACGATGCGTTCGAGTCCATGCCGCTGCAGCACATGGTTCAACTCATGAGCCAACACTCCCGCCACCTCTTCAGGATTTTCGGCTTTTTTCATCAATCCGGTAAAGACCACGACGTAGCCGCCCGGCAGGGCAAAGGCATTCACGACGTCACTCTTCACGACGGTCACATCGAATGTGTAGGGGTTATCCGGAATCTGCCTGGCCAAGCGATCAGTCATCTCCTTGACCGCCGCGATAGCCTGGCCGTCTTTCACAATCTCCTGACCGGCAAGAAAATCATGATAGGCCGACTCCCCCAGCTTCTGCTCCCATGCTACCGGGATTCGATCAACGGCGAGTTCGACCAGCAGGTCACTCCCAAACCACAGCCCCACTACCAAAGCCAAAAGAGTCCCTCCGACGATACTCCACACAATCCGGTGCCGTTGCCGCACATGACGGACTTGTTCCACTGCCTGTTCAAGCGGAGCGGTTAAATGATCCGGCGCTGCCTGCCGGAACGCACGAATCACATCGGAGCTCTTGAGATACAACGTTCGCTGCCCCATAGGCCCTGCCCATTTTATGACGAGTTGGTCGTGGTCCAACCCTCCTGCTGAGACCGCCATACCAGAAAATGGCAGCGCTTCCGACTGCGTGTGATTGGCCTCAGAGGAAAAAGTAATCGTAAGCCCATGGCCTTCAACATGGACAAGGCAAGGCGCGCCACTGGCAGGAAATTCTTCTCCAAAACAGAGTGCGTTGGGGTGGAATTCGGTCATGGTGTGGGTCTCGATTGATTCATTGGCAGCGGAATGTTCTCGAGCAGATGCTCAAAACCGCCACCAACAAGGCCGCAGGCGTCGTAGTTCTCACCCTTCCGCCCCGAGCTGCCAAGACAGAGCTCTCTCCTCCTGTGGGGTACATTGAGGATCGCTTCGAACCGAGAACGAACCTTGGGAACTGGCGCGTCTTGGCGCGACTGGGTTGGGAGGGTGATACCGTAGGCGGCTTCAGCATCCGCTATTCAGAGACTGGAATGAACTGTCTCACCCACGCACCGAACCCGCCTGGGTTTCGACTCTGGATATAGACAACACCCGGCCCGCGAAATCGGCAGACAAACCCTTCGCCGGAAGTGAAACTGGCCACCCACCCGGAAGTGGCTTTTTCGATGTTATACGAGGTCGTAGTGGACCAGGCCACTAGATGACTATTGTCGACAATATACTCCTGACCAGGTTTCAACTCGATCTTGTGAATGGCCCCGAAACTGTTCAGAACGAGCATCCCCTTCCCGCTCATCTTCAGAATGAAAAATCCCTCGCCGCCCAGCAGCCCGCGGCTCATACTCTGCATTTGACTGTCAATGTTGATGCTATCCGCTCCCGCAAGGAATCCATCTTTCTGCACCATATACTCGCTGACCCCATCGAGTTCCAGGACGACGATTTCACCGGGTACGGTGGGAGCAAGCAACGCTTCTCCGGCGCCTCGGCTGGCACGTAGCGTCTGAAAAAAGAACTTTTCTCCTGTGAGAAACTTCCGCGACAACGCTCCCAGAAACCCTCCTTCCATTTTGCTTTCAATGTCGATGGTCGGCGAGCACGCCACCATCGCGCCTGACTCGGCCTTGATGTGCTCTCCGTCTGCCAACTCCACACGCACCATCGGGAACGCACCGGGATAAAGAATTTCACTTTTCATCGTTCCTCTCCTCTTTCTTTCACTTCACCCATCCGCGGGCGGAGCTGGTCGATGTCTCGTTGCGCGCATATACCGAGCACCGACCGTCGCCTAGCTCTATAGTCAATCCTGTGTGCGCGGTGCGCGAGCAGGAGACACGACCTGATCCGCCCGTTCACCCCACCACCCATCCATAGACTCGTTGACTCGGTTTCGGTCCCTCTTCCAGATAGCTCATCCTCAGCCGGCCCAAGGCGTCCTGCGGCACCTCACGTCGTTTCGCCTCGGCGTCGACACCGAAAATCTTGGCGGCGTTCAACCCGAAAATCCGTTCTTTGACCTGCCTTGTCAAAGGAAGATAGTGATGATTCTCGATCAATTGATCGGGGATCTGGAACCGCCGGAACGCTTCGATCTGCCATTGCGGTGTCCCATACCAAATCGAATCTGTCCCCCACAACACGTGATCCACACCGAATGCGCGGATGGTCTGTCCAAGCAGATGCGCGCAGATCAGCGGATATGTCGTCACCAATTGCGCGAAGGTGGAACCCAACTCCATATAGATATTCGAGATCCCCGGCTCCTTTTCTTTCATCCGGCAGAATTCTGTCGTCCACGGAATCTCGCCTGTTTTCGCAAACACCTGATCGGCAGATGTCACGCCCCGGAGCCCGGCGTGATACACCAAAAAGTCAAGATCGGGGAAGTCTTTGGCCGCTTTGATCAGATCTCTCGGATGGTTGTAGTCCGGTATGGGACCGAGGGGCAATCCCTTGTGGACGCATACCCGCTTCACCCCGAGCTTTCGAGCCTGTTCCAACATCGGATAGGCGATGTGTTCATCGTTCATCCACCAGCCTCGGTCGAATCCCTTCGGGCAAGAACCGGTATAGCATTTCCAGGCATCAACCTTAAGGGTTTCAGCCTGCATCGCCATGAATTCCAAATCGGCCGTACCCAGTTGCGGAGTCGCCAATCCATGCGCCAACATCCGTTGCGAACCAGCCAACCGATTGATCTCATCCCGAATATGAGCCATTTCCTTCGGCGGAACGACGGCTTCTTGCGGATAAGGCCCGGGCGGCGTGCTGATCAACCCCAGGGTGGTTTCACTATCGAGAAACACTTCCTTCACAAAATTTTTCCATGACAAATCATCGATGGTTCCTCGATCCCCTGCCAACTTTGGATTCAGCCCTGCTTCACGGATGTGTCGTCTCAACGAGACCAGGGCCTGCTTAGAAACGGCACCCTTGCGCTTGGTCTCGGCGTCGGACGGATCATAGCCGGCACTCACGTAGTGCGTTTGCACGTCAAAAATAAAATAGGGCATCCCCTGTTGCTCGGCAAATGCCGCCGACTCGAATAGCTCAACCTCTGTGATGTTAAAAAAGCGTCCAAACGCGGCATTCATAGCCAACAATGCGGCCGCCATTCCCCCAGTCGTTGTCAGAAACTCTCGTCGAGTCAACCCTGCTCGAACCGCCGCTATTCCGGACAGCTCTGTCGCGAGGTGCTCGACGGCCTCTTGCTCCCTAGTCTGAGGAACAGGACAAAACTCTTCATTGGAGACAATCTGGGTAGGAATAGGCGTGGGACACGTCATCCCCTGCTTCATCGAAAGACGGCAAGAAGATAGGTTGGATGGATACCCCATGGAGCCTCTTCGTCTGAACAGCACGGGGAGATTGTGTGGAATACTGGCAGCGCTGTCAAGCAAACGATTCGAGGACAGTTGAAAAGCGACTGTGAGAAGGTACGGACTTTATCTGGACTTGGATGAACTAGTCGAAGATTTCGTCGGAGGGACTGTCGAATGAGCAACGGGGATTCCCACGACCACGTCCGACTGTGGATCGGCATCCTGATCTTTCCCGTCGTGCCCGACACTGTAGAACACACCTTTCTTCATGTTCACCAGCATCGGCAGCCCTGTATAAGGGTCATAGAAATTCTGCCCGGCTTTCGCCATACGAGCGAGAAGATCACCGTCTGCGGGACCACGGCGGAGCCAGGCCTGTAAACTGGCAAGCCGAAGATGGGCATCGGTGTCGACGACGAATCCATTGTACAAATCCCAAGGCGCAAGCGGTTCAAGACCCACAACGTTTTCGATCGGATTGGTGAAATAGTCCATCAAGCCGGATGCAGGGAAGTGGATATACTCCTTCCACTTTGGTAAGGAGCCATAGCGTCCTTCCCCAGCGGCCTTATAAGAGGCTTCGTAATACTCTGCATAGTCGTTGAGACGGCGCTGCTTCGGCAAGGGAAGAGCCGAGGCCACCATTGCGTGAGCCGCTTGTTCTTCAGCTCTCTCCGCCTTCAACTGTGCGTCGTATGTCTTTGACGCAGAGACCAATTCGCTCTGCATCGGCCAGCGCATCGAGAGTTCACCCTGGTCAAGCGGTCGAAGGAACTTGGTGACACGTCCGAGGTATTTGCCATCGAAATCGGAACGGACAAGTAGCCCAGAAGCAACTACAATGTCGTCATTGATCGCCTGCAGTGCCAGCATTTTCACTGGAAGGGTCTTTGCCTGGCCTAATACGATACGCCACGCTTCCATGTCCGTTTCAAGTCGGTCAACGCCGACATCTGTACTTTGCACGAACCCGTCCGCCAGATTGAGCTGGTGAGCAAAGACTATCGCGGCACATGGGGGCGTGACAGTTTGGCCATAGCCCCAATCTTCGAAAGGAAGCTTTTTCCATTGATCATACCGATTGAGCGCAAGCTGATTCTGACCGACCCATCCTTTGATGGTCTCCTGACGAGATTTGAACTGGTTGATGGGGTCCGAGCTACGGAACCAGCCACGAATGACGCTTGCCGATGCATTCGATCCATCCATCGACTTCGATCCGGAGTTCCCAAAACAGGCCAATGCTGTCTCACCACTTTTGACATCGGGCTTCCGATCAAACCCCGCCTGCACAGGATCTTGATCTGCCGACGCCTCGATCCCTAGCAAGAGCAGATAGCCGTTCTTTTTGTAATCAGACAGCGTTCGCTGGGGAGTCGTCGTGAGACTGTGATATCCCGGTGACGGGGCCTCTTCCATGATGAGCCATGTCACCGCAACGACACCGATTCCCAACGCGACAAGCGCCCCGGAAAGCACCACGAGGCCCACCAGCGTCGTCACGATGGCACGCGTGGTCGAGAAGCATGAGCTGACAAATCCGGCAATCGCGATACGGATCCGGCTCAGTGTCGAGCCGAGTTTTCGGTTCGGCTTCGGCTCAGCCGGACGTTCTCTCGTCTCTGCTTTCCTAACATTCCGGCTCGATTCGAAGAGCACGTCCACGGCAGAGGCTGCTGCCGACATCGGCCGGCCGACTTCAACTGGACCCGATAGTGGTGACGCTGCGTGCACAACCGAAGCGACGGAAGGCTGTTCGACGAATCGAATCGCTTCTTCGGTCCGCACATATTCTTCTTGACGAGGCGCCGGTTCAGGAATGGGCATTCGCGCTTCAACAAATGCTGCTTCCTGTGGCGGGCTTTCCTGCGGCTGATTCTCGGTCGCTTCCTTTGTGACAGGAGGGAACACCGCTCTCTCGGGTAACGGTTCCCAGGCTGCCTGTTTCTTGAGAGCTGACGGAGAAGATTGAATTTTGTCAGTATCCTTGTCCGTGATCTCATCAGCAGGTTGTAATGAATGCGTTGGAGGCTCTACCGAGGATTCCTGAAGAGAGTCCGGGGGTGCGACCGTAGGGACCTCCTCCATTTTCAAGAGCGCATCGGGGCTCTCAGAATGAGGTTCTTCCGGAGGGACCGCCACATTGTCCGCGATCGGTTTGTCGGCAAACATCGGCGGTACTGGCTCTGAGACAGATGTTTCCGAGATCGGCTCCTGCATCGCAGGAGCCTCCGCTACGGCAAGTTGCGCAGGCTCTACGAAAGTAGATTGCTCTCCTTCTGTTTGGACTAGAGCAAGCCCCACATCGCCGGCCGGAATGTCCGGTTCCGGTGACACGAGCGCTTGTGGAGCTTGACCTATTGAGAAAGAATCCGTTTCTGCAACAGGACTAGCTTGTGAAAGAGGTTCTGGTTGGCTTTCGCCAACCGTTGGTACCATGTCTTGCTCAGCTACTTCAGCTGATCGATCTACCGTCGGCTCCACGTTCTCTGCGATCACCTGATCCGTCTGAGCCGGAGGGATCGTGATGACGGATTCCTGAACTTGATCCCATGGCATCGGCACAATGGTAAATTCAGAAGCCGGTTTGTCCTCGAGCAAAGGCTCTCGCTTGTCTTCCGGTATCTCAACCGATGGATTCTCAAGCAACGGTTCCTGAAGAGAAGAAACAGTCGGAACTTGTGCTGTTGCCTCCTCGGCACTAGCCGGTACAAGCTCTGGCTGAGAGGTCTTTGGCGAATCGTCCTTTCCGAAATTCCAGGCACTGTTGAATACCGATGCCCATGAAAATCCCGGCTGCTTCCAAGGCTCTGAGATCTCATTCTCTGAAGCTGGTGCCGGGCTTGAGGAGTTACCGATACCGGACGGCGTTTCCGCAAGCAACTCGTGAGAATCTGTCTCGATAGGTTGCGGACTGGAGAATCCCGCAGTTTTTTGCGGCTGAATTGGTTCTGAAGTCAATGGCCCCGTCTCCAAGGACGGAGGTACTCCTTCAACCCGTGGAGAGGGTGTGTTGTCATCATGTGGAACATCCACTGACGTGCTGATCGGAGATTGTTGTGCATTCACCGAATCGGTCAGTACGGAAACCATTGATGCACCGGCAGCATCTGCAGGAGGCTTCGATTGAGACTCACCCGGCAACCTGTCTTGCTCATAAGCCGGCGCAGGATCGGCTACCGGCACAATTGGATCAGACTCTGCTTGTGTTTCCTGGATCTCACCCACTGAATCAGATAGCGAAACAGATGACGAGGAATCTGCGGAAATACCCTGTCTGGAAGGATTGCTTGTTTCCGCTCCATCCCGAGCGAGTCTAAATTCCTGAGCTGGACTTTCAGTCGGTGCCTCAGGGGGCACTTCATCGATCCGGATTTCGGCTGGCTGTAGTAGGGGTGGAGCAGAAGGCGATGCGTCTCCCACTAACGAAAACCCCACGTATGCACGATCATCCGTACTCGCAGGCGAGTCTGAAATGGACCGAGAATCAGCTGAGGCGGCTGCTTCGGTAGAGAACCCGGCCGCATCTGGAGAGTGCTGAACATCCCATGGCATGGTCCCGGTCACCGGCTCCGGCATGGGCGAACCGCCCGGACTCTCTGCCGTCGAAGAAAGGGATGGTGCGGCGGCGGTTTCTCCGGTATTGCCAGGCTGGCGAGCCAACAATTCGCCGGTTTGCGCGTCAAACAAAGACGCGAGACGGAACGCCACGGGACTCGCGGGAGCGAGTTCCCGTATTTTTACATAGAGCTGAGAGACATGGTGTGGATTTTCAGTATCAGGATCTTCGATCAAGATATCGACAGCCTTGCCATACTCGGCTACGGCCTCGAGGGCATCACCTTTTTCTTGATACAGCGCCCCAAGCTTTTCTAAGAACGGAACACATCGAGGACCTGCCACTAAGTATTCACGAAGCAGAGATTCCGCAAGCCAGTAGTCTTGACGTTCAAAGGCTTCGTGAATAAGCGAGTCAAAGGCCTGTCTCGCCGGAATGAGACTCCCAAGTCGAAGATGCAGTGTGGCAAAAAGCCGCCTTGCCTCCATGTTCTGCGGATCGAGTGCGAGTAATTCTTTGAGAGCAGTGGAGGAACGCCCATATTTCCCGGCGTTCATTTGGGTGATGGCCTCTTCGAGGAGCGCGGTCTTCCTGCTGTAGCCGACCACACCGCGCTTTTGAGCGCGCATGGCCTGAGTTTTATTCGCTTTTAATGGGGATTTCTTATTCGACAGCACAGTACAACCTTAGCAGATTTCGGCGCTGTGGGAGCCTGCAACGGCGACCTGATCCGCTACTCTAAGCTCTCGGAACTGGCTGTTCGCCCAGGCAAACTTGGGAAGAGAATGCAATCTAGGTGCCTTACGGCTTCAATAAGCCACGCAGAAAATCTTTTTAAAATTAATGGTTTATGTCTTGACTCTTCCATGCATTTGCATCACCCATCCATTATTGGACGGTCCCGACTTTGTGAAGAAGGGAAGCGCAAGGCTTCGGATACAACATCGAACGAAGCAGATCAATCAATGATGAAGCCACCATACAAGCGCAGTGCTGCAAAACAATGGATCTCGGTCTGCGTTCCAGACGTCGAGCCGACTTGTAGGTACATCATCGCCGTCCTAGAGCGTGGATAAGGTTTTAGGTACAGGCTCGGTAGTCATCACACGGTTCAGAGGTCAATCGTGGCCCAATTTCGAAAATATACCCTGGAACAAACGTTTCTTCTCGCTGATGACAATCTCTGGCCAAAACCTTTCCACATCGAAGGCAATGTTGAATTCCCTCCCATGAGACATCCCCGATAAGATGCTGAGTAGGTATCTGGGGCTCGCTTGTGCTGTCCGGCATCAGAACATGGCGTACTTCGAGCATGAGGCGCCAAGCATGATCTGGTGACGGAAGCTCTGCCCCATCCAAAACGAGGACCAAGAGCCCCAAGGCGCGTATTGGGTCACCCTTCGCCTCATGAAGCAGTTGCTGAGTAAATGCCGCAACTTTATCCTGTATGGCCCTAGGATCCATCGTTGGACTCGCCCCCTTCACCTCTCCTATCGGCTATTTTGTGGAAGGAATTAACAAGCATGGAAACCGGCCTGTCCCTCACCCCGTGCGCCGTTGCCGGGACTGTGGAGAGCATTAAAAGACGTTCAAGTCGTCGGGAACTATGGCAGAATCCGCAAGACAATCATTGAGTAAGAATCCTTTCCATTCGCAGTTTTGCCTCAGATCCTCCCTCAAAAAATTGCATCCTGGTTGTGTCATTCGATATGCCTATGATACGGTCAAACTTTGTTATCTGACTCAGCTGATATCACGGAATCACTAACCACCACCGTGCTACATCGTTCAAGCTTGAAACGTGCATTGGGAACGACCAGGGGATTTGGAATCTGCCTGGCCTTGTTCCTCCTATTCCCTTTCGTCTTCCCTTCTGATCTTTTTTCGCAAGGAACAGGAGCTCAATCGACCAAAGTCGCCCTTGATTTCAACGATGTTGATATCCCCGTTTTTGTTCGTTTTATCAGCGAGCTCACCGGAAAAAACTTTGTGTTGGATGAAACCATCAAGAAACAAGGGGGGAAGATTTCGGTCTTCTCACCCAGCAAAGTTTCCGCAGATCAGGCGTTTAACATGTTTGTGGCCGCATTAGAAGCAGCCCGCATGGCCGTTGTCCCCAAAGGAGGAAACCTCTATCAGATCGTGCCGATGGGCGACCTTCCCCCCGAACGCGGCGTGTTTGTGTATAAGCTCAAACATGCCAATGCGACAGACCTGGCTGCGGTGCTGACAAATCTGGTGGCTCGCTCACAAACCGTTGCACAAGTCACTCCTGGCGTTCGGCCTCCGATCAGGCCCCTGACGGAATTTGAAGCCCCCGTTCAAGTGTTTGCCGATAAGGCAACAAACTCTATCGTCATCAGCTCGACCAAAGCCGCCTGGAGTCGTCTTCAAACCGTGATTCGTGATTTAGACATACGGCGTAAGCAGGTCTTTGTGGAGGCAGTTATTTTGGAGGTTCAGGTTGACCGCCTGCGACAAATCGGCACTGACCCCACGCAAGTTCTGGGTGCAGGGAAGTCAGGATTTTTGCAGGGAATCGGCGGATTCAACAGGACACCCGAGGACCTTGCCACCGTGGCCCAGGCCATCAGTGGGGTTGCTGCGGGCGGGGCCACCGGTGGCGCAGTTACCGTGTTAAACACGATCAACGTCCGAGCCTTCTTAAACTTACTGATGAACCTAACCGATACGAATGTTCTGTCCACACCTCAAGTCCTCGCCGCCGACAATCAAAAAGCCAAGATTGTCGTCGGTGAGAATCGTCCATTCCCGACCGGGCAAGCTCAGGGCATCACCGGTGGAACCCTCGTAACAATTGAACGAAAAGATGTCGGCGTGACGTTAGAGTTGACTCCGCAGGTGCTTGAAGATGACTTGATTCGCCTTGAAATCAAGCAAGAGATTACGGCCATCGCAGAAAATGTAGCTCAGACGATTGGGTCTGGTACGGCATCTATCCCCGTTGGACCCACCACGACGAAGCGATCCATGGAAACAACAACGATTGCCCAGGACAAACAGACACTCGTGGTTGGAGGGCTGGTACGTGATAACGTCACGCTCAGCGAAAAGAAGATTCCTCTCCTAGGAGATATTCCTTGGTTAGGTTGGCTGTTTAAATCCCAGTCTCGCCAAACTGAGAAGCTTAATCTTCTCGTCTTTCTTACTCCCCATCTTGTTCGGGACGATGCGGATATGATCGAATTGAACGCCAGAAAAGCTAAAGAAGTCAATATCTTACAACGAGATAACCGCATTGAGGAACCTACAAAACTCAAGCAGGATGTGATTGAACGTCTGGAACTTTCTCCGACAGTCCCCCCTCCCTCGCCTGCTGAAGGGCCCAACAAGCCATAACACTGACGAATCTTGGCTGCCAAGTGAGTGCGAGACAGAGGCATTCTCTTGGAGGCTGACCAGCTACTGACCGGAGCGTCCTCCTGGTTTTCAAGAACATTGCGGGAATTGTTGCACTGCCTACTTCGTATGCCCTTAGGCCCCTCCTCCGAGGAATGGCCCCATTCCATCCCTCTCGATAGACTCCGTACCTAACGGAGGGTATTGGAATGGTGGACACAACTGTCAACTGGCGAATACATCCTCGGCTTCCTGTGGCATATCCTGTGATATTTGGAGGCGCCCCATTTGTAGGAGAGGGGACTGTCTCCGACCTTTCCCTTTCCGGCTGTGCAGTGACCTGTGATCGGACAGTCCTGTCCGGGAGCTACATTAAACTGAGCGTCCTCTTACCCGATCCAGCCTCTTCTCTATTTATCGAGTTGGGAAAGATCCGCTGGGTTCGCGAAAATACCTTCGGCGTGGAGTTCATTCGCTTGCCGACCATCGCCCGTCACCGACTTGATCGAGTGATGACTGGAGGGCTGGCCACAGATCAAAACCTCCTCCCAGCGTTGACCTAACCATCAAGTCTTGCTTCCAAATACTCCTCACAAACATCCCGCATTTCGGCGTGCCGCCTCTCAGAAATCCATGATTCAATCCATACCGCATGGTACAGTGAAGGCGGATACTGGATTTTGAAGATTGGCGGCCGGTATGAAATCGATGCACAACCTTCCTTTCAATCTCTCCGATTACGACATTTCGCCGGAGCGAGGCTTTCTTCCCGAAGATCCTCTTAAGGACCTTCCTAACTCTCCTGAGATAAACTTTGTCGGTGAGGAATTACCGAAGCTGCTCGTTGCGCGAGCAGTTCGGCGATTCATCGACGAGCAATTTCAGCAGAGCCCAGTCATTCCCCAGACATGGCAACGTGAACATTATAAGGCCGCGATGCGGATTCTTTCGTTCGCAAGTCATGCCTATGTGTGGGAAATTCCGGATCGACCGGCTCCGATATTACCCCCCCAATTAGCGCAATCCTGGTTTGAGGTCGCCCAGAAGCTCGGCCGGCCACCGGTACTATCGTACGCGTCTTATGCCCTCGACAACTGGCGAAGGCTCGATCCTGAAAAGCCGATCCAACTCGATAACATCGTCTTGTTACAGAATTTTCTCGGCGGTCAGGACGAAGAATGGTTTGTCGTTGTCCATATCCAAATCGAACAACAAGCCGGCTTAGCATTGGCTGGACTTCTTCTCGCGATGCGAAGCGCAGTTGAGGACAAGGAAGACGAAGTCTTGTCGGGCCTTCAATCGCTAGCGACAGCCCAAACCGCCATGCGCGATACGCTGATCAGGATGAAAGAGCGCTGCGATCCCTATGTTTACTATACGCGTGTGCGACCCTACATCCATGGGTGGAAGAACAGTCCTGCCTTGCCATCCGGTCTCGTATACCAGGGCGTCGCAGCCTTTAACGGTACCCCGCAGCAATTTCGCGGTGAAACCGGCGCACAAAGCTCTATCGTGCCCTGCCTTGACGCCGGGCTGGGTATCGTTCACGCCCCGGGTCTTCTGACTCTGTATCTGCAAGAAATGCGTGAGTACATGCCTCCGCGTCATCGGGCATTCCTGGAAGCATTGGAGCAAGCCACCGATGATCTGGGCCGGCCGGTGCTCCTCGGTTACGTTCGGGATCGAAAGCACCGACATCCTGCTCTCTGGGCCGCTTACCGAATCTGCATCGAACTTCTCGCGCAGTTTCGCGAGATCCATATCGGATATGCCGATAGCTACATCCATCGCCAGCACCAATCGCACACGAGCAATCCCACCGCCGTGGGAACAGGCGGCACGCCCTTCATGGCGTACCTACAAAAGCATCTTGACGAGACACGGCAGGTCTTGGTTGAGTAATCGGTATGCCCAAGATCTCCATCGGCCTGTCCGGTTATTCCTATAAAGCATGGCAAGGTTTACACAGGTTTTATCCACCGGATATCAAGCCCGCTGAATTTCTCCGCTACTATGCTTCTCGGTACTCGACCGTTGAACTCGACGGTGTCTGGTACAGGCTCCCAACCGAGAAGACAGTAGAGACCTGGTCTCAAATAGCACCACCGGATTTTATTTACGCTCCGAAAGCACATCGAGAGATCACACACATCCGCCGCCTGAAACCTGAAGGATTGACGACGCTGAACGCGATGCTTCAACGACTCGAACCGCTTCGTGAGATGGGCAAGCTGGGTCCGATCCTGCTCCAGCTGCCTCCTAACTTGAAGCGCGATGACGGACGGTTGGAGACGTTTCTCGAATCTCTGCCAACCACACATCGGTGGGCCATAGAATTTCGCCATGAGAGTTGGCACACGGACGAGATCGAACAACTCCTTCTCCGACATGCTATCGCGTGGGCAGCAGTTGAGACGGATGAACGAGAGGCGGAGCATCGAGACACGGCAGACTTTCGGTATGTGCGGCTTCGAAAAAGCGCCTATAGCGAAAGCCAGCTCAATCGATGGGCGGCACATCTTCAGGAGGCGTCACAGAAGGGAAAAGACTGCTTTATTTACTGCAAGCACGAAGACGAAGGTTCGCCCTGGCTCTGGGCAGATACACTGATACGACTTCTGAATCTGTCGAGGGCTTCAACCGACACAGTGGAGGAGAAAAACAACGGCCAGCTCTAGAAGTTGTCCAGAGCCGGCCGGCTGAGCCTTTCGCTAGCACTGAGTGACAAACCAGTGTGTTACGTCTGCAGGCTTATGGCTTGATGTCCCAGTGAATCGACATGCCCGCATGCGCGAAGATCGTATCGATGTTGGATGAATAGCGATTCACAACAAGAGTCCCTTGCGATATAAGATCATCGCCAAAGGCTTGGCCAGAGTTCCCGTACCGATCCGAGGTCAGCCCGGTGTGATGGGCATGGATATACTTCGCCTCCACAAACACGGCCACGTACTTGAAGAGATGCGCCTTGATTCCGCCTACACCCATAAACCCAACCGTCGTATCCCGTTCTTCGGTGATGGCGCGGAAAAAACCCGTCGCCCGTTGTCCACCTGGCTTCATCGCCATCTGATGCGCGCCCACGCCGATCCCGACGTACGGAAACCACCGCCCGTTGGGATAGGCCTCGGAAATCGCCAGGGGGTAGCGAATCAGGAAATTGGGGCCGACGTAGATGCCATTAACTTCAGTCGTGGTACCCCGATTGGCGATACCATCCTGTTGAAAATTCCCCGTGGGGTCATTGTTATAAAAGTCCTTACAGCAGGCCACATCCGCATACCACAGCATGCCGGCGATTTCGAAGCCGAGATCGAACCCCGCCAACTTGTTTCTGGTGGGAAACCAGATCCCCGCGTTACCCCCGAATGAGTGTTTCGTCTGATAGTCGACATCCTTGACCACCGTCGGCTGGGTCCCATCCGTAAACGTGGCGTCCGCACTGCGCGGAATTGCGACGCCCGCGAAAAAAGACAGATAGGGCTCGATCGTCCCGGAGGACATGGTCGGGGGAGCGGCACTCATCGATATCGCATAGGGATCGGCGATCCGTTGGCTGGAGGGATCCTCCGCCCTGGTAAGATCCGCAGAGCCGAAAACAGAGAGGAGACAAATTATCGCCGAAATTCTCGCTTTCATTCATCGTCCTCCTACAGTAAAGCAACCATGTTCTGCAACGAATGTGGGTTGCACACTCTGAGTTCCGTCAGTCGATCGTTGAGGGTCAATGCGGTGAGGCGAGTGTGTCTTCATGCGACTCGACTCGACCCCCCGACCCTACGGCTTGACGTCAAAGTGAATCGACAAGCCCGCATGCACCAGGACCGTTTGGATCGTGGATGAATAGGGATTCACAATTGGACCAGGGCAATCTGACCCGGTACCAAAACATAGACTGCCAGAGCCCGAATTCCCGAACCGATCCGACGACAGCCCGTTGTGATGGGCATAGAGATACTTCGCTTCCGCAAACGCCGCCACGTACTTGAAGAGATGCACTTTGATGCCGCCCAAGCCCTGAAACCCGATCGTCGTATCCCGTTGGGTAATGTCGAAGCCGAAAAGGGACCCCCCCCGGAATCCACCATTCCTCATCCCCATCTGATGCGCGCCCACGCCGACCCCGACGTACGGATGCCACCGCCCGTTGGGATAAGCTTCGGAAATCGCCATGGGGTAGCGAATCAGGAAATTGGGGCCAACATAGACGCCATTGCCTTCAGTCGTGGTGCCTTGATTGGCGAGCCCTTGACTATTCTGACTCCCCGTGGGGTCATTGTTAAAAAAGTCCCGACAGCAGCGCACGTCCGGATACCACACATAGCCGGTGATTTCGAAGCCGAGATCGAATCCTGCCAACTTGTTTCTGGTGGGAAACCAGATCCCCGCGCTGCCCCCCCATGAGTGTGACATCCCATAGTCGACATTCGGGATTACCGTCGGCTGAGTCCCATCCTGAAACGTGGCATCCTGACTGAATGGAAGTGCCACGCCCGCCATCATGGAAAAATAGAGCTCTGGCGTCCCGGAGGACATGGCTGGGGGATCAGGCGAGATCGCATAGGGATCGGCGACCCGTTGGCTGTACGGATCTTCCGCCCGGGTGAGATCCGCAGAGCCGAGGACACAGAGAAGGCAAACGATCGCCGAAATTCTCGTTTTCATTCATCGTCCTCCAAAGATAAAGCAACCATGTTCTTCGACGAATGTGGGTCGCGCAATCTGAGATCCGTCAATCGATCGTCGTTGGTCAGTGTGGCGAGACGAGTGCGTCTGCATGCGACTCGACTCGACCCCCGCTTCGGCGGTTGCGGTGCTTGGCATGAACGTCCATCTCTCCGCCTCTCAGAGCGATCAGGAGGGGAATGCTCTTCTCGCATCGTAGGGGCGAACGGCGCCCACAGTAGCAACCCCGCGTTCAGTTTTGAAAATAGATAAAACGGATTGAAGCTATCGGTAAATCCAATAGCCCATCGGACGTGCGGACAGGGCTGTGGCGCTGGCTGAATTGACTCTGTCTCCTGCCGTCACGCACCGTCATCACACGTCGCGCTTTATCTATGGCACTGCCACACGCCAGCAAACACATCTTCGAAGGATCTGACCATCGTCATACCGACGTCACGGAGTGGAGGCAATGGACATTCCATCGAGATGACATCGACGACGTCATGACGGAGGAGGATGCCAACGGAAGAATGGACCTGAGGAACTACCGTCCCAGCGCCTGTTTGACCGCCGCGCCGATCTCAGCTAGATTCTTAATGATTTTGCCCCAGCCGCTTCCAGGGCATTCATCTTTTCGGCTGCGGTAACCCTTGCCGCCGGAGATCCGCTACAAGCCTACGGTTTGACGTCAAAGTGAATCGACAAGCCCACATGCACCACGATCGTATTGATCGAGGATGAATATTGATTCACAACTAGAGGAGCTCCCGCTGCAATGATTGCGGAATTCCCGAACCGATCCGACGTCAACCCGTCGTGATGGGCATGGATATACTTCGCTTCCGCAA
Organism: Nitrospira sp.; assembly: GCA_024760545.1. Lineage (NCBI taxonomy): Bacteria > Pseudomonadati > Nitrospirota > Nitrospiria > Nitrospirales > Nitrospiraceae > Nitrospira > Nitrospira sp. The sequence goes on from CP060501.1 coordinate 1,635,647, forward strand.
ACGCCGCCACGTACTTGAAGAGATGGGCCTTGACTCCTCCCACTCCCAAAAAGCCGACGGTCGTATCTCGTTGGTCGGAGATGACATTTCCATTTCCAAAAATATCAGAATTCGCTCCCCTGGATCCACCTGGCCTCATCGCCATCTGATGCATGCCCACGCCGATCCCGACGTACGGAAACCACCGCCCGTTGGGATAGGCCTCGGAAATCGCCAGGGGGTAGCGAACTAAGAAATTGGGGCCGATGTAGAGACCTTGGACCTCAGTGGTGGTGCCTTGAAATTGTCCGCCTGAATCAGTTTTCCCATTAAAATTTTCCTGACAGCAGCCCGCGTCCGCTTGCCAAAGAAAGCCGGCGAGTTCCATGCCGAGATCGAATCCCGCCAACTTGTTTCTGGTTGGAAACCAGACCCCCAGGTTGCCTCCGACCGAGAAATTCTGTCTATAGTCGACATCCTTAACCACCGTGGGCTGGGTCCCGTCCGTAAACGTGGCGTCCGCACTAGAAGTATGCGCATAGCCCGTCAGAAAGGAAATATAGAACTCGGGCGTCCCGGAGGACATGGTGGGGGGATCAGGCGAGAGGGCATAGGGGTCGGCGACCCGTTGGCTGTACGGATCTTCCGCCCGGGTGAGATCCGCAGAGCCGAAGACACAGAGGAGACACATCATCGCCGAAATTCTCGCTTTCATTCAGCGTCCTCCCACGGTAATGCAACCATGTTCTTCGACGAATTTGGGTCGCGCAATCTGAGATCCATCAGCCGATCGTCGTTGGTCAGTGCGGCAAGACGAGTGCGTCTGCGTACGACTCGACTCCCGCTTCGGCGGTTGCGGTGCTTGGCATGAACCTCCATCGATCCGCCTCCCAGAGCGATCAGGAGAGGATACTCTTCTCGCATCGTAGAGGCGAACGGCGCCCACAGTAGCAACCCCGCGTTCAGTTTTGAAAATAGATAAAACGGATTGGAGCTATCGGTAAATCCAATATCCCATCGGACAGGGATATGGTGCTGGAGGAATCGACTCTGTCTAAAGTCTGTACTCACCCTCATCACACGTCGCGTCTATCTATGGCACTGCCGTACACCAGCACACAACCCATTGGAAGACATGACCGTCGTCACACGCGCTTCACTGCGCAGAGGCGCTGGACACCCCATCGAGATGACATCGACGACGTTGTGACAGAGGAGGATGCCAACGGAAGAATGTACCTGGAAAACTACCGTCCCAATGCTTGTTTGACCGCTGCACCGATCTCAGCTGGGTTCTTGACGACTTTAACCCCAGCCGCTTCCAGGGTTTTCATCTTTTCAGCTGCGGTCCCCTTGCCGCCGGAGATAATGGCACCGGCGTGGCCCATGCGACGTCCAGGAGGCGCCGTGATACCGGCAATGAAGCTGACCACCGGCTTCTTGACGTTTTTCTTGATAAACTCGGCGGCTTTCTCCTCGGCATCGCCGCCGATCTCTCCGATCATGACGATCGCCTGCGTCTCAGGATCTTTTTCAAATAGCGGTAAGACGTCCACAAATCCCGTCCCATTGACCGGATCGCCGCCGATACCGACACAAGTCGTTTCTCCTAATCCCAAGGTCGACAATTGATGCACGGCTTCATACGTCAAGGTGCCACTACGGGAGACCACCCCCACGACGCCTTTCTTGTGAATGAAGCCCGGCATGATGCCGATCTTCGCTTCATCGACCGTGATGACGCCGGGGCAATTCGGTCCGACCAAGCGCACCTCTCGGCCTCGGAGAGCCCGCTTCACTTTCACCATATCGTTGACGGGAATACCCTCCGTGATGCAGATCACGAGTTTGATGCCGGCATCAGCCGCTTCCAAGATTGCATCGGCGCAGAACGGCGGCGGCACAAAAATCAGCGAGGTATCGGCCTCAGTCTTCTTGACCGCATCAGCCACCGTGTTGAACACGGGAATGCCTTCTACCTCTTGCCCTGCCTTCCCCGGTGTGACACCGGCGACGACTTTGGTTCCGTAGGCCTTACACTGAGTCGCATGGAACGAGCCTTCTTTACCCGTAATCCCCTGCACCACCACCCGCGTATTCTTGTTTACCAATATGCTCACGATTCCCTCTTTTCCTGTTCTTCCTTTTCAAGAAGGTGTGCCGGGTCGGGGCTCAGACTGTGCGCATCAATCTCACCCGCCCACCCCAGTCGCGCCAAAGCGCGCACTTCTCTTACGCCGCCTTGCCCGTCAGCTTCACAATCTTCTGCGCCGCTTCCCACAGATCATCGGCCACATCGAGCTTGAGGCCAGATTCAGACAACAGTTTTCGACCTTCTTCCGCATTGGTCCCCTGCAGACGAACAACCAGCGGCACCGTAATCTTCACTTCCTTGGCCGCTTCGATCACGCCATGCGCAATGCGTTCGCAGCGGACGATTCCGCCGAAGATGTTGATGAAGATGCCTTTGACGTTGGGGTCTTTCAAAAGAATGCGGAACCCGGCTGCTACAGTCTCCTTCGTTGCCCCGCCACCAACATCCAGAAAGTTCGCCGGCTCACTGCCGGCCAACTTGATCACGTCCATCGTCGCCATGGCGAGGCCTGCGCCGTTGACCATGCAGCCGATATTTCCGTCCAGCTTTACATAATTCAAGTTGTTGGCTGTCGCTTCGATCTCCAGCGGCTCCTCTTCGTTGAGATCCCGCATCTTCTGCACATCCTCGTGCTTGAAGAGGCCGTTGTCGTCGAACGAGACCTTGCCATCCAAGGCCACCAATGTCTTTTCCTTCGTGACGATGAGCGGATTGATCTCGACCAACGCCGCGTTCTTTTCCATGAACAGGCGATAGAGATTTCCGAGCATCTTGACGAAAGGATTGATCACCGCCGGCTCGATATTCTGCAAGCCGAGTGCAAAGGCCACATTGCGGCCGTTGTACCCTTGAAAACCGACCGCCGGGTCGATCGCTTCCTTGATGATCTTTTCCGGTGTTTTCGCGGCAACCTCTTCGATCTCCATCCCGCCTTCTGTACTGGCGATGAAGGTGGGCCACCCGGTGTCGCGGTCAACGAGGATCGACAGATAGAGTTCTTTGGCAATATTGGCGCCTTCTTCCATCAAAAGGCGATGGACCTGGCGCCCCTTCGGGCCGGTCTGATGAGTCACCAGAGTCTTGCCGAGTAACTCCTTGGCGAAACCAGCCACTGCGCCCTTGTCCTTCGTAATCTTCACCCCACCGGCCTTGCCGCGGCCACCGGCATGGATTTGCGCCTTCACGACGAACACCGGTGTGTTCAGCTCGTCGGCCCAAGCCGTCGCGGCGTCGGCAGAGGTAATCTCTTTTCCACGCGGCACAGGCACTCCGAATTGCCCGAACAATGACTTCGCTTGGAACTCATGCACGTTCATTCTGTTCTCTCCCTCTCAGGACGGTGACGGGGATAGGTCTCATGACGCGGGCTATCTTCACCCGCCTCCCCTGAGCGCGCTCTTCTTCCTTGCGCGCACCGACCGAAATCTTAGAATCTGATTGAGCGTTGCGTGCGCGGTGGGCAAGCACACGACATATCCGCGTCGCGGTCCTCTTATCCTACCTTTCGAGTATAGGCCGGCAGGATCATCGGTGAGACGACCCCGCTCACATTCCCATGTTTTGTGGCATCTTCGCGGAACCGCTGGAGATGGTTCAATGTGAGCCTTCCCTGTTTGATCGATCCGGCACGTGAGGCGGCGGTCAGTCCAGAACGCTTTCCGAATACCATCAAGTCAAGCAGTGAATTGCCCATCAGACGATTGCGGCCGTGTAACCCGCCCGACGCCTCGCCGGCCACGAATAGGTTCTTCACGTTCGTTTCCGAATTCGTATCGATCTTGACGCCGCCGTTTTGATAATGCAGCGTCGGGTAAATCAGCACCGGATCCTTGCTGATATCGATGCCGAAACGCTCGAATTGCAGCATCATGGCCGGAAAATGTTTTTCGACCGTTCCCGGTCCATGCTCCGCATCCAGAAGGGGGGTATCCAGCCAGACACCCACACGGCCGGACATGGTTCGGATACCACGTCCTTCTTCACACTCGCGGATAATCGACGAAGACACGACGTCACGAGTATCGAGCTCATTGACGAAGCGCTCGCCCTTCGCATTCACGAGCTGACCGCCCTCCGAACGGATGCCTTCTGTGACCAAGGCCCCGATCAGCTGTTCCGGATACACAGCGCCTGATGGGTGGTATTGGAACGTATCGACATGCGCCAGCTTGGCGCCCATGCGGTAAGACAGGCAGAGACCGTCGCCGGTCGCGCCATAGTGGTTGCTCGTCGGGAACCCCTGAATATGCAGCCGGCCAATCCCACCCGTCGCGAGAATGACGGACTTCGCGGCAACGACGACATGTCGCTGATTGTCGAGGTCTTTGAAGATGGCGCCACTGCAAGCCCCGCTGTCATCACTGAGTAATTCGATAGCCGCTGCAAACTCGAGCAGCTGAATTTTTTGATTGATGACCTCGTCCTTGAGGACCCGCATGATTTCGAGGCCGGTGTAGTCGGAGCAGGTCAGGAGGCGAGGCTTGGAGCTACCGCCACCCTTCTTCACATGTAGGTTGCCGTCGGCTTGCCGATCAAATAGGACCCCTAATTCGAGCAGCCATTTGGCGATCGCCGGTCCGTCTTCCACCATGACCTTGAGCAGGGCATGGTCATTCTGCATGTGCCCGCCCTTCAGCGTATCGAGAAAATGGGTAACGGGGGAATCTTCCGGCGCCACAGAAATCTGCATACCGCCCTGCGCCATCACGCTATTGGAATCGCCAAGCCGCAATTTCGTGGCCAGGATTGTTTTGGATCCGGCCCCATGCGCGTGCAAGGCCGCAGCACAGCCGGCTCCACCGCCCCCGATCACAAGCACATCGGTCGTATAGTGCGGCGTGAGATCGGCATTGTTCTGGATCGGACTGTCGCCCTCGAGCAATGTTGCCAGCTCAACGACGGTCTTGTCCCCTTCGTTGGGACCGAAGCGAATCGGCCGATAGGCGCTTGCGCGGTAATCCGGATGATATTTATGGATCAGCTGGTCGCGGTCTTCGGAAGAAAACTTCGGGATGGTCTGTTGACGGCGGGCATCCCGCGTCTTGTGCACGATCTGTTGGAGTGCGTGAATGTCCATGTCCGGCTTTGAGGTATCAGCCTTCAGCCACCGCGTCCATCGGAGCCTGAAAGCCGACGGCTGACTGCTGCTTATGCTATTTCACCGTCGCACAATGATCGGCTAGTTCCTTCTCACTCATCTTGAGAATCCTGTTCCACTCGTCGCTGAAGCGGCCATCCTGAATTTCCTTGATACGGGTATCGAGTCCCACCGGCTTCTCGGTGAAATGCGCTCCCTGCGCCCGGCTCACGTACAGCGCCACAAGATTCGGCGCGATGTCTGCGATACAGACCGGCGTGCACATGCCGCACATGACGCAGTCCATGAACATCTCGGAGACACTCTTGAAGTCACCGAAGACGGCTTTCCACACCCCTTCGCGCACATCGATTTGCTGCGGACAGGCTTCCGTACAGGCATTGCAATTCCGGCAAAGCGGCGCTTCCGGGTAGAAATTGAACAAGTCTTGCTTCGGATCTTGGAGCTTCTGGATATCGTACGTGGCCTTGCGCGCCGGGAACGGCGGCATCATCGTGAAGCACATTCCATCTTGCACCGCCGTCTGGCAGGCCAGGCAGGTCCTGACTTTCGGATCGTCCTTCGTCCGATAGTAGGTCGCGCACGCGCCGCAGAATCCACCAAGGCACCCGACACCGCGGATAACATCTTGGCCGGCATACCACATCGCCTTGATGACGGTGATCCCTTCCGGCACTTCCGCCTTCTTGCCGGCAATTTCGATCGTCACCATCCGAGGCTTCATCACCTCAGGTTGATCGATTACATTGGTGTCTTCGTGAGCCATCGTTCTCTCGTAACCCGTGAGGCGTAAGAGGCAAATGCCTCCTACGCCTGACGCTGTTTAGCTGATTTAGTCTCTAGGCAATCGCGTCGATGATCTTGTTCAAGGTTGCGCTCGGACGCATCGCCTTGGAAGCCTTGGCATCGTCCGGGTGATAATACCCACCGATATCCTGTGGCTTGCCCTGCGCCGCAAGCAATTCCTGATCGATCGTCTTTTCGTTGTCACTTAGATCCTTCGCGATCTTTTGGAACCTTTCCGCAATCTTCTTGTCCGCAGTTTGCGCTGCAAGAGCCTGCGCCCAATAGAGTGCGAGATAGAAGTGGCTGCCGCGGTTGTCGATCTCACCGACCTTGCGGGCTGGAGACTTGTTGCTCTCCAGGAACTGCGCATTAGCCTGATCCAGTGTATCCGCCAGGATTTTCGCCACCGAATTGTTTCCCACCTTCGCGAGATGCTCCAACGAGGCCGCCAGCGCAAGGAACTCTCCGAGCGAGTCCCACCGTAGATAGCCCTCTTCCTGGAACTGCTGCACATGCTTCGGCGCCGATCCACCCGCGCCCGTCTCGAACAGTCCGCCGCCGTTCAACAACGGAACGATCGAGAGCATCTTGGCGCTGGTCCCGATCTCGAGAATCGGGAAGAGGTCCGTCAGATAGTCCCGCAGCACGTTGCCCGTGCAGGAAATGGTTTCTTTGCCGTCCTTCATCCGTTCAATCGAGTAGCGGCAGGCATCGGCCGGTGACATGATCTTGATCTCGAGACCGGTTGTGTCGTGCTTCGGCAAGTAGGCATTCACCTTCTTGATCAGCTCAGCGTCGTGCGCGCGATCCTTGTTCAACCAGAACACAGCTGGAGCTCCAGTCGCCCTTGCACGGCTCACCGCCAGTTTGACCCAATCCTGAATCGGCGCATCCTTCACCTGGCAAGCGCGCCAAATGTCGCCTTCCTCGACCTTGTGCTCATGCAGGGTCGTCCCGGCTGCGTCGACGATGCGGATCGTGCCGTTCCCGGGGGCCTTGAAGGTTTTGTCGTGCGAACCGTATTCCTCGGCCGCCTGCGCCATCAGACCGACGTTCGGAATCGTTCCCATAGTACGGGGATCGAAGGCACCATTCTTCTTACAGAACTCGACGACCTCGTGATACACCGGCGCGTAGCTCGAATCGGGAATCACACACTTAACATCCTGCAGCTTGCCCTCAGGATTCCACATCTTACCGGAATCGCGGATGACCGGCGGCATGGAGGCATCAATGATGATGTCGCTCGGCACATGAAGATTGGTAATGCCCTTGTCACTGTTCACCATCGCCATGGGAGGCCGCTTCTTGTAAACCGCTTGAATGTCGGCTTCGATCGCCTTGCGCTGATCGTCCGGCAGCGACTTGATCTTGGCGTACAGGTCACCGAGGCCGTTATCCGGATCGACACCCAGCTTCTTCAGTGTCTCTCCATGCTTCTCGAAGACGTCCTTGTAGAAGACCGTCACGGCATGGCCGAAGATCTTTGGGTCCGAGACCTTCATCATGGTGGCCTTCATGTGGAGCGAGAAAAGCACCCCCTGCTTCTGGGCATCCTCGATCTGCTCTTCCAAGAACTTCCGCAAGGCTTTCACGCTCATGTAGGTCGCATCCAGCACTTCACCGGCCTGCAAGGCGATCTTCTCTTTCAGTACCGTCACCTTGCCGTCCGCGCCGACGAACTCGATCTTCGCCGTCGTCGCAGCGGGGATCGTGAGTGATTTTTCGTTCGAGCGGAAATCGCCACCCTTCATATGAGAGACGTGGGTCTTGGAATCCGACGGCCAAGCGCCCATTTTGTGGGGATGCTTCCGTGCGTAGGCCTTCACAGAGAGCGGAGCGCGGCGGTCCGAGTTCCCCTCACGCAATACGGGGTTGACCGCGCTTCCCTTCACCTTGTCATAGCGGGCCTTGATGTCTTTTTCCTTGTCGTCTTTCGGATCTTCCGGATAGTCCGGCAGTTTGTACCCCTGGCTCTGCAATTCCTTGATCGTTGCCACCAACTGCGGAATCGACGCGCTGATGTTCGGCAATTTGATGATGTTGGCTTCGGGTGTCTTGGCCATCTCGCCCAATTCGGCCAGAGCATCATGCTGCTTCTGCGCCGGAGTCAAGTACTCCGGGAACACCGCGATCACACGGCCCGCGAGCGAAATGTCACGCAGTTCCACCGACACCCCTGCCGCCTTTGAGAAGGCGTTGATGATTGGGAGGAACGAATAGGTTGCCAACATCGGCGCTTCGTCGGTCTTTGTATAAATAATCTTGTCTGCTTGTGCCATGGCTTTCCCCTCTTCAATATCTGTTTAGTTCAGCGCGTTCAACGCGGAACCGGCCTTAAACCAGGTTAGTTGTTGTGCTGTCATGCTGTGGTTCGCTTGGATCTTTATATCGCCGTCGGCCTTGTGAATGACCACCGTCACCGGTTTGCCAGGCGCCAGGTTCGCCAAGTCCACAACGCTGAGCCGATCGTTCATCTCGATCTTCTCGTAGTCCTTGGGATCGGCGAAAGTCAACGGCAGGATGCCCTGCTTCTTGAGATTTGTCTCGTGGATGCGCGCGAAACTCTTGGTAATCACCGCTCGCACATTCAAAAACCGCGGCGACATGGCGGCATGCTCCCGGCTGCTGCCTTCGCCGTAATTCTCGTCGCCGACGACGATCGATCCGATGCCCTTTGCCTTGTAGGCGCGGGCGATCTGCGCGATCGTGAGGTTGGATTCGCCGGTCAATACGTTCGTGCCCTTGCCCGGCTCGGACGCGAACGCGCTGTTGGCGCCGAGGAACATATTATCGCTGATCTTGTCGAGATGTCCGCGAAACTTGAGCCACGGACCGGCAGGAGAGATATGATCGGTCGTGGTCTTCCCTTTGGTCTTGATCAATAACGGCAACTTCTCCAAGTCTTTCCCATCCCAACGCGGGAACGGTTGCAGCAATTGCAGCCGTTCACTGGTCGCTGGAATGTCGACGGTCAAGGCATCGCCGTTATCAGCCGGCGCCACGTACCCTTCTTCACCCTTGGCGAAACCTTTGGCCGGAAGCTCTTCTCCCACGGGAGGTTCGAGCTTGAATTCCTTCCCGTCGGCAGCCTTCAGCTTCTGGTTGACCGGATCGAACCGGAGATCGCCGGACAGCGCATAAGCCGTCACGACTTCCGGGCTGGCCAAGAACGACAATGTCTCGTTAATGCCGTCGTTGCGGCCCGGAAAATTCCGGTTGAAGGAGCTGACGATCGAATCCGCTTTCCCCTTCACGCCGTCGGCGCGTTTCCACTGTCCGATGCAGGGTCCGCAGGAATTCGACAACACTGTGCCGCCAAGGTTCTCGAACGTCTCCAGAAAACCATCGCGCTTCATCGTGTGATAAATGCGCTCGGATCCCGGCGACACGAGAAACGAGGTCTTCGCTTTCAACCCTGCTTTGAGGCCCTGCTGGGCGATGTGGGCCGACCGGCTGATGTCTTCATAGGAGGAATTGGTACAGCTCCCGATCAAGGCCGCCTTCAATTCAACCGGATACCCCTTTTCCTTCGCTTCTTCAGCCAGCTTCGAAATCGGCCGCGCGAGGTCCGGGGTGTGTGGACCGACGACATGCGGTTCCAGCTTCGACAGATCGACTTCGACGATCTGATCGTAGTATTTCTCCGGTGACTGATACACTTCAGGATCGGCCACGAGCAAAGCCTTGTTGGCCTGAGCCAAACTTGCCAGATCCGACCGGTCCGTGATGTTCATGTAGGCAACCATCTTTTGGTCAAATGGGAACACGGACGTTGTCGCCCCGAGTTCGGCCCCCATGTTGCAGATGGTCCCCTTCCCTGTCGCGCTGATCGTCTCCGCGCCGGGTCCAAAATATTCGACAATCTTATTGGTCCCGCCCTTGACCGTCAGCAGGCCGCACAGATAGAGGATCACGTCCTTCGGCGAGGCCCAACCGTTCAATTTGCCGGTCAGACGGACACCGATGAGTTTCGGATGGAGCACCTCCCACGGCAAACCAGCCATAACCTCACCGGCGTCAGCGCCGCCGACGCCGATTGCCAACCCGCCCAACCCACCGCCGTTGGGCGTGTGGGAGTCGGTGCCGATGATCAAACTGCCCGGGAATGCATAGTTTTCGAGCACGACTTGGTGAATGATCCCGGCGCCCGGCTTCCAGAACCCGATCCCATATTTCTTGGCTGCTGAGGCCAGGAAGTTATAGACCTCCTTGTTTTCATCCACCGCGCGAAGCAGATCCTTTTCGGACCCCATTTCGGCGCGAATCAAATGATCACAATGGATCGTGCTCGGCACGGCCGCTTTATTTTTTCCGGCTTGCATAAATTGAAGCATCGCCATCTGCGCCGTGGCATCCTGCATCGCCACACGATCGGGGCGCAGCGCCAGCATGGCTTTACCACGCTCCCAGTGTTGGGTTTCGAAATTATCGGCATGCGAAACGAGAATCTTCTCCGCCAACGTCAAGGGACGGCCGAATTTCGCCTTTGCTTTTGCGCAAAGATCCGGCATCTTGGCGTAGAGCTTTTTCGCGAGCTCGAGTGACATTGCTCTCTCCTTACGAGCGGGCTAGGGACATGATGTCGGGAGCGAGGGAGTTGCTCTCCCTTGCCGCGCACCCTTCACCGATAGCCTCTGTTAGAGCGGCACATCCCGCCACTCTCTGAGCAGCAGGAGCTCCCGCAGTTATTTCAGCAGTGACACTTCGCGACCCTATTTTAACGGCGGAACTTCCCGCCGCTTCGGCGCCGCGTAGTTCACCAGGTAATCGAATAGCCGAATCAACCGGCTGTCTTGGCGCTTCTGATCGACCCAGTGGCCGATCAATCCGATCGTGCGCGATAGAATGAAGAAGCCGTTCAAGCTGTCGACTGGAAAGCCGAGATCGACTAGAACAGCCGCCATCGTCCCATCCACGTTCAGAATCAGGTTGTCTTTCTTGGCCGCCGTCACCTGTTCAACTTGCAAGGCGAAATCGAGACAGGGCGTCTTGATATGGAGACTCTTCACATAGCCGACAAGCTCCTTCACCCGCTTGTCCGGATTGCGCAAGCTTTTCACCCGGTGGCCGATACCAGGCACAGGCCCGACGTTCTTCTTCATGTAGGCCAGGAACTCATCCACGTTCATCTTGTTGTCGACCGCATATTTGAACCAACGGCCGGCGTCCGTGACCGCGCCTCCAAAGCGAGGGCCAATCATAATCAATCCGGCAGCCACGGCTTGCGACAGACCGATTCCGGCGCAGGCGGCCAGAATCGTCGCATAGGCACCGCTGACACAAGGGCCATGGTCGGCCGACAACATCATAATTCGCTTGATGATTTCGGCCTCTTGCTTCGAGATCAGCCGTTTGTCCCATAGTAAGCCGATGACGTGCGGGATTTCGTACCCCTTGTTGATGAGTTCGGAGGCTGGATAGCCGTCATAGCACGGTTCGTCACCGCGATCGTCGCTGATCGTCGTGCGGATGAGGGGCGCCACCATGACTTCGTCCGCCTTGATGGCTTCTTCGACGGTTTTGGGGAGCTTGGGAAGACTGACAGGCTCGATGACTTCTTTGATCTGACCGGACTTTAAGAGTTCTTGATACGCGTCCTTGATGGCAGGTCCAAGCGCGCCGAATGTCGGAGGGACGATGGCACCGGCCTTCTTGAGCGCATCCGACTTGGACCTGGCCGACCCTTCTCCCTTCATGCCTTCCTTGGCGCCGGCATGGCCGAACTTCATCCCCTTCGGTAAGCTCTCCTGACAGAATCCGGAGACGACACCGATCAGCTTGACCCGTCGCTTCTTGGCTCCATACCACTCGGCAGCCCGCTCTTCGAGGTCCCCACCCATTTCACCGACAATCACCACGGCTTTCGTCTGCGGATCGTTCTCAAACATTTCGAGATAGCTCACATAGTCGGTGCCGGGATATGCATCGCCGCCGATCCCGATAGCCGTCGTAATGCCGTCCGCAAACTGCGAGCAGATCCAGATGATCTCGTTGGACAAACCGCCGGACTTTGTAATGACGCCGAAGGAACCCTCACGATATAACTTTGAGAGCACCAGGTTATCGAACGCTCCGCCGATCACTCCCAACCGGCACGCACCGGCGGAGATGATTCCGATCGAGGAGGGACCATTGAACACCTTGCCGAGCTTGCGGGCATGAGCGCCGAGCAGCTTCGCGTCTTTTTCCGGCACTCCCTCTGTGATCATTGAGACCACCTTAATGTGGGAGTCATCCAGTGCTTCCATCGCGCCCTTCATCGCGCGATCCGCGCCGATATAGACCAGGCTGGTGTTGATCGTCGAATGGCTCTTGGTCGCTTCAGCAATGGTCTTGTAGATCGGGATAGCCATCAAGCCGCTGCCGTACGGAATTTCGTTGGTTTTGCCGGCGTCCGGCGGATAGACGAACGCCTCGACGTTGAGCGGACGCTTGATCAGATAGCAGAACTCCGCCATACGGCGGGCTGCATTGACGCCCGCGGCGCCACCCTGGATCACCACGCGGGTGTCTTTATTGGCTAGAATACTCATCGGAATCTCCTCTTGTCAGTGCTGAGTGCTCAGTGCCATGTCCTGAGGCGAAGAATTGCCGCTACTCACCCCTTAGAACTGCGCACTGTCGTTTTACTTCTGCAACGCTTTGTCGACAATATCCGTCAGCGGGGTGTTGCGGTCGAAGACATGGATGTCGAAGCCCTCGTCCTTCAGCGCGCGCATCGCGTCAAGACCTTCTTTTTCACGAGGCCCACCACGGCGGACCCAAATCTTGACGTTTTTCATCTTGCCGTCGCCCTTCGCCTTGCGGAAGCCGTTGATGATGCCGCCAAACGTTTTTTTCACATCAGTGAAGTTCGCAATCGCGCCGCCCACAATAATGTTCTTGATCCCGGGCAAGGAACAGACCTTCTCCGTCAGGACTTCGACAGCCCAGTCTGGAGGATCGCCGGAATACTCGGCGTAGTTGGCCAGCTTCCCGCCACGAGCCACAACGGCATCGGAGTAGTACACGCTTGCACCGCCGCCGGCCGGGAGCATCGCCGTATCGCCGCCCGGAATTTCGATGAACTTGACCGACCCTTTGATTTTCGAATCGACCGCCATAACCTCCATTTCATCTTTGGAGTAGGCACGGCCGAACTCAGCGGCAAACTGGAAGTTCCAATCCGGATGGCGGAATTTGGCGTCACCGTCAAGGAGGGTGACCGCGTCAAGCGCCACTAATTCGCCGTTGCTCTCCCGGATCACGACCGGATTTACTTCGAGATACTGCGCATCTTCCGTATCGAAGCAGGTGAACATCTTCCCGGAAAAATCGGCCATTTTCTTGGTCAGTGCACCGGTAAAACCTGCGTCTTTTGAAAGCTTTTCCAGCGCTTCGTGGGTTGGAGCCTGCCCGACTTCGAGGCACAACCGCTTCACACGATCCCAGTTCGATTCGACTTCGATTCCACCGCAGTTCGCGACGAGGATCTCGCTGCCTTCACGTGTGGACTTTACCGCGCAATAGTATTCTTCCTTGTGGGGGATCATTTCGGAGACGATGACCTGGGTGACTGTAATGCTGCCGACCTGGCGACCAATCATTTCCTTGGTCGCAGCCACCGCACCGGCGAGATCAAGCCCGACTTTCACCAGACCGAGTTTGAAGCGAGACCCAAGGGCCTCATGCGCCTTCGCTACCAGCTTGGAGTTTTTCATCCAATCATTGGCTTGCCCGAGCTTGGCAAGTTCGTCTGCGGAAGTGACGACGACATAATTCGGAACATGAATGCCCCACTTCTTCATCAGCCCCATCCCGGGGCCTTCCAACACCTTAGCCATACGAATTCTCCTTCGTCGTGAACGTAGCCGATAAGGGGAGCCGGATTGTAGCGGAAATCAACAGGATGTCTCAAGACACCAGAGGGACTAAAGTGGAGAGGATCAAAAGGCCTAGCGCGGGTTTACCAAGTTGCCTGGAGACCTAAGCGCTTAAAAAACAAAATGTTCTTCTGCGCAGTGCTTTACCGTGGGAATCCTAATGATTGGCATCGAGGACACCAATAGGAACTTCGTTCACTTTGAAGGCGCCGAATCACTCTGCCACATTGATTTGGACAAGCGTGTCCTTCCTTTCCATAGACCAAATGATGCCGTTTGTATTGCCCTTCTGTTCCGTCAGGGGCAAAAAAATCTCGGATGCTGGACCCTCCGCAGGCGATCGCCTCTTCAAGGACCTCCCGCATAATCCTGTAGAGCCGTTCAACTTTACCCACGGAAAGCCGGTTGACCTGGATATTAGGGTGTAAGCCGGCTCTAAAGAGAATCTCATTCGCATAGATGTTTCCGATGCCGGCAATGACCTGCTGATGCATCAAAAGCGGCTTCAGCCGGCCACGACGTTCTCGCGAGACTCTCACGAAGTCCTGTTGCGAGACAGAGAGCGGATCCACCCCGAATCGGCGGGCAAGATAGTGCTCAAGCCCTGTCTTATCCAGCAGTGAGAGCCGGCCGAATCGACGAGGGTTCCAGTATCGCAGTTCCGGTTCACTCGCACCTTCGAACAATAGTCTGACATGTATATGCTGTGGATATTTGGTGGGCACCGACCGGAACAGGAGCAGTCCGGTCATCCCAAGCTCGGCCACCACATAGCGCCAGGCTCGTTCATTCACAAAACCCAAGACAACACTCTTTCCGTATCGATCGACAGACTGCAAGATGGCACCGCGATACAGAGACAAGGTCGTGAGTCCCGACCGTACAATATCGGCCCGTCCGACCCACACATCGTGCAGTTGTGCACCAAGAAGGCAAGAACGAATCTGTCGGGCAACGACTTCTGCTTCTGGCAGCTCCGGCATAACTTGACCAGTCGGTAGAGTGGAGAGAAACCTATTACGCCACGCGGATTACGGAAAGGCAAGACGATAGTGTGAGATTGGGAAGAGGCTCACGACTGAGGGACGGGAGGATTACCGGCACGTCGGAGTTGGCGAACCCGTTCGATCGCCACTTGAAGATTCGGCAACGGCATGGCGCCGGGTCGCCGAGCCATGACCAACTTCAACGTCTCATCGTAGGTCCGGCCTTCCACACAACACAGGTATGCCATGACCACAGAAACCGAGCGCCCCATTCCAGCCCGACAACAGACCAGCGTTCGGCTAGTTGGTGCGCGTAATTCAAGCCATTGGACGGCTTCCATCAGCTTGGCGGGATCGGCTTTCGCAAACTCCCGAAGGGGAATCCGTCGATAGTCCACCCAAGGAGCCGGCGTGATCGAAAACTCTTCGGCCACGAGCAAGAGCGTGCTCACCGTGGCAGGAGGCTCCTGCGCATCATCGACGCTCCCCACCAACAGATTGTCCGTAATCACATGCATGGCGATGTCAGTATAGCTCGACTATGGTGCGCGTCAAGTCTTCTCGCCGCCTCTGCGTAGCGGTTGCGATTTCATTTCTTCGCCCGTTATACTCGCAGCATGGTCACCCTGACTCAAGAGGAAGTGGAACGGCGCCTGAACACGGTCTCCTGTGCCATCTGCAAACAGTCCAGCTTTGCCATCGACGAACGATTCATGGGACCGGACGGTGACTGGCGTGCCATCTGCAAGAAGTGTTACTACACGTTTCCGGTCTATACAGACATGGAATTCTACCTGCGAACGCAACCCGATGTGCCTCTGTGGCTAAAGGAGATCTCCTGCAGAGCCTGCAGTCAGAAGGGAGTGAGTCTCGATTTCCGAGCGACGGTATCCGTACGAGAAGCGTACTATTTCGTCACATGCCGGAACTGCAAGCAGCAATTCCCGGAGAAATCGTCACTGGAGGCATTTGAATAAGCATCAGGATGTTCAAAATGGCCGCCCAGCAAGGCTGCAGCGAGCAAAGACGCGAGGCGTACGCTTCGGTACGGTGAGCTTCCGAGCGATGCGAGAGTGAAGCTGGAGGACTTTTTGACCATCCTGGGTGTATACTAAATCTTATGACTGACCATCCAAAACAGCCTGAGCCCTCCCCGCCGGAAGAGAAGCCCAAGACGAGAAAAGAAATTCCTGTGTTCGCCATTCAGGATGATGATGCGGTAATGGCTGAAGAAATGGCCGACCTGTTCGAAGAAGATAAGGTGTCCCACCAACACGGCAGTTCAGAGCCGGAAGCGGACTAGCCATCCAAGGACCGCGAGCCTGTCATCGGTTACCCCGTTCGTCCTGACTCCATGCATCCGACGGTGGGGATCATTCAATTCTCATCTCTGAACAATTCATGATGACGCAGACGAATGCGCGTATTCGTCTGTCACGTGGTCATTCGGACTTGATTCCGACCGGCCTCACGATCTGTACAGCCGCATCCTGTTCGATCCGTCCCAGCGACGACACCCTCCCCTTTCGTTCTTTGTGAACAATCTTTTCGATCTGCACGATGGCGCCGCGATGCCACTGATCAAGCGCTTGGTTTTGAGGAGAGGCGAGACGATCCTGCCGCCCAACTTCCTGTCGACCTCGCTCATTGCACAGCCACGCCCGCTTTTCACCCTTGAGTTGACGGAGTTCACTCACGATCCGAAAGACCTCCGGTCGCCGTTCGACGATTGTCTTGCCGTCTTTACGCAGCAACACATACGAAAACTTCAGTGCGTCTTTGATGAAGCCTACGTGTTCGTCGATTTGCTGAATCATCATAGGCGGCTCCCACATCCGCTCTTCATGGCACCAATCGTCAGGCTTCACGAGGGCCGGGCAATTCCGTTCATGGAGACAGGGGCTATAGATGGTGCAGCGGTTGTCATCGAGTAATCGGTCGCGCACCCGATGCAGTGCTCGTGAGGTCTCTCGTAATGCCGGCTCCATAATCATCATGGTGCCGGAGGGTTTAAGGAGCGATAAGGCTTGTGTCACGAAGCGAGTTCGCGTTTCGACCGGATCTGTCGCATCTGCATACATCTCGTTCAAACAGTTCGCCAGGATGATGAGATCGAAAGGCCCTCTTGGTACTACTGCGTTCAACCATACGCTTCGTTCCAAATCTCCTTCGTAGGTTTGAAGATTCGCTCCCCTCACCCCTGCGGTTTGGCTATATCGATCCCACAATCGTGCAGCCTCATGCAGTGCCGACGATGAGCGGTCTACGCTCACGACAGACAAGGTCGAAGCATCCCGGCGCCCATGCCACCAGTCGAGGACCGCGAGGCTCCCGGTTCCCGGCCCTGATCCTAAATCGAGCACTGAGAATGGTTCATGTTCCTTCTCGACCGGCATTTCATCGAGAAGCACTTGGATCTTGGCAAGGTTCACCGGCAGAAAATAATTGAGATATGCGGAGGCAAAGGAGGGAACGTCAAGGTACGAGAAACCTAATGTGGGTCGCTTCTTCGTGAAGAGACTTGAGAGTTGAGCGACCTCATGCGCGAGACCCTTACGGGAGACACCTCTCTGCGTCGCGACCTCTTCGATGATCTGGAGCACAATTGGAGAGACCGTGGCGTTGAGGCCTTGCATGAACCTAGTGTATGCTCAGCGTATTACGGAGGACAACTATGACAGACGAAATTCTGAAAGCCTATAAAGAGGTCGAAGCGGCCGTGGAGCGCTATATCAGTTTGCTGCACGACCACGTCACGATGTTGCAGAACGTGGAGCCACCTGGGTCGGACAAGGTCGTACGAATGACTGCAGGCTCGAAGGCCATGACGGATAGCGCGTCAATCTACCTCTCATATGCGAAATACGTCGCCTATGGGATGCCGGCCAGTGAAGAGATGGTTGAAGACGAAATTCAGGGCTAAGCGCGTACCTCGGCATTCGTCACACGTCATCTCGTCAAGACCAAGATAGATTTTCAGTATGAGTTTCGAGTGAGGAAGACCACGCGTTCGCTGGAAACAAAAAGGCCCGATCCTATGGAAGATCGGGCCTTTGTTTCTCTGAAGCTTCGCCTCAGATGCTGCGCATAAAGTGAGCGACCTCGTCAGGATTGACCACCCCGCCCATTATCTGCGACATCGCGACGTTGGTGGACTTCTTACCGCTCACACCGGATTCAACTTCGTCCACGATCAACTCTACCGGCATGGACTGACCACCGTATACACGCGGCCCGCCGATGATTTTTGCGTTGGAGAAGCCATATATAGCGGTCGCCACTTCCTTCGCCAGCCAACCGACGTAGTTGAACTCTGGGACCACGATGAGCTTGGCCTTCACGCACAATTGGCGGAGCTCTTTCGTCGGAAACGGACGGAGGGAGCGGACCTTGATCAGCCCGACCTTCATACCCTTTTCCTTGCAAAGACGAACCGCTTCGCGCGATTGCGCGGCCGCGCTGCCGGACGCAATGATGATCACTTCTGCATCATCCACGTTTTCCGCCGTCAGCAATCCGCCCATGTACCGATCGATATATTTTCTCGACCGTTCGACCGCTGCCCAGACTTCTTGCTGCCAGACCGCGTGAATATTATACGCCATGAAATTGGACTTCTGAACCGGGGCATCGCGCGATAACCGGGCTGGAGGATTTTCTGCATCCAAGACTGGAACCGCCCCGCGCCATGCTTCTCGACCAGGCAGTTTGATTCCTCGATCCTGCATGCGAACGTAGCCACGGGCATGGGTAACGAAGAAGCCATCGCAGCAGACACCGACGGGCAACGTCACGTCATTCTTTTCGCTGATCGTGAAGCCCGCCATCGTAAAATCGAACATGTCCTGCTGATTCTCAGCGTGGAACACAATCATACCGCAGTTGAGCAAATAGGACACTTCGATGTTATCCGGCTGAATTGCGAGTGGAGCGTTGACAACTCGGCAGGTAAACATGGCGACGACCGGAAGACGGTGGCCTGGCCAGGAAGCGATACCTTCAAGGCCGCGCAACGTACCGGGGCCGGCAGTGGCAGTGTAGCAACGGACCCCTGCACGAGAACCACCGGCGATAGCGGCCATGACGCCAACTTCTTCCTCTCCACGATAATACTCTTTCACATAGCCTTCCCCGTAGAGTACGCCGACGAGCTGCATTGTTTCGCTCTGCGGCGTGATGGGATAGGCAATGGCCAAATCCACGTTTGAGCGTCGGATCGCCTCCTTCGCCGCTTCACTACCGGTAATGAACTCTTTTGTCCGAGGCGCCTCGTGAAACATATATTCCGGCGTCACGACCCGCTGCCTTTTGGCCTCGCCATGGGGATCTTTCTTCCCATCCGACTTAGGCACGGCCACGCTGGTAATCGGATCGCCCTGTGGATTCGTTTTGACTTCGGTCTCGCTCATAGTTACACCTCTTGGCTAGTTCAAGCGTTGCCGCTCGACCTTATCCTTCCCGCTTCATGTGCTCGGCAGAATGACCAAACATTGCCGCACTACCCGTCCCGCCTGGAGTCGGAGCGAACGCCATGGGGTTAGTGTGGGTCTTCCCGCCATGCACTTTGGACTGCGTGCCGGTAAACCGGACATTTTCACCGTTCTCCGGCAACTTGATTCCCATCTCCTCACGGATACGCTTGAAAATCTGAGCCACACGCTTGATCTTCAGCGTATCGGAGTCTCGGATCGTCAGCATCGCATCTTCATGGCCTTGCTCTGCACAAACCGCCATCGTGCAGCAATTGGTTCCGGCCCTGATCATTTTGAGGGTGAGATTCGCATAATGGCAATGCACACCGATAAAGATGCATGCTTCGATCTTATTGCCCCAGATCGTCAGATTCGGATGATTGGGATTGATCACTTCTTCGGGATCGATCTTCGGGTATTTCGGCCGATAATCCGGCATCGGAATGATCATGACTTCAGGAATCTGCGCCGCGATTTCGAGCGTCGCCTTCGCTTTTTCTACTGCGTGATCGTTCCAAGCCCACAGGAGGAGAGGACCTGGGAAAATAGTAGCATTTGGGCTCGTGAGCATCTTCCGAGCCATCTCTTCAATGACGACCTCTTCATTCGGCTCGAGGAGGCCATAGTACAATGCCTGCCCGGGATCCGGAAGGGCTACACCTAACTGCGCTGCGGACGGCGGATGAAATCCAGCTGGACCCGGTACGATGATCCGCTCTCTCGTATCTTGTGTAGTTGCCACGCCTGACTCCCCTTCCTTAACTTACCCGACGACAGGACTTGCTAGAACCGCCGTGGTGCTCTTCTCACCATAAGTAATGTTGTCAGTCAATGCCGCTTTGGGCAATTGATCGATCATGATCATCTTGATGGCATTGTTCTTCGCCATGTTGTCACAGACCCATACGCACTGCGCGCACCCCTTGCAGCGGTCTACGGCCACATAGGCGGAACCGTATTTGAACCCGCGATCTTTCCCCATCTCATCACTGTAATTGATCGTGTTGGCTTCCGGGCAGTATTGCGTGCAGAGCTTGCAACTCTTTGCGGCACAGATTTCAATACTGATATCAGCTACGAGGTACATGAAAACTCCTTTATGGCTCGGCTATGCGGTAGCCGCTGCCACTGGTTCTTCAGCACGTTTGACGTCGGCCGCAGCCCAACCATGGTCGACGGCGTAGTTCCATCCCGCGCGCATGACCGCGACGTTCTTTTCGATCAGTTCCTGCTTCTTTTTGAACTTTCGCTCAACAACGCTATCGAGTGCGGCTGTACCGCCGGATACCACGAAGCCTTTTCCGAGGAACCGATCCTTCACCGCCTGATCCAATCCAGCCATGCTCGTCAGGCCTGTAATCGCACCGATACAGCCCATCAGAGCCATGTTGGTGGCGAGGTCCATGCCTGCGACCTCCAATGAGATCTTCGTCGCCGGGAAATAATAGAGCTTCGCGCGACGCTCCTGTAGCTCACGCGCCTGATCCCTGTGTAAATTCATCGGGCCATCATTATTGATCAGCGCAATCCCGTCCTCTTTCAGACCAAAGTAGAACGGCATCGTATAGGATTTTCCGTGCGTAATGACCTGTGGATGAAAGATGATGATGATGTGCGGAAATGTGATTTCACCGATTTCATAGATAGGCTCATCCGAAACACGGACGTAGCTTTCGACCGGCGCCATTCGCTTTTCCGATCCGTAAAACGGCACGATGGTGCTTTCACCACCGGCGTTGATGACGGCTGTGCTCAGAATATGCGAGCCGGTCACAACACCCTGTCCACCGACACCTGCCATTCGAATGTTGAATCGCTTCGCCATAGTTCAGACTCCTTTTCGTCGTCCTTAGGCCTTACCTGGAATGGCACCGGCGGGAGCGGTCGGCTTCGGGAGATATTCCTTGTAGCCATACCGATCGGCTAGATACTGTTTTGCCTCGTCGCTGACGTATTCCGTGAACTGATACCGATCGTTCTCGACCGTCTTCGCATCTTCCATGACTTTGTCGGTAGGAATCGCGTACTCGATATTGCAGGAAGTATACGCCTGAATGTAGCTCGAGCCGACTTCGCGAGCGATCAAGACGGCCTTCTTAATGACGCTTTCTACACGGCGTGGATTATTCGGCACCACCGTCGCCACATAGGCGCAACCCGCAACCTTCGCCATCTGTAACATATCCATCTTCTCGAACTTCTTGCCGAGAGGGGCCATCTTCAGCACGGCGCCCCGATTGGTCATGCCGCTTTCCTGACCACCGGTATTCCCATACACTTCGTTGTCCAACATGATGGTCGTAAATCGCTCCTTGCGGAACCACGAATGGAGAACCTGTTGGAATCCGATATCCGCCGTTCCACCATCGCCAGCCATCACGACCACATCCTTCGGCTTATCGCCGAAGCGAAGACGGAGGCCACGGGACAGGCCGCTCGCCACGCCGTTTTGGTCGCCGTAGTTGCCGTAGACGAAAGGAATCGCCGCCTGAGAGATGGCAAGACGACCGCATCCGGCTGTTCCGACAGTAATGGTATCTTCGGGATTGGGAAACGCGATCATGGCAAGCCGAATGAAGAGCGTCATCGCGCAACCGGCACACATGGGATGCTCCTCCAACACTTCCTTGAAACTTCCCATCTGTGAGACCGTGACCTTTTTCCCAAAAGGTCCATGCTCCACCATATCCCGGTATTCTTTTGGCATAAACTTTTCGAACCCATTCGAAAATTTGACATAATCAAGACTCATCAGGCACCTCCCTATATCGTGAGCAACGGCAGACCGCTGCTTATATTCCGCACACTATCGCATGCAACGAAAAAACTTGGGGACTTGAGGATCTGGACAATCGAACCAACACTCTCGACCACTAAATCCCGGCCATCCTAGCAAAGCCGAAAAAAGACTGTCAATCTTGCTCCAGCCTTTTCTCGCCCCCATGGTTGCTCTACTACACGTAACCCGATCGTCTACACACCTGTAAAGATTATAACGCCACGGAAATCAAAGCAACTTCTAAGTGGGCCCAGGGCATCCGAAAGAAGGCCTAGATCCCACTGGCTGGATAGGCCATTCGCCCCAAATATCTCAAACGATCGACCAGTACGCATGAAGGTCTCCAAATCTTTCAACAATTCATGTTTAGAGATTGCCGATTCGCCGCGTTCCGTTTACACTGACTTTTATGCTACTACGGGTCCTCATCCCGGGCGAAGATGATGCGGGCATCCACGTTGGTGGGGTCCATAAACGCCCGCCGATTCCGGACGATTCGATCAAGGCTGAATGCCCGAAGTTCATGGCACACGGCCCTTGCGGAGGTGTCCGTCGGGGTGGACTGTGCGAAGTCTATCCCGAAATGAAATGTCCATGGGTCACGCTCTATATTGAATTGGAAAAAATCGGTCAGACCGAATGGATGAAGCAAGTGTGAAGAGACGGGCGGAGTAGAGGAGACCATGAGGGGTAAGCAGAAGACCACGAAATTGGGCTACAATGAGCGGCACGCGAGAAGCGGTATCGACTCTCCTCTGCCTCAACTCGAAACTTTCCCAAATCAGTATAAGGGGTATGAAATAACGATTGAGATTCCCGAGTACACTGCGATCTGTCCCAAGACTAATCTGCCGGACTTCGGGACCATCACGCTGCACTACATGCCTGATAAAAAATGTCTCGAACTAAAATCCCTCAAGACATACATCCATGCCTATCGCAATCTCGGCATCTTCTATGAAAATGCCGTCAACCGAATCCTCCACGATGTCGTCACGTCCAGCCGACCCGTTTGGGCAAAAGTGACCGGTACTTTCACCGCACGAGGCGGACTGTCGAGCAAAATAGAAGCCAAGTTTCCATAACTGAAAACTCGAATGGACTGAATCTGCCGGTGAGATGTCACAGTTTCGCCTCAGTGTTGTCACGACAAGTTGAACGCGAAAGGAGAATGATCCTTCATCCATGGCCACCTATGCGATCGGCGATGTGCAGGGATGCCATGATGCCTTACAACGGCTTATTGAGCATATTCAGTTCGACCCGACTGTCGACCGGCTCTGGTTCGTCGGTGATTTGGTGAACCGCGGTCCGGATTCGCTTCATGTCCTCCGCTATCTCAAGGATCTGAAGGAGAGGGCCGTTGTCGTGCTGGGCAACCATGACCTGTTCCTCCTTGCCGTTGCGGAGAACGTTGTCGCAGTCCGCCCAGAAGACACCCTCCAGGCCGTCCTTGAAGCGCCGGATCGTGATGAGCTTCTCGCATGGGTCCGCCAACAACGGCTCTTCTATCGCGAAGATCCTTTCGCCCTTGTCCACGCAGGCTTACTGCCTCAATGGTCGATCGAAGAAGCTCAACAGCTGGCCCATGAGGTTGAAACCGGCTTGCGGGGCCCGTTTTACCGGGACATTCTCCAAGCTCTCTATCCCAGCAAACACTTACAATGGTCCTCAACCTTGACCGGTTTCACTCGACTCGCAACCATCTTGAAAGTCTTCACAAGACTTCGGGCTTGCTCTCCCGATGGTCGGATGGAATCTACTTACAGTGGCCCCCCCGAACGAATCCCCGTCGGATATGTCCCCTGGTTCAAAATTGAAGACCGATCCCATGGCGACACGACCATCGTCTGTGGACACTGGGCTGCGTTAGGACTCCACTGCGAAGAACATCTTTTAGCCATCGACAGTGGCTGCGTGTGGGGACGACAGCTGACAGCGTTACGGTTGGAAGACCGGACGGTCTTTCAGGTGCCCTGTAACAGCGTGTGAGATGATGGTGAATGAGCCGACGCCGCCCAATCCGAACTGGCCGCGTTACTCCACACAGCCATTTCCTTCGTACCGTTTTGTGCCTGGCCTGACACCACACCCACGCCGTGATCCAAGCGGACATTCATATGGTAAGCGGGAGCCAAAACCAACCCGGTTCGCCGCAGATGAATGGCAAACTTCAGAGAATTACTTGTACGGGATCGACCTCTATAATTTTGCCTATTGGTGGGAATGTCATGAGATTTTTGAGGGACTGTGGCACGCGGCCGGACACAACAGTGAGCAAGGAAACTTTTTTCAAGCTCTCATCCAGTTTGCCGCATCAAACTTGAAATGGTTTCTAGGCAACGAGAACGCTGCACGGAAACTTGCCCGCAACGGGTTAGACCGGTTACAAAAGGTCTCTTCTCCCTACATGGGCATCGATGTGACTGCTTTTACCGAAGGGTACAAAACGACAACCTGGGAAGGCTCAGAATTCCGACCTGTTCTCTTCACACTTCTCACCTACGACTCCTCGCAAAAGCCGGGATAACTGACTCAGCGGGAACGAGGCCGCTTGCCCACATGCACGTCGAGTCGAGAAACGATGCCGATTTAGTGGTAGCTCTCGGAGTCGTTGGGGAATTTTCCCTGCTCGACTTCTTCCTTGTAACGATTCAGCGCTTGAAGGGCATCCGCTTTAAGGTGAGCGTAGGTTTTGACGAATCTCGGGGTGAAGGCATCAAAGAGACCAAGCAGATCGTAGAGCACGAGAACCTGGCCGTCACAGTGTGGACCCGCGCCAATCCCGATGGTGGCTATCGAAAGGGCTTGGGTAATTTTCTTGGCCAACCCGACAGGCACCGCTTCCAACACGAGAGCGAATGCCCCGGCCGCCTCGAGCGCTTGAGCATCTTCCAATAGTCTGGAGGCTTGATCTTCGACTTTACCTTGGACCTTGTAGCCACCAAGCGCATGGACCGATTGCGGGGTCATGCCTAAATGGCCCATGACAGGAATCCCAATGCTCACGATCGCCTTGACTCGATCCGCTACCGCGGCGCCTCCCTCCAGCTTCACGGCGGCGGCCCCGGCTTGCAGTAACCGGCCCGCATTGCGCACAGCCTCTTCCGTGCTCACCTGGTAGGACATAAACGGCATATCGCTGATCACCAGACACTGCTGTGCGGCACCGGCTACCAGTTTCGTATGGTACAGCATGTCCTCCATCGTGACCGTGAGCGTATTGGGTTTTCCTTGCACAACGACGCCCAGCGAATCTCCCACCAGGATCGCGCGAATCCCCGCTTGCTCCACAATGCGAGCGAAGAGCGCATCGTAGGCCGTCACGACGACCATCTTCTTTTTCTCTCGTTTGTACTGCTGGAAATCGAGGATGGTCATCAGTCCAATTCGGCCTTGGTGATGATTTCTCCCAACCGATGTGTCGCTTTGATCGCCATGATATGGACACCGTCGCAGTGTGGCCGCACCGCCTTGATCGTCCGTACGGCGATGTCGACCCCGACATCCTCGGCTCTCTCTCCGGCGGCCTTGAGTTCTTCGATCATCTCGCTTGGCACTGAGATGCCCGGAATGTTGGCGTTCATGAACTCAGCCATCTTGTGATTGCGCAACACAAGAATACCGGCCAGGACCTTCACTTTGAATGGCCGGATCGCCTTCATAAAGCTCCCGAACTGCTCCGGATGGTACACCGCCTGGGTCTGAAAGAATTGGGCACCCGCCTTCACCTTCACTTCAAACTTAGCAAGCATAGGTCCCAGCGGATCAGCTTCCGGAGTCACAGCCGCGCCGATGGTAAACGCTGTCGAGCCGTCCAGTTTATGGCCGGTCATGTCGTGCCCATTGTTCAATCCCTGCACAAGCTGCATCACTTGAACCGAATCAAGATCGTAGACCGGTTTGGCTTCCTTGTGATCACCGACGGTCGGGTAATCGCCGGTGAGGCACAGAATATTTCGAATCCCGAGCATATGCCCACCCATCAAATCCGACTGCATCGCAATTCGGTTGCGATCACGACAGGTCAACTGCATCACGGGATCATGCCCTAGTTCATACAGGAGGCGGCAAACCGGCAGCGAGCCGGCACGAACCACGGCCGCCGTATTGTCGGTGACGTTCACTCCGTGGACACGCCCTACTAACTGCTTGGCGTTCTCCAGCACGGACGAGATGTTCGTGCCCTTGGGAGGATTGTATTCAACCGTGACGGCGAACGTGCCTCGGTTGAGAATATCGATTAAGCGCTGCGGCTCTCGGCTCATGGATAGCCCCTCATATCATTCCTGCTGCTCTCCTGGCGGACTCCACTGTATTTTCGAGCAGCATCGCGATGGTCATCGGGCCAACTCCACCCGGAACAGGGCTGATCCAACCGGCTTTCTGGCTCACAGCTTCGAAGTCGACATCGCCGCACAACCTACCCTCAGGAGTTTTGTTCATACCCACGTCGATGACGACCGCTCCCTCGCGCACCATGTCGGCCGTTACGAACTTCGCCTTTCCGATCGCGACCAACAGTAAATCTGCCTCACGGCAAACCGCAGGAAGGTCTTTCGTTTTCGAATGGCAAATCGTCACCGTCGCATTCCTCTGGAGCAGCATCAACGCCAACGGCTTTCCGACAATATTGCTTCGTCCCAGTACAACCGCCCGCTTCCCCTCAATCGTCACGCCGGCCGATTCAATCATCTTGATGACGCCTTTAGGGGTACACGCCTCGAATACGGGATGCCCTTCCACAAGCCGGCCGAAGTTGTACGGATGAAAGCCATCTGCATCCTTGAGCGGCGAGACGGCTTCCAGAATGACCTTGCTGTCGATATGCTTGGGAAGCGGGAGTTGAACCAGGATTCCATGGATTTTAGGGTCGGCATTCTTTTTGTCGATCAGCGCCAAGAGCTCAGCCTGCATCGTGCTGGCCGGGAGCTTGTGGTCGTCGACATGAATCCCCGCTAATTCACAGGCCTTTTGCTTATTACGAACATAGACATGCGAGGCAGGATCGTCACCGACCAAAATGGTTGCCAGACCCGGTTTAATCGATTTCTTGGCGAACAACTCCGCGGATGCCTCCGCCAGACGATCACGAACCTGCTGCGCGAGCGCTTTTCCATCAATCAATCGTGCGGTCACAGTCCCCCCTCCCCTGTAGCTATTTAGCCGGTAAAATCGTTGCAACTTAGCAGGTGAATTTTATGCAAGTCAACGCTGATTGAACGGTTGGAGATCCGCACGAGTGGTCAGGAATAGGGGATGTTTCCTCCAGCCAATAACCTTCCTCCCTCTTTCCTTGACAGTCTCTTCACTCCTTCGATACGATAACCCAGATCTAATCAGGGATATCCGCTCGTTGCCCTTGTATTCCTACTACCGTTTTTTCCTCCCTTGGGCACTCACTCTTAGCCTTACGTTACCGGGCGAGGCAGCCCAGATTACAGGCTTGGAGTCCCCCAATAGCTTCGTCGGCGACCCCACGGCGAAAGAGTATTTCATATCCAACATCAATGGGGAGCCGGAGGCCCGAGACAACAACGGCTTCATCACAAAGTTGAATTCCGAGGGGAAGATCATCCACCTCAAGTTCATACAAGGCGGCGTGACGGAACTTCTGCATGCTCCAAAGGGAATGGCCATAGTAGGATCGATTCTCTATGTCGCGGACCTTGACCAATTGAAAGGCTTCGACAAGACAACCGGGAAACTTGTCACCTCGGTCTCGTTTTCCTCCCGATCCCAGACGCAGGTATCTCTGACCGACGTTGCGGCTTCACCGACCGGCCTCTTATACGCCTCGGACCAAACGGCCAATTCCATTTACCGCATCAACCCCTCGGACAATTATCGAGTGGATCTGCTGATTCACGACGACCGACTTGCTGGCCCCGCAGGAATCGCGATCCATCCGAAGACCAATCACCTCATTGCCGTGAGTTGGGACAAAGGGAAAATTCTCGAGATCACTCCTGATGGACAGTTGACTGAACTGGAGTCGAATGGGTTTTTTACGAGCCGTTTCCAGAACCTGAGTGGAGTCGATTTCGATCAATGGGGCAATATGTATGTGTCGGATTTCACGAAAGGCAAGATTTGGCGCATGACCAGAGACCATCGATTTCAAGTCATTGCCGAATACCTCCCCGCCCCGGCTGATATCAGCATCGACCGAGAAAATAACCTCATATTGGTTCCCTATCACTACGTGCATGCGGCCGAGATGAACGGACTGGAAGCCCCGTCATCGGCCAGGCCCAAGGGCGATAAACGCACTCTGGCCGACTATGGGTTCATTCCTCCGCCCCCTAAGCCCGCGCCGGAAGAGATCAAAAAATGAGCTCATGCGTCTATTGCCACAATCGGAAGGGGAAGCGGGCATGTCCGGCCCTGGGAGGATTGATCTGCAGCCAGTGCTGTGGCGAGCATCGCATGACACGAATTTCATGTCCCCACGACTGTGCCTATCTTGACAGCGGGAGTGATTACCAGCAGAGACGGCTCGGAGCACAATTCGTGTCCGTTCGTCGAGACTTCTATCAAGAGTTGGAACAATTGGGAGGATACAAAGCCGTCGCGCTCTTCAACCTGATTGAGGTCGTCACGTTCGGCTATTTTGAAGGACGAAGAGATGGGCAGGATGTCGAGGTCATCGCGGCACTGCAGACGCTCCGCCGAACACTCAGCCCGCTTCACATTCCGGCTGCCCCCGCACCGGTTTTTGCCGAGCGCCTCAAAAAAGAGTACGAAACTTTCCACAAACAGCACCCGGACCAGATTGCCGACTCGTCCGACGCCCTAACAATCCTGGATCGCACCGTCCAGTTTGTGTCTGCATTTTCAGAGAATGATTTCCAGTCAAGCCGGTTTCTTGGAGGACTGATCGGTTATGTGAAGATGCAGCATCCTGAAATCGCGGCGCACCTCAAGAAGCAGCATGAATCGGGGCATATCCTTCTGCCGGGGCAATCGTTCCTACCACCGCCCGCCCCCGAGGAACATACCCATGGTCCCGACTGCCGGCATCATAGTCATTGATCTTCCGGTCCAAATCTAAGGCAACTCGCCCTAAAGTTACTCCACAATCGTGACGGTCATTTCTACACGCTCTTTGGGATTATCCCGCTCGTCGCGCGCAACATTGACGATCTTATCGGCCACACCGATTCCCTTGGTCACTTCGCCAAACACGGAGTACTTGCGATCCAAGAACCGCGAGTCCTCTACCACGACAAAAAACTGAGAGCCGGCCGTATCCGGCTCGGCTGCCCTGGCCATAGAAACCACGCCGCGCTTATGTGGGATATCGCTGAACTCCGCCTTAACAGTATAGCCGGGACCACCCTGGCCATAGGTATCCTTCTTGAGCGTATCCTTCGTATTCGGGTCACCGCCTTGAATCATGAAACCGGGAATGACGCGGTGAAAAATGGTCCCGTTGTAAAAGCCGGACTTCGCCAGCTTAATAAAATTCTCCACATGTTTTGGTGCAACGTCCGAATGGAACTTGATTTCGATATCGCCGTATTTCGTTTTGATGATCCCCCGAGGCCCTTTCGGGGTTTCAGCTTTTGGTGTGGTCGCCGTATCCGCGGCGATAACCGACCCAATGCCCGAGACTGACAGTGCAATTCCCACCAACAGTCCCATACACATTCGCCATCCTGTGCGCTTCAGCATTACCAACCTCCACAACCTTTACATGACAGTAATGTCTCATCCTACCACGTGTCGCGCGTCAACGCTCAACTTGCTCCAGTGCTCGTTGCGCCGCCTCCTGCTCTGCTTCCTTCTTGCTGTGTCCTTGGCCAATGCCAAAGACGTTGTCATTCACGTGTACTTCGACTTCAAAGAACTTGTGATGATCGGGCCCAGTTTCTCGCACAATCACATACCGAGGCAACACTTCATATCGTTTCTGGCACCACTCCTGGAAGCGAGTCTTGTAGTCATCTCCTCCGGGCTTCGTTTGCAAAAGCTCGATACGGCACAGCTCATCATTCAGCACATCGATGGTGAAATCGCGACTGGCCTCAAACCCTCCGTCAAGATAGACCGCGGCGATGACGGCCTCCAATGCATCAGCCAGGAGCGAGGCTTTGTCCCGCCCGTTCGAAAGTTCTTCTCCTCGACCGAGCTTCAGGTAGGCTCCAAGATCCAGACGCCTGGCGGCATTCGCCAGCGGGCTCTCACTCACGAGCTTCGCTTTGAGTTTTGAGAGAGCGCCCTCGCTCAACTCAGGATATCGGCTGGCAAGATAATCGCTGACAATGAGCGACAATACGGCATCCCCCAGGAACTCCAGCCGTTCATTATGTTTTCGGTCCGTGTCTCGTCGTTCATTCACGTACGATTTGTGTGTCAGAGCTTCCGTCAAGAAGGTCGAGTTCGTGAACCGATATTTTAAGAAGGCAGGAGGAGAATCGGCTGAAGAAGCCGGTGTCATCGTGGCGTGGGTATTAGGCGTCCAGTCTCTTGAAGATCAAACACGCATTCACTCCGCCGAATCCGAACGAGTTGGACAATGCCATCTGAATGGCAGTCGGCCGTGCTTTATTGGGGACATAGTCCAAATCACAGGCGGGATCCGGGTTGTCGAGATTAATCGTGGGCGGGAGCACCCCGTGGAAAAGTGCCAGAATACTGAAGACGGCTTCAATCCCACCCGCTGCTCCCAGCAAATGACCGGTCATAGATTTGGTCGAGCTGACCGGAATGCGAAAGGCTTGTTCACCAAACACCTGTTTTATCGCTCGCGTCTCAATGGCATCGGCCATCGTCGATGTGCCATGCGCGTTGATATACCCGATCTGATCGCGTCTGATTCCGGCATCTTTGAGCGCCAATTCCATGCAGCGGACGGCTCCCTCACCCTCTTCAGGCGGCGCCGTAATGTGATACGCGTCGCTGTTCATCCCATACCCGATAATTTCGCCGTAAATTCTGACCCCCCGTCGAAGGGCATGATTCAGTTCCTCGATCACCACCACGCCCGCACCCTCACCCAACACGAATCCATCCCGGTCCTTGTCGAATGGACGGCTCGCTTTGGTTGGTTCATCATTCCGGAACGACAAGGCCTTGGCCGCTGCAAATCCTGCCACACCCAACGGAGTCACGGCCGCTTCGGCGCCCCCGGCCACCATGACATCGGCATCACCCCGTTGAATCAGGCGATAGGCATCCCCGATGCAATGGTTGCCCGTGGCACATGCCGTCACCGCGCAAGAGTTGGGCCCCTTGGCTCCGATCCGAATTGCCACTTGCCCGGAAGCGAGGTTGATGATCGTCATTGGAATGAAAAACGGTGAGACTCGCCCAGGTCCCTTGCCTTTGAGCACCTCATGATAATGCTCAATCGACCCAAGCCCGCCGATCCCAGAGCCAATGTAGACCCCGACCTTTGTGGCCTCCTCCGGCGTCACCTTGAGGCCGGCATCATCCACAGCCAGCTGGGCAGCGCCCACCGCATAGTGGATGAACGCATCCATCTTCTTGATCTCTTTTTTCTCGATGAACCGAGCAGGGTCAAAATCTTTGACCTCACCGGCAATCTGAGCGTCATATCCCGTCGGATCAAACTTGGTGATTCGACCGATCCCCGACTCGCCGGCACAGAGCGCTTTCCAGGTCTTGTCGACACCCGTGCCCAATGGAGTGACCAGTCCTAAACCGGTGACCACCACACGCCGTGTGACCGGATCAGACGTTCCTTGAGACATGCCTATGACTTTTCCTTAATGTAGTCCAATGCCTTCCCAACGGTCAGAATCTTCTCCGCATCCTCATCGGGAATTTCGATCGAGAATTCCTCTTCGAGTGCCATCACAAGCTCGACGGTATCGAGCGAATCCGCCCCAAGGTCTTCAACGAAGGAGGCCTCCGGTGTCACCTCGTCTTCCTCCACACCGAGCTGTTCAGCAATAATCTTCTTCACGCGCTCTTCAACTGTTGCCATCGCTACCTCCTTCCCCAGTATGACTCACTCTGCACCGCCACATGGGGATCTGTGACGGCTGTACGTCCAAGAAATTCGACGCTTTTATACCATCAACATCCCGCCGTTCACGTGCAAGACATGACCCGTAATGTAGGCCGCGTCTTCGGACACAAGAAATCGGACAGCCGCGGCAACATCCGCAGGGGTACCCAGCCGCCCCAACGGGATTTGTTTCAGCAACGTGTCTTTCACATCGGTCGGTAGTCCATGAGTCATCGCCGTATCGATGAAACCAGGCGCCACCGCATTCACCGTCACGTTACGGCTGGCATATTCCCGACCAACGGTTTTTGTGAACCCGATGACGGCCGCCTTTGAAGCCGAATAATTCGCCTGCCCCGCGTTCCCTATCACTCCAACGATCGAGGCGATGTTAACGATACGCCCGTACCGCTGCTTGGTCATCGGCTGCAAGACCGCTTTCGTGCAATTAAAGGTGCCGTTCAGATTGATCTGAAGCACCAGATTCCAATCTTCCTCCTTCATCCGCAACAACAATCCATCGCGAGTGATCCCCGCATTGTTGACGAGGATGTCAACTTTCCCCCAGGCCTTCAAGACTTGTTCGACCATCCCTTTGGTGTCATTGGCATCGGCCACGTTGACTTTCAGGTTCAATGCCTTTCGCCCTAGTTTTTCGACCAAGCCGACCGTTTCCAACGAACGACCTGGGTCGAGGTCGGCCACGGCGATGTCCGCCCCCGCTTGGGCAAGGCATTCGGCAATGGCCCGACCGATTCCTTGGGCAGCGCCAGTGACAATAGCGGCTTTCCCTTGTAGCAACATCACAGACCTTTCCGGCGGTACCTTAACAAGCCGACAGAGCGTTCGTCATCTGGTGTTTCATGTGAAGCCGATTGTGCGCTAGCTCACTGCCTGGAGCGTCGCATCCAGTGACTTTGGATCATTCACATTCAACAATTTGGCGTCCGGCAGAATCCGCTTGATCAAGCCGGTCAACACGGTACCTGGCCCTACTTCCACAAACGTCGTGACCCCCATCTTTCCCATAGTATGCACGGTCTCCTCCCACAGCACGGAAGAGGGCAGCTGGCGAACCAACGACGCCTGGATTTCGCTTGCCAGTCTGATCGCTTTCGCCTCCGCATTGTTCACCAGAGGGGCGTTGAGATCAGACCAATGAACCGCAGCCAAGTCCTTGGCCAATCGATCAGCTGCTTGCTGCATCAATGGAGTATGAACGGGCACACTCACCGGCAGAGGGATAGCCTTTTTACAGCCTTGTGCTTTGGCCAATTCGATCGCTCTTTCCACCGCCGCCTTTTCACCGGCAATGACCACTTGCCCCGGCGAGTTGAAATTCGCCGCGGCGACAACCCCGACAGACGACGCCGTACGGCACACATCCTTAACCACGCCGGCGGCGAGGCCCAACAGGGCCGCGACAAGACCGGTTCCCGGAGCCACGGCTTCCGACATGTAGCGCCCCCGCTTCTGAACCAGGCCAACCGCATCCCGGAATGAGAGGCCACCGGCCGCAACCAACGCCGAATACTCACCCAAACTATGTCCCGCCACCGCGACCGGCTTGATTCCGACCGGCTCCAACAGCCTCAACGCCGCCATGCTGCTGACCAGCAAGGCCGGTTGGGTGAATTCCGTCAGATTGAGCCGCTCAGCCGGTCCCGTAAAGCATAACGCCCCGACATCATAACTCAAAACCGAGGTCGCCTCATCGTAGACGGACTTCAAAGAGGGATGTGCGTCATAGAGCGCCTTACCCATCCCCACTGACTGAGAACCCTGTCCTGGAAAAACAAGCCCGATTCCTTGAGTCATGGGGGGTTAGATATCTTAGAAATCCCCCGCAAAGTCAACGGGAAAAAGTTTCCACAAGCCGCCATTCTCCGCAATCAGCGCGAGTCTGCTCTACGAGTCGTGCCGGATCACCAACGGATACGCCCTTACCATCGGATCATCGCAGAAGCCCATGTCAATCCTGCCCCGAACGCACCAAGCATCACCAGCGAGCCATTCTTGATACGCCCTTCGCGGACCGCTTCATCCAGGGCAATTGGAATGGATGCGGCGGAGGTATTCCCATACCGATCGAGATTCAGGAGCACTTTTTCGATCGGAAGGCCGAGGCGCTCAATGACCGCCCTCAGAATTCGTACGTTGGCCTGGTGTGGTACATAGAGGTCAAGATCCTCCACGCGGAGATGATTGGCAGAAAGGGTCGTGCGAGCGATGTCTTCCAAGGTGCGCACCGCGACTTTGAAGGTCTCGTTCCCTTTCATTTTGATGTACTGCTGGCGTTCCGCGATCACTTTTTCGGAAGGGGGAGTACGAGAACCTCCTCCCGGTACCATGATCAACTCACAGAGGGCGCCGTCTGAGCGAAGGTGAGTGGACAAGATCCCCCTTTCCCCATCACTGGCGCTGACGACTACCGCACCGGCCCCATCCCCAAACAGCACACATGTGTTACGGTCGCTCCAATCGGTGATGGCGGACATGACTTCTGAACCGATCACCAGGACATGACGCATCCCGTTCCTGACGTATGCATCCGCCACCGAGAGCGCGTAGACAAATCCGCAACAGGCGGCCGACAGATCACAGGCCGCAGCTTTGGTCGCACCGAGCTGATGCTGGACGAGACAGGCCGTTGCCGGGAGCGGGTAATCACCCGTACAGGTGGCGACCAAAATCATGTCGAGGTCGGTCGCTGGCAGACCAGCCGCAGTCAGTGCCCGTTTCCCGGCCTGAACCGCCAAATCCGAACAGGCTTCCCCGGTCGCTGCAATATGCCGCTCACGGATGCCCGTCCGTTCTCGAATCCATTCATCGGACGTGGCCACCATGCGTTCAAGATCCGCATTCGTCAGCACCCGGGCAGGCGCATAGGAGCCGGTTCCCGCAACATAGGCTTTCATGTTCCCAATTCCACCGGTGGACGGGAACGGCTCTCGTCGATATTCCGTTGAATCAGCTCTCGCACACGGCCCTCAGCCATGCCTTTTGCCCGTCGAATCGCATTTTTGATGGCCTTAGCCGACGATCGTCCATGGCAGATCATCGTAATCCCATTGACCCCCAGCAGTGGGGCGCCGCCGAATTCGGCATAGTCGATTTTTCGCTTCAGATTCGTCAGAGGGCCGGAAATCAAGGGATAGGCCAATCGGCCCAGGAAGTGGCCGGAAATTTCCTTGAGCAGCAGCCTCTTGATCATCTCGGCAACGCCCTCGGAAATCTTCAACGCCACGTTGCCGATAAACCCGTCGCAGACGACGATATCGGCGATTCCACTGTACACATCCCGTCCCTCCACATTCCCCACAAAATTCATCGAACTCCCTTTGAGCAGCTTAAACGCCTCTTTGGTGACTTCGTTGCCCTTACTGTCTTCTTCACCGATGCTCAGAAGACCGATACGGGGATTCGGCTTACCGAGCAGATGCTTGGCATATTCGTTTCCCATCAAGGCGAATTGCTCAAGATGCTTGGCAGTGCAGTCGACGTTGGCCCCCACATCGAGCATGATCGCTTCCCCGCTCAGCGTCGGCAAGCTGGTGGCGATCGCAGGCCGCTCAACCCCTTTCGCAAGTCCTAATACGAAGAATGCCGCCACCATGCTCGCCCCCGTGTTCCCTGGGCTCACGACCGCATCAGCATGGCCGTTCTTGACCAATTCCGTCGCGATCCAGATCGACGAGTCTCGTTTCTTCCGAGCCACTGCGGCAGGCGACTCATGCATTTCGACGACTTGGGAAGCATGCCGGATAGACAGGCGGGAGTCGAGACAAGCCAGACGCGCACATTCCTGTTTGAGAGTCGTCTCGTCGCCGACAAGGACGACCTCGACATCCAATTCCCTGACAGCTTGAAAAGCACCCTCGATGCACGGCGCGGGGCCATGATCGCCGCCCGCGGCGTCAAGCGCGATCTTCATGCGAGACAGTGTACTCACAGATGGCGTTGGACAGACAGGCTGAACACGCGTCGCCCCCCTGGGCTCACGTCAGGCGCGATGGACCGATTGCCCGAATACTTATGCAAGAAGACGCATCACGTTGGCGACATCCTGATTGCGATGGACGTCCTGTGCCCTCTTCAACACTCGGGGCTTTGGCACGTCGGCAAACCTTCGACATTCCGTTCACGCTTCTTCGACCTGAATGACTGCCTTGCCTTTATAGGTTCCACAGTTCAAACAGGTGTAATGCGGCAGCTTCAGCTCATGGCACTGGGGACAGACAGCCATCCCCGGCGGGGTCATACGCAGTTTTTGGGTGCGACGCTTGTCGCGTCTCGCCCTCGAATGTTTATGTTTGGGATTGGGCATGGTGGCTCCTTCTTCCGCTCCATCACGATCGCCGCTCAGCGATCACCGGGCTCTTGCAGTTTTTCCTTCATCTCGCGCAACACGTGAAACGGACCTCCCGTCGGCGCCTCGACGCAACCACACGGGCCTTCATTCAAATCTTTTCCGCAACGAGGACACAGTCCGAGGCAGTCCTCGGAACACAGGGGATGCATCGGAGCGGCGAGAATCAATTGTTCACGCAGCATCGGCGCCAGCTCCAGATGATCGCCCGTAAAGTAATAGAGGTCGTCGTTCTGCTCTTCTGTGTCAACTTCGACCTGTGCCGCCATTTTTTTCTTCCGCACATCATCTCGTTTGGGGGTGACGGGCGTCGCCTTGGCTTCCCGTTCGTAGGCCACTCGTAAAGAAAACGCCATCGGGTCTTCAAAATCTTTGAGACAGCGCACGCATTGGCGGACCGCCGTCCCTTCGACCACACCGGTCACATAGATGGTGCGCTCGATCGCGCGAAGATCCAGTCCCACCGCCAGGGTTCCACGAATGGACACATCCGCATCCGTCAGTTCGAGCTCTTCACCCGTCAGGTCGCCCGACAACGAAAGACCTTCGGCCGTGATATCCGCGATTTTCGGTGTCAATACATCCATGGTCATCCTCAGCAGCGTGCCGCTGCCCCACCCCGGTGCATCGAAATCGCCTGTCACGTATGTCATCGCTCTTCGGCGAAGCTGATAATCGCGATATGCCGAGCCCGCTTGACGGCCACCGTCAGTTCACGCTGATGACGCATGCAATTCCCTGAAATGCGGCGCGGAACGATCCGTCCCCGTTCTGTCAAAAAATTCCGCAGGAGCCCGGCGTCCTTAAAATCGATCGGCGCCTTCTCCAAACAGAATCGGCAAGGACGCCTGCGCTGAAATAACCGGCCCCCACCCCCGCCACGCTCGTTTTCGCTTCGATCCATTACTGCCTCCTCATGCTCCTGCCGTTAACCTTCCTCGCCTATGTCATAGCCGGGCTCGTCGTGCATCGGAGGTTCGGCACTTGGGCCGCCATCTTGGCGCTTCGGCATGAACGTCACCGTCTGCGCGACCACTTCGTGCTTACTGCGCTTTTGGCCATCTTCAGTTTCCCATCGGCGCTGCTGCAACCGGCCTTCGACGATCGCCCCATTCCCTTTGCTCAGATACTGTCCGCAATGTTCCGCCTGCCGGCCGAACACGACAATGTCCACAAAGCAGACCTCTTCTTTCAAATCTTCGGCCTGTTTAAACCGGCGGCTTACCGCGAGGCCAAAACTCGCCACCGGTGTCCCGCTCGGAGTGTACCGAAGCTCAGGATTCCTGGTGAGGTTTCCCATCAGAATGACTTTGTTAAATCCGGCCACCGTCGGACTCCTGTGCTGAAGCTTCCACCGGACGCCGTTCCACCAACGGTTTTTCGTGATGGACCGTCAAAAACTTAATGATGTTGTCTTCCAATCGATAGGCTCGTTCGAGTTCGCCGACGGTGTTGTTCGGGGCCTTAAAATAGAAATAGGCGTAGGTGCCCTTCCGTTCGCGACGCACTTCGTAGGCGAGCTTTTTCTTCCCTAAATTTTCGGCTTTGATGAATTGGGCGCCGGTTTTGTCGGCGACATTTTTCA
This sequence comes from Nitrospira sp., assembly GCA_024760545.1. Lineage (NCBI taxonomy): Bacteria > Pseudomonadati > Nitrospirota > Nitrospiria > Nitrospirales > Nitrospiraceae > Nitrospira > Nitrospira sp. The sequence goes on from CP060501.1 coordinate 1,673,639, forward strand.
TCTTGTCGATGAGCGTTTTCGTCTCCTCATCGGAGACGGACGGACGAATAATAAACAGAGACTCGTAGAGCTCCATGCAGCGATCCTCCTGGGCAAAGGCCCCCGAACCGGTCGGGAGCGAGGTGTAGGGCGCCTATTCGGCGAAAAGAACGGTGGACGGTAGCACAGGATTTCTTACGCTGTCAATGAATCCGGTGAGACCGCACCATCGATCGAACCCATGGAGCTCTTGTCACCGCACTCTCTGAGTGGATGAGGCTCATGGTTGAATGCCCAGATTCCAAAGGCCCGTAGGAAGTTTCCCCGCATTGACAGGAAGGTCTTCTGATTGTAACCATTGGTTACTTATTAGATCCGTTTGATTCGCGATGGATCGACACATTGTCTGCCTTCACATCCCTTCCTTTGGAATCGTACTCGCCCGGGCGGGCGACGCTTCTCTCCGAAACAGACCGGTGGCCATGGCGCCGATCCATACACCGCGCGCGTTGATCCGCGAGATTTCCGCAGAAGCGTTTCGTGAAGGCATTCAGCCGGGTATGGCCGTAGACTTGGCGCAGCGGATCTGTCCCGGCTTGCGAGTGGTCTCTCCGGACTCATCGCTCATACAAGCCGCGCATCGTGAACTGCAGCATCGTGTCTCGTGTGTTGCACCGATCTGGGAATCGATCAGGCCCGGTTCGCTCTTCTTGGACCTCACCGGCACAACCCACCTCTTCGGACCTCCTATCGACACGGCAACCCGCATCAGTCGAGAGTTGGCGCATCAGCAGGGATGGTACAGCACCATCGGGCTGGCGGGGAACAAGCTCGTTTCGCAATTGGCCGCAACGACATTGACCAAACCTCCGCAACTCCTCTCGATCCATTCCGGCTCAGAACAATCATTCCTGGCTCCGTTGCCGACCCTGTTGCTCCCCGGCCTTCATCGCGCCCAAACCTCACGAGTCTCGCAGCGGCTGGAGGATTTGAATCTCCTCACCCTTGGTGCGATCGCCTCCGTCTCATTGACACACCTGCAAGCCGCCATCGGCGCTCCCGCTGGTTTGTTGCACGACTGGGCGCTGGGGATTGATTCCTCACCGGTCCGGTCACCGATCACGCAGCCGGTCATCGAACGTATCATTCGTCTCGATCCGGATGAAGTAGACGACCGACTCTTGTTAGGTCGATTGTACGGACTATTGGAGCAGCTTTGCGCAACGCTTCGGCAACAAGGGCGTGTGTGCCGGCATATCGCACTGACGGTTCGGCACAGCGACCATGTCGAACGGACCGCGCAAGAACGCTTGCCGCACGGCACGTACTGGGAGATCGATCTCCATCCTATCGTGACACGACTCTTTTACCGGTGCTTCCACCGGCGGATACGCCTCACCCGTCTCACACTCCAGGTCGGTCGGCTGGAATCGCCTGCCGAGCAACTTTCGCTCTTCGACGAACCGAAGCCCACAGTCCTCCCATGCTCCCACCGGCTGTCACTGGCGCTGGATGACATTCGCGCGAAGTTTGGTGAACGGGCCCTGTCCTGGGGGAGAACGTTGCGATGAAGCCTTCCCCGTTCGTGCACCTGCATGTCCATTCGGACTATTCACCGATGCGCGGCGTGTCATCGCTGGAAGAACTCTGCGCTTCGGCACACCGGCAAGGGTCGCCGGCCATGGCGTTGACCGATACGAACGGCTTGTACGGTGCGATTCGATTTGTCGCACACGCAAAGCAACAGCGGCTCCGGCCGATTCTCGGCGCTGAACTGACGACGGCCGATCATCGGGCGGTCTTGCTGGCAAAAACACCGATCGGTTATGCCAATCTCTGTCGCGTGCTGTCGGAGCGGCATTGCAACCCCTCGTTCGACTTCCTCGGATCTGTCTCACGCTATCGCGATAGTCTGATCCTTTTCACAGATGACGAAGAGGCGCTCACGGCTTGGGCCAAAGAATCACGGCAAGATCTCTATGTCGAAGTGACGCCTGGGCGCACGATGCACCGTACGCTGCTCTTCAGTCGCCATATCGAGCTTCCACCTGTCGCCACCAACCGCGTGTACTTCTCCCAAGCAGACGGCTTTGCCACGCATCGCCTATTGCGTGCCATCGCCCTCAACACAACTCTGTCACGGTTGCCGGAAGACGCCTGCTGTCGACCCACGCAATGGCTGATGCCGCCCACGCTCATGGCATCTCAGTTCCTGCACGTCCCGGAAGCAGTGGAAAACACCGCCCGCATTGCCGACGCGTGCTACAACGACTGGCGCTTCGGCGAAACCATCTTCCCGGCCTTTCGCCGGCTGTCCGACGAAGACGCATTCATGACGCTCAAAGAGGAGACCTATGCCGGTGCACATAATCGATACGGTGTGCTTTCACAGGAGATTCGCGATCGGATTGAAAAAGAGTTGGCGATCATCCGAGAGAAACGTTTTGCCCACTATTTTCTGGTCGTGGAAGACATCGTCCAGGAGTCAAAGCGGACCACCTGCGGCCGTGGTTCAGTCGCGGCCTCGATCGTCTCGTACTGTCTCAACATCACCCATGTCGATCCGATCAAGCATCACCTCTTCTTTGAACGGTTTCTCAATTCCGGCCGCAAGGATCCGCCGGACATCGATATCGACTTTGCATGGGATGAGCGCGACGACGTTTTGAGGTGGATATTCAAGCAGTATGGCGACCGCCAGGCTGCCATGGTGGCGAATCAGAACAGTCTGGGCTTCCGAGCCGCAATCCGCGAAGTCGCCAAAGTGTACGGTATGCCGGCCGACGAAATCGGCAGGGTGTCTTCACGCGTGGGACGTCAAAAAGATCTCCTTGGCTTTTCCACTCCACCGACCATCCGGCAATGGCTCCATCGAGTGTCACAAATCCTACAACTGAAAGCACCGTGGCCCGAGATTTTGGCCCAGGCACTGAAGGCACAAAACCACTTTCGCCATCTCTCTACGCATTGTGGCGGAGTCGTCATCGTGCCGGACGACATTCGACGCTATGTGCCCGTCGAGATCACAGCGAAGGGCCTGCCCGTCATCCAATGGGAAAAGGATCAGACGGAGGACGCCGGGCTCGTCAAGATCGATATATTAGGCAATCGGTCATTGGCTGTGATCCGGGATGCCTTAGTGGCCATCGCCAAGCATACGGGCCGGACGATCGATTACGAAACCTGGGATCCGCTGGAGGATGCCGCCACGCAGGAAGCGATCCGATGCGGCGATACGATCGGTTGCTTCTACATAGAATCGCCCGCCACACGCCTTTTGTTGAGAAAACTATGGATCGGCATGCCGCCACACCGCCGTGCGGTGGCCGATGTATTCGAGTATCTGGTCATGGTTTCGTCCCTGGTCAGACCTGCCACCAATGCCTTCGTCGAAGACTTCATACGACGAGCGCAAGAAGGTTCCTGCGCATACTGGCATGACAAGTTGGAGGGAATTTTGGATGAAACACACGGCATCATGACCTATCAGGAAGACGTCTCGAAGGTGGCGATGGCCCTGGCGGACTTTTCCGTCGAAGATGCGGATCAGCTACGCAAGATCATCAGCAAGAAACACAAACAACGGCAACTGCGGGACTACTATCGGCAGTTTTACCGCGGAGCAGAAAACAATCATGCGTCACCGGAGACAATCGACAGAATCTGGAAGATGATCATGAGCTTCGCCGGCTACAGCTTTTGCAAACCCCATTCGGCCAGCTATGCCCAGGTGTCGTTCAAGTCTGCATATCTCCGAACCCACTATCCGGCGGAATTCCTTGCCGCCGTCATCAGCAACCAGGGGGGCTTTTATTCGACCTTTGCGTATGTCTCGGAGGCTCGGCGCATGGGATTGGCCATCCTTCTACCGGACATCAACGCAAGCGATTGGGCTTACCGCGGCGAAGGCGAGCGGCTGCGGATGGGTCTGATGCAGATCAAGACCATCCCTCAAGAATTCGGCAAAAGAATTATCGAGGAACGTACTCAGAATGGTTTCTATCGGTCGTTTCAGGACTTTCTGGGGCGTGTGAAGCCGGAGCCGGCGCATGCCAGAATATTGGTCCGCGCTGGCTGCTGTGACTCCATCGCCGGCGAGCTGACAAGACCGGCCTTGCTCTGGCGCCTGTACGCAGGCAGCGATTCCACGTCAAACCCCTTGCCGGTGCCCGACGACTATTCTGCTGTTCAAAAGCGGGCGCATGAAATCGAGTCGTTCGGATTTCTTGCCAGCCGCCATCCTTTGACCCTTTATCGCAAGCAGATCGAACAGCTCCGGCCGGTGCCGGCCTCCCAGATGCATCGCTTCGTCGACCAGCGCATCACGATGGTCGGCTTGTTGATCACGGAAAAGGCCGCTGAAACGAAGCACGGCCATGCCATGGAATTCATGACCCTCGAAGACGTCACCGCACTGTACGATGCCACACTGTTTCCCGACGTCTACCGCCGTTGCTGTCATCTGCTCTCATCAAACCAGCCATACGTGGTCCGTGGACTGGTGGAAGAAACATTCGGTGTCGTGACACTGACCGTGCATGATCTCCGACTCCTGGAGCCGACAATGGGCGACATACAGGACCGGTTGAGCCGGTATGAATACGCTGACGGTTGATCGCGCATCATGAGTTATAGAAACCTCTTCTATAACTCATGCAATTACTCTATTATGAGCTATACGAGAGGGGTTTATCACTCATGACATGGAATTGGCAGCAAGAAGACTGGCCGAACTTCAACTACGACCGGGAGGCCCTGGTTCAACACGAGACTCAATTTATCCATGAAGCAGGAATGATTCATGGCGCCATCAAACATCTCACGGAGGGGGATCAATCACAGCTCACCATTGATCTCATCAGCAACGAAGCCGTCACCACTTCGGAGATCGAGGGGGAAACACTCAACCGCGACTCCGTGCAATCGTCCATTCGACGGAATTTCGGACTGGATACGGATAACAGAAAAATCCCTCTCGCTGAACAAGGCATTGCTGCCCTAATGTCCGATCTCTATCGGCACTCCGGCACCACGCTCTCTCATGAGCAATTGTTTGACTGGCATACGATGCTGATGCGTGGGCGGAAGGACCTGACCCCTATCGGCGCGTACCGGACTACCGAGAGTCCGATGCAAGTGGTGTCGGGTCCCATCGCAACTCCCAAGGTGCATTTTGAAGCACCGCCGTCGCATCGAGTTTCGATGGAGATGAACGGATTTCTTGCGTGGTTCAACGATACGGCACCAGATGGGCAGCAGCCGCTTCCTGCACTGATGCGGGCAGGCATCGCACACCTGTACTTCGAATCGATCCATCCGTTTGAAGACGGCAATGGGCGGATTGGGCGAGCGCTGTCGGAAAAGGCCTTGTCCCAAAACCTGGGCAGGCCGACGCTCATCGCGCTGTCTCAGACGATCTGCCGAAACCGGAAGGCGTATTACACGGCTCTTGAGGACAACAATGGGGCATTAGACATCACCGACTGGCTCATCTATTTCACACGAACCGTTCTGGAAGCACAGCAGTACACCCAACGCCTCATCGATTTCCTCATTGCCAAAACCAGACTGCATGATCGTCTGCGGGGGAACCTCAATGAACGGCAGGACAAAGCACTGGGACGCATGTTTCGGGAAGGACTTGACGGCTTCAAAGGCGGACTCAGTGCCCAGAACTACCTCAAAATCACAAACACCTCCAGAGCCACCGCAACCAGAGATTTACAGAGCTTGGTAGAACTGGGCGTACTCCGAAAAACCGGTGAACTCAAACACACCCGGTACTGGCTGAATATCGTCAAAGAGCATCGCGCAAAATCGTAATGTGAATCTGCGATGGTGTGACCTTGTCATGAATACAGTGACGGCTGATCGTATCATTCGCGCCCTAAGGTAAGGATGAGCGCCAAGAAGTACCTGGCACTCGCCGGCGCATCGAAAGCGACTGCGACACGCGATTTGCAGGATCTGGCAGAGAAGGGCATCTTCGCGCCTGTCGGCGGCGGTAGGAGCACTCGCTACCAGATCAGCTTGTAGTCCCACGACGAAGAACCTGAAGCAAGTTGGTTTTACAAGATGTGCGGCCTCATCAAGATTTCAGTAGAGACAGGAAGCGCGAGTCGTTGATGGACAAGGGAAATCACCCGCTGCCCTTCGTGAAAACACCGTTGCATGGTGAACCATGCAACAGCAACAGGACCCGCGAGTGAGCGACTAGACGTTAAATCTAAAGTAGACGATATCCGCTTCTTTGATAACGTAGTCTTTGCCTTCCAGGCGGAAGAGTCCCTTTTCCTTCACCTTCGCTTCCGTCCCGCAGGCCAGCAGATCGTCGTAGTGATAGACTTCGGCGCGGATGAAGCCGCGCTCCATGTCGGAGTGGATCTTGCCCGCCGCTTGAGGCGCTTTGGTGCCTCGCGGAATCGGCCAGGCGCGAGATTCGATCTCCCCGGCCGTGAAGAAGGTCACCAAGTCCAACAGAGTGTAGGCCTCTCGTGTCAACCGCACAAGTCCCGATTCGGTCAGCCCCATTTCGTTCAGAAAGTCCGCCCGCTCGCTCTCAGGCAACGACGACAATTCAGCTTCCAGCTGCCCGCAGATCGTCACGACCCGAGCGCCACGCTTTGCCGCAAACTCGCGTACGGTCTGCACCATGGCCTCATCCGCATTCTTCCCCTCGGAGACATTGGCGATAAACAGAACCGGTTTGGCGGAGAGTAATTGACATTCGTTGAGAATCACTCGCTCTTCCGCTGCATATTCCCTATTGCCTAACCATTCACCTTTATCGAGCAATCCGATCAGTTTGGCGAGAAACTCCACTTCAAACGCGGCTTTTTTGTCCCCAGCGCGCACCTTCTTTTCAGTCTTTTGTTTTCGTCGATCAAGCGTTTCCAAATCGGATAACATGAGCTCGGTTTCGATCACCCCGATGTCACGGAGCGGATCGATCCCGCCGCTGACGTGAACCACGTCGGTTCCTTGGAAACACCGCACGACGTGCAGCAACGCATCCACTTCGCGGATGTGGCCAAGAAATTGATTGCCGAGTCCTTCGCCTTTGCTGGCCCCCTCGACAAGCCCGGCAATGTCTCGCACTTCGAGCGTGCTGTAGGTCGTTTTCTTCGACGTGAAGATCTCGGTCAGCTTGATGAGGCGAGGGTCCGGAACCAGTGCAATACCGGTGTTCGGATCTACCGTCGCAAAGGGATAATTGGCCGCTAAGGCGCCGCCGCCGGTCAGCGCATTGAAGACGGTGGTCTTGCCGACGTTCGGCAAGCCGATCATGCCGCAACACAAGCCCATTTAATTCGTGTCCTCTTCTTCGTTCGTAGCCTTCTCTCTAACATTGAACTGATTCATCGCAACGTCCGGTCCTCGATGAATCAGACATTCCAGCGCATCGACGGCCCGCTCCAAACAGGGTTCAAATATGACCAGCTCATCTTTCGACACCGGCTCCAAGACATAGTCGGCGGAATCTTGACCCGGGGCAGGCCGGCCGATCCCGATCTTCATCCTGACGAATTGCGGAGTCCCGAGCGCCTCGATGATGGACTTAATTCCGTTATGTCCCCCGTTGCCACCAGCCAGTTTAATCCGCAGCCGCCCTGGCTCCAGGTCCAAATCATCGTGGACGACAATGAGATCGCCGGGAGTGAGCGTGAATTCGCGCAGGAGGCCTTTCAGTGGAGGACCGGAAATATTCATCCAGTCGAGCAGGCCGGCAAGCTCGATCAGTTCTCTTCCAAGTCGCCCGGAGCCTCGCTGGGCTGTGCCGCGTGGTGAGAGCCTGATCGACCATCGAGCGGCGGCCCGTTCGATGACCCACATACCGACATTGTGGCGGGTCTGGGCGTAGGCTCTGCCGGGGTTGCCCAGTCCAACGAGAAGGCGCAACGTTACTTCTTCTTTTCGGCTTCTTTCTTTTCAGCCTTGGGAGCCGCAGCGGCTTCTTTCTTTTCTCCTGCCTTGGCTTCCCCGGCAGGCGCTGCTGCACCCGCCTTGGCTGGTTCGGCACCCGCAGCACCTTCAGCCCCAACCGCTGCTTCCTTACCTTTCACCAGGACCTCCGGTTCCCCTGCCGGGCCCGCGGTGCTGGTGAGCAAGGCTTCGAGTTTGGCGTCCGACATCGGCGCAGCGACGCTGACGACCATCTGATCAGGATCGTCCAAGAAACGGACCCCTTCGCGCGCTCCAAGGTCCTTCAAATGGATACCACTGCCGATGGTCAACGATGAAGCATCGATCTCGACGTGGTCCGGTAGCGCCGCTGGAAGACATTCTACGTGCACCTCACGCATGTTGTGGTGCAACACACCGCCTTCTTTGACTCCGGCGGGAACCCCGCCGATGACTTTGATGGGGACTTTCACCCGGATCGGCTTGCTCATGGAAATCTCAAAGAGATCTGCATGCAACACAGCCCCACTGACCGGATCCACCTGAAAATCCCGTAGAAGCGCGGTTCGATTCGGCTTGGACTTGGCGCCGTTCACGGTGAGAGAGATCAACGCGGTACTGCCGGCACGAGACTTTAAAATTTTGATTAATTCATCGGGGTTGACGGTCAGCAAGAGACATTCCCCTTGGCCGTAGAGCACCGCCGGGATTTTTCCCGACCGCCGCATGGACCGTGCGGCACCCTTGCCCGCTTCTTCTCTTACTGTCACTGTCAAATCGAATTTCATGATCTTCCTCCGTCTCCTCCGCTTCCGACGCAATACCCCGTCGATACGGGTCGCTTAGGCAAATAGTGAACTCACCGACTCGTCTTCATGAATCCGTCTGATGGCCTCCCCTAACAGAGGCGCCACCGACAATTGATGCAACTTCGGGCAAACCAACTCTTTTCCCCGCAACGGAATGGTGTTGGTCACCACCACCTGGGACAGACACGACGCCTGTAGTCGTTCCAAGGCCGGCCCCGACAGCACCGCATGCGTACAGGCCGTCATCACTTCCCGAGCCCCTTGATCGACGCAGGCCTGAGCACCTTGCACAATCGTCCCGGCCGTATCGATCATGTCATCCAAGAGCAACACGCTTTTCCCTTGCACGTCGCCGATGATGTTCATAATCTGCGCCTGGTTCGGGCCTTCGCGCCGCTTGTCGATGATCGCCAGGTTGGCCTGGAGGCGTTTTGCGAACGCCCTGGCCCGCTCCACACCGCCGGCATCCGGCGACACGACGACCATGTCCGCGACTTGTTTCTTCACAATGTAGTCCAGCAAGACCGGGAGCGCATACAAATGGTCGACCGGCACGTTGAAAAACCCCTGGATCTGTCCGGCGTGAAGATCCATCGACAGGACACGATCGGCTCCGGCGGTCGTCATCAAATCCGCGACCAACTTCGCGGTAATGGGAACGCGCGGTTGATCCTTGCGGTCCTGACGAGCGTACCCGAAATAGGGCACAACGGCGGTGATGCGGTTGGCCGACGAACGTTTCAATGCATCGATAATGATCAACAACTCCATCACGGAATCATTGACCGGCTGACAACAGGACTGCACGACGAACACGTCGGCGCCCCGTACATTCTCATCGATCTTGACCCGAATCTCTCCATCGCTGAAGGACGAGACGGTGGCTTCACCCAACTTCTGCCCGAGATAGGCACAGATCTCATGGGCAAGCGAAAGGTTGGCGTTGCCAGAGAAAATTTTCAGTTCCCTGTTCATAAAACTTGCCTGGACCGTCTTCTCGCGTGTCTCTAACGTACTGGATTCTCTAGTGGTTCTTGTGCGGTGAGTGAAGGCGGCTTTCGGTCAACCGACCCCCTCGGTCGCTGCACACACTACTGGGGAAGCCAATCAAAGGGTGAAACTGTAGCGGAAATCTCAGGCTTCTGTCAATAAACGCCCGTCGATACTTTTAGGATGAACCGGCTAGGAATGAGAACACATGGCCGCCGTGAACACCTTCAAATACGGCTCGCTTGAAAAAGCTGTCTCTGCGTGACGGGCCTCGGCCTCACCACGAAACACACCGAAGACCGTCGCACCGCTGCCTGATAGCAACGCAGCCTCGGCCCCTGCCGCCAGAAGCCGCCGTTTAATATCGTCGAGCGCAGGGTGCGCCTTAAACACAGGCGACTCAAAGTCATTTTCTGCTGTCTCAAGCACGTGTTTCCATTCTAATTCACGTGTTGCCTCCAGCGAGGCATGAGAATGAGACAACGGCACGATGGCGGTTCGGCTTGCGGAGAGCTGCTGATACGCCCACTTCGTTTCGACCGGGAAGCCCGGATTGACCAAGACCGCCCATCGACTTCCATTGATGTGCACCGGAGTCACCTTCTCACCTCGCCCCTTCACGATCGCACAAGGGACGAAAAAGAAGAACGGCACATCGCTTCCGAGTGCTTGACCAACCTCGGCCATCTTCTCCGTCGACCATCCTAACCTCAACAGCCGGTTCAGTCCAAGGATGGTCGCAGCCGCGTCGCTGCTCCCGCCTCCTAACCCAGCCCCCATCGGGATTCGCTTTGTGAGGGTCACGTCCAATCCAACGGGTCGTCCACTCTGTTCGAGTACCTCCGCCGCAGCACGATAGACCAGATTGGAAGGGTCCGTTTTCAAGGACGGTTCATCGCATCGCAATGTAATGGTCGTATGACCGTGATTGATGGAAATCGAGAGTTCGTCTTCCAGACTCACGGTCTGCATCAATGACCAGAGGTTATGGTAGCCGTCAGGTCGACGGTCCAGGATTCGGAGCACGAGATTGATCTTGGCAGGTGCAGAAACGGTAATCGACGAGGGGGAACCGGTCGGTTCGGGAGAGCGATTAGTCACGACCTCCTTTTATAGCATACTTCTCCAATCGATACCGGAATGATCTCGTGTTCAGTCGAAGCATCCGCGCGGCTTTCTTTTTGACCCATTTCGATCGCTCAAGAGCCTTCAGCAACAGATCCTTTTCGATCCCGTTGATGAGCCCTTCAAGATCCAAGCCCTCCTCGGTCAAGTCCAGCGGCATCGCGTGTGGCTGCGACTGCGCCGCCGGGCGATGGAGCCATCCTCGCACATCTGCGTCGGTCACCGGTCCCTCCGCGGAGAACGCGACGACCCGTTCGATCAAATTTTCCAACTCGCGGACGTTGCCGCGCCATTCATGTCCCAACAACACGTGCATCGCCTCCTGGCCGATCACGGGCTTAGGTTTGCCGCTCTCTTTCGAAAACCGCTCCAGAAAGTGACTGACCAGCAGCGGAATATCCCCGGTTCGCATGCGTAACGGCGGAAGCCGGATGGGAATGACATCCAAACGGTAATAGAGATCTTCGCGAAACGAGCCATCTGCGACTGCTTTTTCGAGATCCTTATTGGTGGCTGCGACGATACGCACGTCGACTTTGATATCCTGATTGCCGCCCACCCGTCGAAATTCCCGCTCTTGAATGACACGCAGGAGCTTTACTTGAATCGTGGGAGTCGTATCGCCAATCTCATCCAGAAAGATGGTTCCGCCGTTGGCAATCTCGAACAATCCCGCCTTATTGGAAATGGCGCCCGTGAACGATCCCTTCATGTGGCCGAACAGCTCGCTCTCCAACAGAGTTTCCGGCACCGCGCTGCAATTGACGGCGACAAACGGCAGGGCGCTTCTGACGCTGTTGTAATGAATCGCACGCGCAACCAACTCTTTTCCCGTTCCACTTTCACCGCAGATCAGCACGTTGCTTTTCGAATCGGCGACTTTTCGTACCACGTCGAATACTTTTTGCATCGCCTCACTTTGGCCGACCAACTGCGCGAAGGACGATTGGCTTGCCATCTCGCGCTTGAGCAGCATGTTCTCGGTCGAGAGGCGCCGTTTTTCCAGCGCATTGCGAATAATCAACTGGACTTCATCGACCTGAAAGGGCTTCGTCAGATAGTCATACGCGCCCTGCTTCATGGCTTCGACTGCGGAATCAGCGGTCGCAAAGGCGGTGATGATCAGCACCACCGTTTCAGGAGAGGTGGACTTCACCGCCTTGAGGATCTCCATTCCATCGACCTTCGGCATCCGCAAATCGGTGATCACCAGATCAAAGATTTCCTTGTGCAGAAACTCGATCGCTTCTTCGCCGTCCATGGCGCTGGTCACGGCATATCCCGCTCGTTTGAGCATGATGCTCAATACTTCGCGCAAGCTTTGCTCGTCATCAACGACTAGGATCTTTTCCACGGCTCTCTACCCTCGTGCCACAGTCGTACCCCTGAATCTGCCGTGCGAGGCAAGCAGACTCCGAATCGAGTGCCTTGACCTTCCTGACTTTCCACTTTGATCCACCCACCGTGCAGGTCGACGATACGATGGACCGCGGCCAATCCCAACCCAGAACCTCGTTTTTTGGTGGTAAAGAACGGGAGAAAGATTTTGTCGAGATTGTTCTTCGAAATGCCTTCCCCGGTATCATGGAAGGACACCTCGATCACCTCCGCCTTGCGTCCCGCGACATCGACCTTTCTGCACCCCGTCGTGATCGTCAGCTGTCCTCCCGCGGGCATGGCATCGAAGGCATTGACCGCCAAATTCCAGAACACTTGCTTCATTTGATCCTGATCCACTTGCGCGGGCAAAGCTTCACTGCACGGAGCCGCCGCGATGGTGATGTTCGTTCTGGCTCGTGCTTCATGGTGTACCAGATCAAGGGTCTCGGCAAGGACTTTGTTTAAATCGTGCTCCGCCAAATTCAGCGCCGGAGGCCTGGCGTACTGGAGAAACTCGGTGATGATCGTATCCAATCGAGTCGCTTCCCGAATGGCAATCTCCGTCAGCCGCCGGCTGGTTTCATCGGCATGGAGATCCTTTCGAAGCATTTGCATGGCGCCGGCGAGCGCACCCAACGGGTTTCGTATTTCGTGCGCCATGCCCGCCGACATCTCTCCAAGACCGGCCAGCCATTCCTTGCGCCGCATTTCTTCTTCCAGATCACGGATCTGTGTGAGATCCTTGAACACTCCGACAAGGCCCGTCTTTTCCCCTCGTTCATGCAACGGCGCGAGCGTCATGCCGAGGATCAACCGATTGCCGTCGAACCGTTTGCACTCGACTTCAAAGCGCAAGTTGGCGGAAGCATCCTGCATGTGGTCGTCTTCTTGCTGACTGGGATGCCAATTAAACACTTCACGCCAGGGCCGCCCATGAACTTGTTCAAAGCTGTAGCCTGTGGCTTCCTGCGCGGCAGGATTAAACGACGTGATCCGACCTTGTTCGTCGGTTGTAAACACACCGCTGCTGATACTATGCACAATATTCTCGTGGAACGCCTGAAGGCGGCTCAGTCCCTGTTCTTTCTCACGAAGCGATTGATCTGCCAGCCGTAGCTGATCCGCGAGCGCCCCGCTCAAAAACCCGACGACCAGGAACGCCAGACTGTACACACCAAACGCCTGGAGCGTTTCCGCGGCGCTCAGCCGAGAAGGCGGAAGCCAGCCCCATATCTCCGCAAGTCCATACAGCTGCATATTGGTCAGAATTCCGAACAGGATGATGCAGAGGCTGGCTGTCAGGAGGCCCACACGGCGCCGCGGAACCAAACTGGCGACCGTCACACTGATGACATAGAGCACCGCGAACGGACTTTCGATTCCTCCCGTTCTTGCGATCAATACCGTTTCCAACATGAAATCGACGGCGATCTGAGTCCACGCAAACTGCACGAGGACTTCGGGGTCGGTAAGCTGGCGAACCACCAACGCGTAGAGAATGGTAACGGCGTACGTAAAGATGATCAGAGCATAGAAGGTTTCGACACGTTCGCCCTTCGTGACTTGGAACGCAAGGGATAATCCCAAGAGGAGCGTGACGAGAACGACTCGCCACCCCATTAACCGGTAGATTCTGGCCTTGATATCCGCCACGCAATAACACTCCGTCTAGCGAACAGCTTCCACCGTCACGGCTCCCGGATCACTGTGACTGTGCATGAAGTTCCATCTGACAGAAGTATGTCTGGAAAGGAGATCGCTCGTTATTGAATCGACGCAGGAGTTCACTGAGAAGTCGGCGCAGCTTCATTGCCCGATCCTGTTGGCAACGAAGCCGCCGTTCAAACACGAGTTGTGCGCTTAACCGATCGCGGACGCCATCGTAAAAATCGGGAGATACATCGCGACCACGATGAATCCGACGGTGACGCCCAAGAACACCATCATCATCGGTTCCAAGAGTGCCGTGAGGTTCCCCACCGCTTCGTCGACTTCGTCCTCGTAGAAATCCGCGATTTTTCCGAGCATGTTATCCAACGCACCCGTCGACTCTCCAACCGAGATCATGTGGGTCACCATCTTGGGAAACGTTCCGCTTTTCGCGAGCGGCTCGGAGATCGTCTTTCCTCCGCTGATGCTGACTTTTGCATCAAGCAATGCTCCTTCCACGACCTTGTTCCCGGAGGTCTTCGCACAAATCGTCAAGGCTTCCAGCAGCGGAACCCCGCTGGCCAACAGCGTTCCCAATGTCCGCGTAAATTTCGCCACGGATGCCTTCCTGACGAGGTCCCCGAACACGGGCAATTTCAGCACGAGCTTGTCGATGGCCAACCTGCCCTGCGGAGTCGCGTAATATTTCTTGACGGCGACCACAAGCGCCACGATGACGCCCAAGATGATGTACCAATTCCCTTGCACGAAATTACTCGCGTCGATGACAAGCTGAGTCGGTGCCGGCAGCGCCATCTTCCCGCCAGACATTTCCTTGAACATCTTTTCGAATACAGGGATAACCCAGATCATCAAGACCGTGATCACGATCGCGGCGATCCCGACGATGGCCGCGGGATAGACCAATGCGCTTTTGATCTGCCCCTTCAACTTCATCGCCTTCTCGATGTGTTTGGAGAGACGGCCCAGAATCGTATCCAGCAACCCTCCGACTTCACCGGCATGAACCATGTTGACATACAGGTCATCGAAGATTTTGGGGTGTTTGTGGAGCGCATCGGAAAACGTTGAACCGCCCTCAACCATTCCTTTCACTTCGCCGACAGCTTTCCTCAGAGGCACGCTCTCCGACTGCGTCGAGAGAATCTCCAGGCACTGGATAAGAGGTAATCCGGCATTGATCATGGTTCCGAATTGCCTGGTAAAAACAACCAGGTCCTTTTCGCTTACCCCGCTCCCCAGGCGAAAGCTGAATCCCTCCTTGGCCGCCTTTTCTTCCAGACTGGTCACCACGACGCTTTGTTTGCGCAGCTGTTCCACCGCCTCATCGCGCGACTTCGCGACAAGCTCCCCTTTTTTCACCGCCCCCGATTTACTCCGTCCGACATACGCAAACGTGGCCATAGGTGTTCGTCCTGTTGTGGCTCTCTGAGCCGGTTGAAGAGGAAGGCTAGGACTACAAAACGAGTCTACTGGTGGGTCAAAAACCTGTCAAAAACTATTGCATTATTTACCGAAGCCATTCGGCACATGATTTTTACGGTAAGCCCTTTAAGCAAGGGGAGGAGCGGTGTTCGCGTCTCGATACCCTCGATAGAGATAATGCAACCCTGAGGCCAGGGTGAACGCAACCATCACCACGAGAAGCGGGGTAAGCACACCGCGATCATGTTCTCGCCACGTCAAGAGGACGGTCAGGAGAACGTAGCTCAGCTGCAACATCGTCGTTCCCTTGCCCAGGAACGTCGGTGCCACATTGATCGGCGTACTGGTGACATGCGCGACTGCTGTCCCCAACAAGAGAATCAGATCTCGACTGACCACGAGGATGACAAGCCATGACGGTATTAGATGCAGGATTGCGAGCGAGATGAAGCTCGAAGTCAGCAGCACCTTGTCTGCGAGGGGATCAAGTAATGTCCCCAACCTCGTTCGCTGGTTCAGTTTGCGCGCAATATAACCGTCGATGGCGTCCGTCAGTCCTGCGACGAGCAGCGTCAGGAGCGCCAATCCGTATGACCCGTAGGTCATAAACCCGATGTAAACAGGGACCAAGAGGATGCGAAGAATCGTGAGGCTATTGGGAATGTTCATATGGTGGGGGTTAGACCGGCCTCCGACTGGATGAGGGAAGGCATCATAGTAAGCGAGGCTAAGCTTGTCAACGAGTTGCAGGCACGGAGGACGACCTTCTATAATTGCGGGAGTTAGCCTCGTCGCCCACTGTTTGCCGGAAGGATGAAGAAGTATGAGTACGCTGCCGCTGATGTTCAAGAAAGAAGGATTGGTCGAGAAACACCAAATTGAGGGAGTAGATCCGAGCGACCGGTATTTCAACCGCGCGATTTTGGTCAACCGGACATCGACAGGATACTCGTCAAAGGTAATGTATGAAGCCCTCATCGTTGAGAGTCGGTCGCACTCTACCATTGCGGCAGCGGTGAAGGAATTGGTCGAAAAGCTTCAAGATGTGGGATTCACGCGCATGAGAACACGGACTAATTTCAAAGGCACGCGTTATCTGGCAGAAAAAGAGACGTGGATTGACTACCCGGATCGGCCTTGACCGAGCCCGACGAACGCCTCATACACCAGGTCATGAATCATAGGTCGGAACTCCCGAATGGCTTCGTTCCGGCTCGAAGGATGTACGCGATTCGAGAGCAGTACGACCTCTAATTCCCGAACCGGATCGATCCAGATCGAAGTCCCCGTGTAGCCGAGATGGCCGAATGATCGGTCGGTGAAGTAGTGCCCCGAAGATGACGGCACCGATACCGTATCCCATCCGAGCGCCCAACTCGATGCTCCTTCCTGTTTCTGGCGCCGTGTAAATTCCTGGACAATGCCCTGATCGAGAATAGCTGCCCGCCCGTGATAGGCCCGCAGCCATACACCCGTGATCGCCAGCACAGCGTCGGCGTTCCCGAATAACCCGGCATGACCAGCCTCGCCGCCCAGTGCGGCTGCATTCTGATCGTGCACTTCCCCGCATAGGAGATGACCTCGCCATGAGTCAACTTCTGTCGGCGCCACGCCACTTCCGTCCTCGGTTGCCTTCTCAAGAAACGCATGCAATCGTTCCGACGCAACGAATTCAACCTGGACGCCGCCCAGCTGACCCACAATGTGCTCACGAAAGAAGTCGTTCATCGATTGCCGGCTGTGCCGTTCAACAATAAAGCCGAGCAACATGAAGCCGAGATCACTGTAGAGGCTGCGCGTGCCTCGTGCATACACGAGCGCTTCAGATCGGATAAGACCGAGCATGGACCGCTTCGCTTGCTCCCTCTCACAATATGATGAAGGAACCCTTCCATCCGGGGTGAGGCGTTCATAGAATCCTCGCCATCCCGGCAATCCGGAAGAATGTGTCAGCAAATGCCGAAGCGTGGCTGCGCCGATAGGGGTATCGGTGCAGTCGGGTAGATGGTCGGCCACGGTATCCTCAAGCCGGCAGCGGCCCATCTGGATCAGCAAGGCAAGAGACGTGACGGTCGCCAAGGGCTTGGTCAACGAGGCCAAATCATAGATGGTGGAAGCGTTCACGGGAGGTCCTAGCGGGGAAGTCGAAAGCCGTCCGGCAACGAAGCGAGAAACCGGCCTGTCTCCGCACCGCACTGCCAATACCGCCCCAGGGAACACGCCGCCGCTCACGGCCCGATCGAGGGCTGATTGAATGATCTGTAGCTCAGACATGGGGATGATGGCCGACCCGAGAGGTGCACGAGAAATGAGCAGCACCGCCCACTGGCAACACCATCAGCTATACAACATCAACGGGTGGGACTCGACTCACCTTCCATCTTCTCTTCCTGCATGGCGCTATGATCCTGATACGCCTCACTGGCTTCCACGTCCAACATTCGTTCGAACGTATGCAGCGTCGCACGCATCCGCTCAACCATGAGCAACCGTTGCTTTTGCAGCATGGATAGGTCGCGTTGCGTATTCCCCAGCTCGGCTCGTGCTTGTCGGAACAGCTCGCTCGCCTTCAATTCCGCTTCTTTCACGATCAATTCGGCGTCCCGCTGAGCACTTCGCTTGACGTCATCAGCCAGCGACTGAGCGGAGACCAATGTGTTGGACAGCGTCGCCTCGGTCCGTTTCAGGTCCGATACCTGTTGCTCGAGCGACACAATCCGGTCACGCAATGTCATATTATCGCGGTTTAGGGACTCGACCGTTTGCGCGATCTCCTCCAAAAAGCGGTTCACCTCTTCGCGATCATAGCCACGAAGTTTGACTTGAAAGACCATCTGCTGAATATCGAGCGGTGTGATCTTCATGGCTTCCCCCATTGGTTGAGTCAGTTCATCCGCAACGCAAAATCCTTAATCGACTGTACCACGGCAATCTGCACAAACCAGATCCCCACAATGACGACCAGCGGCGACCAATCGATGCCCATCCCCCAACCCAGTCTCCGTCGGAGCGGAGCCAAGACCGGTTCCGTTGCGCGAGTCAGGAATTGGACGATCGGATTCCACGGGTCCGGATTCACCCAAGAGATAAGTGCCCGTGCAATCACGATCCAGCTATAGAACGTCAACGCATAATCCAGCACGGTCGCAAAGCCCAACAAGGTATTTCCCAGCACGAACATCAGCTTCCAAGCTCCTGAGAACGTTTCGTGGCAGCTTCAACAGCATCGATCAACACAGCTCGAAGGCCGCCCTGCTCCAGTCGATGCAGGCCCGCGATGGTCGTTCCGCCGGGAGAGGCAACCTGATCCTTGAGACGAGCAGGATGTTGCCCAGTCTCCAAGACCAATCGGGCGGCACCCAACACGGTTTGGGCTGCGAGCAGGCCGGCTGTCTCTCTCGGTAATCCCATTTTTACCCCACCATCGGCCATGGCTTCTATCGCGAGAAACACGTATGCAGGTCCGCTTCCGCTTAACCCGGTCACCGCATCCATGAGACGCTCCTCGACAGAGACGACTCTACCCACTGATTCGAAGATCTGCCGGGCGCAGGCGATCCCGCCTTCACCCACTCCTGGTCCGATCGCCAATGCCGTCATCCCTTCCCCGACCATCGCCGGCGTATTCGGCATGGCACGAACGACGCGGGTGTGCCGCCCACACGCTTCCATGATTCGGCTGATTCGTACGCCGGCAGCCACTGAAATCACGAGCCGCTTGGCCGATACGGCGCCGACTCCCTTGAGGGCTTCTGCCATCACCTGCGGTTTGACGGCCAAGACGACGACGTCGCTTGAGACAACGATGTCATGATTCGAGACACCGACCTGCACCCCGTATTGCTTCTTGAGGTGATCCAGCCGGGTTGCATCCGGATCAGCCACCTGGATCTGTTCAGACTTGTATAACTTGGCCGAGAGAACCCCACTAATCAGCGCCTCCGCCATTCGACCGCCGCCGATAAAGCCAAGATGTCTTGCGGGAACCATCCTAGGCATGGCGCGCTCCAAACAGGGCGGTGCCGACACGGACCAGTGTCGCCCCCTCCTCGATGGCTGCTTCATAGTCGTTCGACATGCCCATCGACAGTTGATCCATGCTCACGGAGGATACCTGCAATGCCATGATCTGGCGAGCCAATTCCCTGAGTTTCCTGAAATACGGTCGAGCCGAGTCCGAATCAGCAGTTGGTGGTGGGATCGTCATGAGACCTTTGATACAGATATGGGGAAGTTCCGCCATGCTCGATAGCGATCGCATCACGTCGTCCGCACGAAATCCTGTCTTCGTCGGCTCGTCTCCGATATTCACTTCCAGCAAAACATTCTGTCGGCGGTCGGCTTCTCCCGCACGACGGTCGATTTCATGCGCCAGGTCCAGGCTGTCCACCGAATGAATCAAGTCGAATACACCGATCACTGACCGTACCTTCCTCCGCTGGAGGTGCCCGATAAAATGCCATTGCACGGACGCCTGAGAAAACGTGGATATCTTAGAACGCGCTTCCTGCACACGATTTTCGCCCAAGATGGACAAACCGGCGCGCACCCCTTCCGCAATGTGGTCGACCATCACGGTTTTTGTCGCAGCCACGAGTCGAACGCTGCCGCCGAGGCGTCCGGCCTTTTCTTCGGCTGACCGAATTTTCGTCAGCACCGTTTGAACACGCGTGGTCGTCTCTTGGATGAGCGGTTCCATCGTCCATTCTCATGAGTCGCGGCCGCTCATTCAGCGAACCGTCCCTATTCTAGCGGAAGAACCTGAGAATTGGCAGAGTCTGAGCTATCTTCGCTTCAGCGGCAAGCCGATTGCGCTGACCATAGTCCCGTTGACTTTGCCCTCTCGCCGATAGGAAAAAAAGAGATCTGCATGGCAAATGGTACAGAGGTTCACGGTCGTGATGGACTGAGGAACGGCCCCAAAGGCCTGTGCTTGTTCTTTGACGAGGGCTTTCAAATCAAGGTGTGTTTTTCCGCCCTTCCTGCTTTGAATCACTTTGTCCCAACCTGAAAACTCCTTACGCAAGTTGTTCAGAACGGGCTCATCCACCTCATAGCAACAGACGCCGGCGGACGGACCGATACTGATACGGATCTCTTCAGGGACTGAGCCGAAGCGAGCCTGTAACAGCGCCAGTGTTTTGGGTACGATCCCGGCAACAGCTCCCCGCCAGCCGGCATGGATCGCGGCGACGACACGACGCTTGGAATCATGCATCAATATCGGAACGCAATCCGCCGTCCGCACGGCTACCATGACCCCGGACCGATCAGTCACCAAGGCGTCCCATCCGCCGATAAATCGATCCGTTGAAGCGAGTGCGCGATCGACTACGAGGGCATCCGTCCCATGAACCTGCTTGACAGAAAGCGTCCATGAAGACGACGCGGTCCCTTGTAGCCCTCGCAATGGAACACCCACTTCAAGGTCGAACCCCGCTGCATGCCGACGGGTCCCGAAAAAATGACGGATCTGACTCCGGGCATCCGCAAATGCCGGGACAGTAATAACCGATGGACTCGTCATCTCAACGCTCAACCCCACATCATGTGACGACCGGGACGAGAACTAGTCCGCTTGTTTGCGAAGAAACGTCGGAACATCCCATTCATCTTCGGCCGCTAAACCAACTCGGTCCAGGGACTCACGCGCATCGGTCATTCGTCTCAAAAACGTGGGGCGGTCCAGATCCTTCATCGGCCGATCCATGCCAACGGAGGCGCCCACGCCTGCCAACACCGGTTGTACAGGTTTGGCCGGCCGATTGGTTCCTCGGTCCATCCCAATCGTGGCAGCTGCTGCATCGTCTTCTCGTTCAAATCCGGTCGCGATCACCGTAATGACGAGTTCCTCACCCAGGTCGGGGTTGATGACCTGCCCGACAATGATATTGGCTTCCGGATCCGCCGTCTGCTGAATGATGGATGCTGCCTCCTCGATTTCATGCAGCGACATGCTGGGACCTCCCGTAATGTTCAACAGGACCCCACGGGCGCCTTCGACACTCCCTTCTTCCAAGAGAGGACTGCACATGGCTTTTTGGGCCGCTTCGATCGCCCGGTTCGGCCCACGGGAAATGCCCATGCCCATGACCGCGCGTCCGGTGTGTGACATCACCGTGCGGACATCGGCAAAATCGACGTTCACATGGCCTGTGGTGGTAATGACATCGGCGATGCCTTGAATGGCTTGTCGCAATACATCATCCGCAACCTTGAACGCTTCCAGCAGGGGAGTTGATTTGTCGACGATCCCCAGCAACCGCTGGTTGGGAATCACGAGTAACGTATCGACATGCCGGCGCAGGTCCCGGATTCCCTCTTCGGCATGCTTGTGTCGCCGTTGGCCTTCATACTGAAACGGCTTCGTCACGACGCCTACCGTGAGAATACCCATTTCGCGGGCAATGCTGGCCACGATGGGAGCGGCTCCGGTACCGGTTCCTCCACCCATTCCCGCGGTGACGAAGACCATATCGGCCCCTTCGAGACATTCGCGGATGTGCTCCTTGCTTTCAAGCGCCGCGTCCCGACCG
The DNA here is from genome assembly GCA_024760545.1 of Nitrospira sp. NCBI lineage: Bacteria > Pseudomonadati > Nitrospirota > Nitrospiria > Nitrospirales > Nitrospiraceae > Nitrospira > Nitrospira sp. Next base: position 1,695,456 of record CP060501.1, read on the forward strand.
ACTTCCGGCTTTGCCCCCGCACCCAACCCCCTGGTCCGTTCCGGGCCGAGTTGGATCTTGAAGGAAGCCAGGGACCGATCAAGTGCCTGAAGGTCGGTGTTGCTCGCGATAAAATCGACACGAGCTAACCCGGAGGTGATCATCGTGTTGATCGCGTTGCATCCGGCGCCGCCGATCCCGATCACCTTAATACGGACCGGCGACAGCACATCTTCCTGGAATGAGAACATTGGGACACCTCCCTCATATCACCCAGCGCGACAACCATCGGTTGTCCGCAAGGTTTTTAAGGTTAAAAGACCTCCAACACCCGCTTCGTCCACCCGAACATTCTGGCCCAGGTTCCTCCGTTACGAAGCCCGGCCGTCTCCAATTCATCGACATGTCGCCGGGCATGCCACAAGAGACCAACCCCCGTCGAGTGACTGGGATGGCCGACGATATCTCTGAGCCCTCCGACACCGGAAGGTACCCCTCGGCGCGCCGGCAGGTTCAATACTTTCTCGGCGGCATCGGGCATGCCGTCCAAAAGTGACGTGCCGCCGGTAATCACCACACCGGCGCCCAACATCCCTTCATAGCCGGCGCGGGCAATCTCTCTACGGACGAGGTCAAACATCTCGTCAACTCGCGGCTCCAAGATCTCGGCGATATCCCGCCGGGAAAATGTTCGAGCAGGCCGATCCCCAACCGAGGGCACTTCGACGATCTGATGTCCGGTCACCAACTCGGTCCGCGCCACACCATGTTGAGTCTTGATCTTCTCAGCTTCGGTTTGTGACGTGAGCAGGCCGATGGCCAAGTCCTTCGTCAAATTTTGACCGCCGATGGGGAGCACCGCCGAGTGACGGATACTGCCGTCCAGGAAAATAGCAAGGTCTGTTGTCCCTCCTCCCAAATCCACCATGGCCACGCCCAAATCGCGTTCTTCCTGACTCAATACAGCTTCACTCGAGGCCAGCGGCTGCAGAATGATGTCCACCACGTCGAGTCCCGCCCGGTTCACGCTCTTTACGATGTTCTGGGCGGAAGTGACGGCACCGGTGATGACGTGGACGTTGACTTCCAACCGATTACCCGACAGACCCAATGGTTCACGTACTCCTTCTTGTCCGTCCACCATGAATTCCCGCGGCAGGACGTGCAGAATCCTCCGCTCATGGGGGATCACGGCGAGCGTGCGTGCGCTTTCGATGGCTCGATGGATATCTTCGCGGGTCACCTCGGCCCGCTTGAGCGCTACGACGCCCTTACAGTTTTCAGCGGAAATATGGCTGCCTGCGATACCGGTATAGACTGAATTGATCTGGACCGCCGCCATCAGTTCCGCTTCTTCGACGGCCTTCTTGATGGATTCGACGGTGCTTTCGATATCGACGACCACTCCTTTACGCAAGCCGCGCGAAGGGCTCGATCCGACACCGATAATGTTGAGACCTCCGCCATCGGTCATCTCCGCCACGATCGCGCAGATCTTCGTGGTTCCGATGTCGAGCCCGACCAGAATTTGATCCCGTTTTGGCACCGCAATCACCCCCCTTCGCGTACGATGATCCGGTTCTCGTACCGCAGATCCACTTCGTGTGCTCCGTGCCCATGTCCATCAAAGTTCAGCGTTTTCAGCGTCGGTTTGACGCGTTGGAACCGCTCCCACTGCTCCCCGATCGCTTCCTGCCCAAATTGGAATCGGACTCCCTGGACAAGGGCCACTAGATTCGACGGGTTTCCCGCGTGTACTTGTAGCCGGCCATCGAGGGTTCTCCCGACCACTCTGGCGAGCTCGACGCCGGACACAATGGCATGTCGTACCGCCTGCGTTCCTTGCAGCAGCCCTTGCAGATCGATTCCCGTGACGAGAGGCAACGCGTCATCGTCGGTCTGACCGAGCCGGGAAAGCACATGCCCCTCGTCATCGCTCAGAAAGTTCTGTGACTCGGCACGTACGATCGCCGCAGGCTTTCGTTCGACTACCGAGATCCGCAACTCATGAAGGGGAACACGGGTCACTTCAGCCGTTTTGACCCACGGATGAGATTCGACCTGTTCCTTGATGGCCGTCGTGACGATCAGGTGGAGCGGCGTCCCAGGTTTTACCTTTGCAAGATCGAGCACTTTCTGTTTATCGATATGGTGCGCTCCCTCGACTGTGATCGTCGTGATCTCCAACAGATGTTGGAACGCCGGTCCGGTGTGTTTGACGCCCATCACGATGAGCCATGTCCCGAGCGCTATCGCGGTCGCCACGCCGGCCCAACGAACGAGGGCCTTCCGTCTGGCGGCGTTCGCTCGTCCGGCTTCCTTCACGGCTTTCTCCCCTTGCGGATCCTTCCACTGATTCTTTCGGGGAACTGCATCCCCCGTCCGCCGTTTCTTCAAGAAGAATCGCATCACGCTGACTCCCGATTGACAGCTTGTGCACACCGAGCCGCGCGATCGAGCGCCGACTGCAGAATTCGCTCAACCAACGTGTCGTACCCGATTCCTACTTGAGCTGCGGCCATCGGCAGCAGACTGGTTTCTGTCATGCCGGGCACGGTGTTGATTTCCAGGACATAGGGACGGCCTCTCGGAGTGATTCGAAAATCCACGCGGGCAGCCCCCTCGCAGCCCAACACGTCGTAGGTTCGGCTCGCCAATTCACTGACTCGCCGAAGCACCTTGGGAGGAAATGGAGCAGGACAGAGGTACCGGGTCCTGCCCTTCTGATACTTGGCCGAGAAATCGTAAAAACCCTCGGGCGCCACGATTTCAATCGGCGGGAGCACGGTCGAGCCGCCCGTCGCCGTCCCAAGGATGGAAACGGCCGCTTCATGCCCCGGAATATAGCTTTCGACCATCACCTCCGGGTCATAACGATGCGCCAGTGCGAGCGCCTCCTTCCATTGACCCGTACGACGCACAATCGTAACCCCGATGGTAGAGCCCTGAGATACCGGCTTGACGACGACGGGTAATTCGAGTCGTGCCTCCCGTAGAATCTTCGACAGTGACGGTCTGTCATCTTCCCGTACGACTGTTCCGGCAGCAACCGGAACGCCATGCGCAGCCAATAACGTTTTGGTGATCGCCTTATGCATTCCCACGGCGCTCGCCCGTACGCCGGACCCTGTGTACGGAATACCGAGTGTCTCGAGAAACCCTTGGACTGTTCCGTCTTCACCCCCCGGTCCATGCAGCGAGAGAAAGGCAATGGCCACCTTCTGATTCTCCAAATCCCGATGGAGACGATCGGTGACGTCGATGGGCACCGCATCGTACCCACGGCGGATCAGCGACTGATGGACGGCCCGGCCGGTTTTCAGAGAGATCTCCCGCTCCGAAGATTGTCCCCCCATCAGCACACCGATCCGCGCATCTGTCATTCGACCAGTCGGCATCGACAATCCCTCTCTTTAAGCTTGCCCTACCAGTTTCAACTCCAATTCCAACTTGACCCCGGTCTTGCGAGCGACTTGAGCGCGCACCTTCCTGATGAGCGACAGCACATCACCGGCGCTGGCGTGGCCTTGGTTCACGATGAAGTTGGCATGCTTCGTCGAGACACATGCATCGCCGACCGACGCTCCCTTAAGCCCTGCCGCTTCGACGACTCGCCCCGCTGAATCGTTCGTCGGATTCTTGAATACACAGCCGGCGCTCGGCAGCGTGAGCGGCTGGGTATCGCGGCGATAGCGCAGATAATCCTTCACCACCTTTTCAATGTCCGCCCGCACCCCCGGCGTCAGCTGAAGCCAGACTCCGACTACGATGCCCGGTGGTAATGTCGCCCGGCGATACCCAAATTCGATCGTTCTGGCCTCACAATCGATGCGCGTGCCGTTCGGCGATATGATCCGGACTGCTTTCACCGAGTCCTTCATTTCGCCAAGCCTCGTTCCCGCATTCATGACCACACAGCCCGCCACACTTCCCGGTATACCGGCAGCCCACTCCAATCCCGCCAAAGACCGGCGGATGGCATAACCGATGAGTGTCGGCATTCCGACACCTCCCTCGGCGTACAACACAGACCCTGGTTCTTCTGTGATGGCGCGTAACTTTTCCAAACCGACCACCACACCTCGAATCCCTTTGTCGCGAACGAGGAGGTTGGTGCCGCCCAACACAAAGATCGGAAGCTTCTGTTCATTCGCCTGCCTGGCAAGCCGGACGACATCCTCCACGTCGGCCGGCAGAACCAAGACGTCGGCCGGGCCGCCGATGCGGAACGATGTGTAGTCCTTAAGGGGTGCATTGAAGCGAACCGTCCCTCGCAGGCCGACCACCGCCGACCGTAATCTGTGTTCGGCATATCTCGGTCGCGCCTTTGACTCATGTTGCAGACTTTGGGACATCTTGGGCCATCACGTGGACTCAAGGCGGGAGAGAATTCCGGTTCCCGCTTTCCAAATATCACCCGCCCCCAACGTCAAGACGAGATCACCAGGCCTCAGGTAAGGCAACACCTGATCCGGCAGCGTTTCTTTCCGCTCGATAAAGGTCACCGATGGATGGCCCGCTGATTTGATCGTTTCAGCAAGGGCCGCGCCGGACACTCCCGGAATCGGTTGTTCACCCGCCGGATAAATGTCGGTCAAGAACAAGGCATCGGCGTGATCAAAGGCATGAGCGAACTCTCCGATACAATCCCGTGTCCGGCTGTATCGATGTGGTTGGAACAGAACGACCAATCGGCGGTTCCAGCCCTGCTTGGCGGCGGCGAGGGTCGCCTTCACCTCCGTGGGGTGATGACCATAATCGTCGACCACCATGATCCCACCGGTTTCGCCGCGCAGATGAAAGCGCCGTTCGACGCCGGTGAAGGCCGCCAGCCCTTTGCGGATCAGATCGACCGGAACCTCTAGTTCCATGCCGATAGCGATTGCGACAAGGGCATTCGACACGTTATGAATGCCGGGGACGGTCAACCGGAAAGGGCCGAGGTTTTTCCCTCGGAAGTACGCACGAAACTCGGCGCCCCATTGCTTAAGGCTGACGTCCGTTGCCTTGAAATCCGGCGCCACCCCGTCCCGATCGAACAGTCCGTAGGTGTGATAGCGCTTCACGATGCGGGGAAACAGCCCGCGGAGATGATCGTCATCGGCACACAACACCGCCAATCCATAAAAGGGGATCTTGTTGATGAACTCCAAGAAACTCTCGTTGATTCGCTCCATCGAGCCATAGTGATCAAGGTGCTCACGGTCCAGATTTGTCACGGCGACGATCGTCGGAGACAGCCGAAGAAACGATCCATCGCTTTCATCCGCTTCCGCCACAAGCAAGTCGCCTCGTCCAAGCCGCGCATGGCTGCCCAACGCGTTGACCTTGCCGCCGATCACCATTGTGGGGTCGAGGCCGCCCTGCGCCAATACGTTCGCGACCATCGAGGTCGTCGTCGTCTTACCATGGGCGCCGGCGATGGCCACTCCGAACTTCAGGCGCATCAGTTCCGCCAGCATCTCTGCCCGTGGAATCACTGGAATCTGCTTGGCCTTCGCGGCCACCACCTCGGGATTACTCGCTGCCACGGCGGACGAAATGACGACGACTTGCGCTTCCCCCACGTTCGATTCTTGATGACCGATGAAAACTTTTCCGCCGAGCTCTTCCAGTCGCCTTGTCGTCTCAGAGACGTGCAGATCCGAGCCGGTCACTTTGTACCCCATCGTCAGGAGGACTTCCGCGATCCCGCTCATACCGGCCCCCCCGATTCCGACGAGATGAATCTGCTGTGTCTTACGAAAAAGCGTCATATGATTCACCCGTTGTCGTCTCGTTACACTCTGTGTCCTGGTGCCTTGTGCCCCAACAACACTAGCCTCCGGCCGCTCCAATAGATCGGTTGATGTCATGTGTCACTCCCATCAGCGCGTAACATTCACTGACGATCACTTTGCCGGCATCGATTCGTCGCATCTCCAAACTTTTGCGTTGCATCCTCTCCAACTGTTGCGGGTCCGATAGGACGGCTCCGATCGTCTCGCTCAATTTCATCCCGGTCAGCTCCGCCTGAGGAAGCACAATGGCTCCCCCAGCCGCTTCCATCGCCCGAGCATTCTTCATCTGGTGATCATAAATCGCCGTGGGTAACGGAATCAGAATCGCGGCCTTGCCACAGGCGGTCAGTTCGGCGATGGTCATCGCACCCGCACGAGCCACCACCAAATCGGCGGTGCGCAGAACAGCGGGCATGTCATAAAGAAATGGGACCACCGTGGCTTGTACCCCCTGGATTCGGTAAGCCTCGCTGACTCGTTCACAATCTCCTTCCCCGGTTTGATGCGTGATAGAGAGGCCGGGGAAACGGTTCTTCAATTGAGTCAAGCCCTCCATCACCGCGGTATTGATGGCCCTCGCACCTTGGCTTCCTCCGAAAATCAGCAAGTGCCGGCTAGCCTGCTCGGTTGCTTGATCACGGAGGTCTGATTGCGCCAGGAACTCTTGTCGGATCGGCGTCCCAACCACACGCACTTTTTGAGAATCAAAGGAGGTCCCGGCCGATTCAAACGCCAAAAAGATCCGCTGTGCAAACGGAGCCACGACTTTGTTGGCCAAGCCGGGATACGCATTTGGCTCCAGAATCACCCGAGGAACCCTTTTCAAGACAGCGGCTGCCAACATGCTTGGACTCGTATAGCCTCCCACACCGATCACGAGATTCGCCTGCCGACTTCTCAGAATTTCACACGACTGCCAGATCCCGATGGGGACGGACAACACACCGCGAATGATATCCAGCAATCCCTTCCCCATCACCGGCTTGGCCGTGATCAGCGCCAATTCAAATCCCTCATGAGCGAGCACCCGAGTCTCAATTCCCCGCGCGGTTCCGACAAAGAGAATCTTTGTGGAAGAATCCCGATGTAAAAACTCCCGCGCCAGCGCGACGGCTGGATAGAGATGCCCGCCGGTCCCCCCTGCGGCGATTACGATCGTCATCGTCGATTCGACCAACCACGCCCACCCCGAGGTCTCATCTCTTCTCGTCCGGCCTGCCGATCCCTTGAGATGTTCAGCAAGATCCCCACACCGGCCAGGCTCATGACCAACGAAGAACCGCCATAACTGACGAAGGGCAACGTGAGTCCCTTCGTCGGCAACAACCCCGTCACCACGCAGGCATTGACCAACGCCTGGGTGCCGATAAGCGTCGTGATACCGATCCCAAGGTAGCGCCCGAACGGGATACGCGCCCGGGTGGAGATCTGAAATCCGCGGACGACAAACAGTATGAACAAAAGAATGATGATGCCCGTCCCGGCAAAGCCCAGTTCCTCGCCCACAAGCGCCAACACAAAGTCTGTGTGCGCTTCGGGGAGAAAGAACAGTTTCTGCTTGCTTTCTCCCAACCCGACACCGAACAGTCCTCCGCTTCCAAATGCCAAGAACGATTGGGTAATTTGGAATCCCGTATCCGACGCATCTTTCCACGGTTCCAGGAACGCCATGAGCCGCTGGCGCCGATAGCTGGAGCTCAGGACAAGCACCAAACCGATCGGCACGGCACAGAGCGCCAACGTCGAGAGGTGAGACAGACGCGCACCGCCGACGAACAAGAGGCCGCCTGTCACAAGCCCCAGGACCACTACCGTCCCCATATCCGGTTCCAAGAGGATCAGCCCGCTGAGAACGCCGATCACCAGAAGCGCCGGCAGCAACCCTGTCGAAAAGGATTGGAGCCGATCCTCCTTTCTTGCCAGATATGCTGCGAGATAGATCACACCGATCAATTTCACCATTTCGGCCGGCTGAATCGAAATAGGCCCCAGCCTCAGCCAACGCCGGGCTCCTTTCGCTGCGACACCGATCGATGGAATCAATACGATGATCAGCAACGCCGTGACGAGACCCAGGAGCGGAAGAGACAGCCGTTTCCACCAGATGTAATCGACACGGGATGCCACGTGCAGCAGCATCAACCCGAACACCAGCCAGGCGAGTTGCCGTTTGAGGTAGTACCAGGAATCGTGGAATCGATTGCCCGCCACCACCGCGCTCGCGCTGAACACCATCACGAGGCCGACAAACGCCAGGATGAGCGTCACGAACAGCAAGAGGTGATCCATACCGACCCGCTTTGACGCCTGCGGAGCAGCGGTAGACCACGGCAATGCCAGGGTCCCTGCAGATCTCTGTGACATCGTGCGGTGTCAACGCTCCTCTGCCTTGTCGTCGGTTTACGCCGGCAAGGATTCCACGAGGGCCTTAAACTGACGCCCTCGATCTTGGTAATCCGCAAACATGTCGAAACTCGCGCAGGCCGGTGATAGAAGCACTACGTCACCTGCGTCCGCTCCCGATGCCGCCGATTCGACGGCGTCACGCAAGGAGCTTGCTCGCTCGATCCCTTGATACCCCTTCATCGCATTCGCAATCAGCGGAGCCGCCTCGCCGATCAGAAGCAGTCGCTTCACTCGCTGACGGATTGCAGGAACGAGCCGGGAGAAGTCTCCCCCCTTGTCGCGGCCACCGGCGATGAGCCAGATCGGCTGATCGATGCTCTCTAACGCCTTGAGCGTGGCATCCACGTTGGTTCCTTTGGAGTCGTTGATGAACCGTACGCCTCGTCGCTCCCGAACGACTTCCAACGCGTGCTCCAATCCGGGGAAGTCCTTGAGCGCCTGACGAATGATACTGAGAGGACATCCGCTCAGCAGGGCATAGGTTGCGGCCACCATCGCGTTCTCGATGTTGTGATTGCCGATAATCTTGATCTCGCTCCGTCCGCATACTTCCTGAGTCCGCCCCTCGATGGTGATCATGATGCGATCGCGATCAAGATATGCCCCACCGGCCAGTTCGTGAGGCAACGAGTGGGTCCTCGTGAACCCCAGCGTGCGAGCCCTCACGTTCCGCCGTAATGGAGCGACTCGTGGATCGTCCAGGTTGAAGAGGGCGTAATCCGACGCAGTTTGGTTCTCGAAAATCCGGTTCTTGGCGGCGACATATTCGTCGATCGACCCATAACGATCCTGATGGTCCACGGTCACATTGAGAATCCCGGCGATCCATGGATGGAACTGCTCCACCGTTTCAAGCTGGAAACTGGACACCTCCACCACTAAGGCGTCGTATGGGCAGGATCGGCCGTGCTTTATGGCCTGCAAGGATTGTAGGGCAGCTTCACTGAACGCCGTCCCAAGGTTCCCGCCGACAAAGACGCGTTTTCCGCTCTCCTGCAACATCTTCCCGATCAGCGTGACCGTCGTGCTCTTTCCGTTTGTACCGGTCAGCGCCAGGATCGGAGCGGAAAGAAACCGCGAGCCAAGATCAAGCTCACTGATGACCTTCACCCCTCGCCCACGTACCCGTTCAAGGGCCTCCATCCGATAGGGGACTCCCGGGCTGATGACCACCAATTCGGCGGTGTCGAGCGCCGATTCATAGCTGTTGCCCAGAACGAAACGGATCGTCGCCTGGTCCAATGATCCAAGCAGACCGAGCAGCTCTCCTCTCTCCTTACGGTCAGCCACCGTGACCAGCGCGCCGGCCTCCTGCAATAAGCGGGCGGCTGCGAGGCCGCTCCGTGCAAGTCCGACAACCGTCACGTGTGCTCCTGCCAGTTGCATGGTGTCCGTCCCCACCATCCTCATCACCTCAACTTGAGTGTGCTCAGGCTCAGCAACGCCAGAAGAATGGCGATGATCCACAGACGTACGACGACTTTGGGCTCTTCCCAACCTTTCATCTCAAAGTGGTGGTGAATCGGCGCCATGAGAAAGATCCGCTTCCCCCGGGATTTGAACGAGGCCACTTGAAAAATCACCGACACGGCTTCGATCACGAAGACACCGCCGACCATCAGCAACAACAATTCATGCTTGCTGATCACGGCGACCGTTCCAAGGGCCGCTCCAAGCGGAAGCGACCCGACATCGCCCATAAACACCGAGGCCGGGTAGGTATTGAACCAGAGGAACCCCAGGCTTGAGCCCAACATGGCTGCCGTAAAAACCGCCAATTCTCCCGCCCCCTCGATGTGAGGAATCAGGAGATACTCCGACATCAATCGATGGCCGGTGACATAGGCCACGACAGTGTATGCCAATGCCGCGATCATGACCGGCCCAACGGCCAGTCCATCGAGACCGTCCGTAAGATTGACGGCATTGGAACTGCCGACGATCACCAGGATGGCAAAGACCACGTAAAACCATCCCAAATCCGGCATGAAATTCTTGAAAAACGGCACGCTGAGCTTGGTGTTATAACCGGGCAATGAATACAGAATCAGCGCGACGACGAGCGCAACCGCTATCTGTGCCGTAAACTTTTGCGCCGCCGACAGTCCCTTCGACTGGGCTTTGATGAATTTGAGGTAGTCATCCGCAAAACCGATGGCACAGAACCCCAACGTCGCCACAAGAACCAGCCAGATGTGGGGTCGCGAGATATCGGCCCAGAGCAACGTCGACAGAGTCACGGCAAAGATGATGAGGATTCCCCCCATCGTGGGTGTCCCGCTCTTGGCCAAATGCCGTTTCGGTCCATCGTCGCGTATTTGTTGACCCAGCTTGATCTCTTGGAGCTTTCGGATCACCCAGGGCGCGAGAATAAATGCGATCAGAAATGCAGTCACTGCGGCATAGATGATGCGAAAGCTCAGGTAGCGAAACACATTCAGAAAGGAAAATTCGGTGTGGAGCGGATAGAGCCAGATATACAGCATAGTATGGACGATTCTTACGAAGCCTTCTTTGCCGAGCGTTTGATTCCCTGGAGTGCGTCCGCCACGAGTTCTAACCTCATCCCGCGAGACGCCTTGATCAGCACGACATCTCCTGCTTTGACGATGGCTTTCACAGCAGCGGCAGCAGTTCGTGCATCCCGCGCTTCGAAAATGTGAGTGTGATCAAGCCCCGCCTGCCGTGCCCCTTTAGCAATGCTTCGGCCTAACGCGCCGCAAGCCACAAGTTGATCGACCCCATGACGCGCCACAAATCCGCCGACCTCTTCGTGCATCTGAACGGCGTTCGGACCGAGTTCCAGCATGTCTCCCAAAACTGCGATCTTTTTTCGGTTCGTTCCAGCTTGCGCGAGCAGCTGCACTGCCGCTTTCATGGAGGCTGGGTTGGCATTGTAACAGTCGATGATCAGCTTCACGCCGCGATTGACCAACACCTGCGACCGCATGGCAGCGGGTCGAAAATGGGAGAGTCCCTGAGCGATGACCGCTCCAGGAAGACCCAAAACTGATCCGACCGCTCCTGCGGCCAGAGCATTGGTGACGTTGTGCTCCCCTTGGACTCGAATATGAACGATCGTATGCCGTACCTTTCCTGGGAGCAGAAGACGAAAGATCGTCCCGTTGCGCCCGTCGGATTTCACATCCATCGCACGGACGTCGGCCTTCGATGAAAACCCAAACGACACCACCCGACATCGAGCTCTCGCGGCAAGATAATCAAAGTACGCATCATCGGCGTTGAGAATCGCCGTCCCGTCGGCCGGGAGCAGATCGAGCAACTCCCCTTTCGCTTGAGCGGATGCGTCCATACTCCCGAAAAACTCGAGATGGTCGGGACCGATATTCGTAATAATCCCGATCGTGGGCCGAACGATTTCGCAGAGCCTGGTCGTCTGACCGAGGTTATCGACCCCCATCTCGATGACGGCCCCTTTGTGCCGATCATTGAGGCGAAGCAAGGTCTGCGGAACTCCCAACCGGTTGTTCAGGTTCCCCTCGGTCTTGAGGATTTTCCAGTGATGCGCCATGACGCTCGCGACCATTTCCTTCGTCGTCGTCTTGCCGTTACTTCCTGTGACCGCGACGACAGGAATCTGAAATCGGCTCCGGTGGTAGGCGGCCAACTGCTGGTAGGCAAAGAGCGGATCGCGCACACCCAGAATAAACGGTGCCGTGCGTTTCGAGCCTGGCTTGAGGGCAAGCCTCGAAACATCGTAGGAATCGAGCACGATGGCGCCGGCCGCTCCGCGCGACAGCGCCGTCGCTACGAAGTTGTGTCCGTCAAATCGATCTCCTCGTATCGCCAGAAAGAGATCGCCCGGCTGGAGAGACCGAGTATCGAGGCTGATGCGGCGTATGCGCTGCTTCGTCCACCCGGCTCCTCCGCCGGCCAAGACTCGATCGCTGATCACTTCCCGCAATTCTTCGACGGTAAACAGCGCCATCTGGATGCTTCCCTGCACCGACCGGTTCCTATACCTTGAGCTAGACGCGGACGCCGAGTCGTTCGATCGCGTCGCGCGCGACTTCGCGATCGTCGAAATGAAACTTCTGTGTGCCGATGATCTGGTAATCCTCGTGCCCTTTGCCGGCGATCAACACCATATCTCCTGCGCGGGCTTCCCGCACAGCTTCCTTAATGGCCTCCCGTCGATCAGCTACTTTTCGATATTGGACGTGTGACCGTTGTCGCAGTGCGTCGATTACTCCGACCTCTACTTGTTCGAGAATGGCGTGGGGATCCTCGGTCCGAGGATTGTCCGAAGTGAGAATCACGACATCACTGTAGCCCACTGCCGCTGCTCCCATCTTCGGCCTCTTCCCCCGATCGCGATCTCCACCGCACCCAAACACCGTGATAATGCGTCCGGTCTTCAGCACTTGTGCGGCCGTCAGCAGCCGGACGAGAGCGTCTTCGGTATGGGCATAATCCACGACGACTGTAAACGGCTGCCCCGCCATGACACGTTCAAACCGTCCCGGCACATTGATCACCCTATCCACAGCCTGACGGATTTGATCGGGTGTCGCCCCTTCGTGAAGCGCCACTCCGATAGCAGCCAGTAAGTTGTAGACGTTATGCTCACCCACAAGATGACTCTCCACGGGAAAGTTTCCGACCGGAGTCGCAGCGGTAAAGGATGTCCCCTGAAGCGACAACCGTACCGCTTCGGCACGCAAATCCGCTTTGTTCTTTAACGCATAGGTCCAAACCGGGGCAGGGCACTGCTCGGCAATACGGTTCCCATAGGAGTCATCCGCGTTGACGATGGCCCGCTTATTCGCCTTGTGTCCTCCGGTCAATCCGGTAAAGAGTCGCAACTTTGCCTGAAAGTACTCCTCCATCGTCTTGTGAAAATCGAGATGATCCTGCGTCAGATTCGAAAAAACGGCCACGTCGTATTCGCATCCACTCGTGCGATCCTGCGCCAAGGCATGAGAAGATACTTCCATCACGGCGGTGGCACACCCGGCAGCCACCATCTTGTCGAGCAGCTGCTGTAATTCGAGGGCACCGGGAGTCGTGTGCGCTGCCGGTATCGTATTCCCGCCGATCTGATACGCAACAGTTCCTATCAATCCCACTTGGCGGCCCAACGCTTCCAACAGGGCTTTGCAGACATACGTCGTGGTGGTCTTACCGTTCGTCCCCGTGACACCGATCATCCGAATCTGCGAGGATGGCTCTCCATAGAACCGGCTCCCCAGAAGCCCGAGCGCCTTCCGGGAATCCTCAACCTGTACGAACGGAACGGAAACCTCACACGCCGGCTGCTGCGTAACCAGCGCTGCCATCCCCCCCCTCATTGCCGCCGGAATGAAGTGGTGCCCATCGACCCGTTCTCCTTTCACGGCGACAAAGAGGCTTCCGGCCGAGACGGCTCGAGAATCATCGGTGATGGCGCTTATCGACACGCCGAGATCTCCGTGCTGTTCAAGAATCCTCACATGTCCTTCAAGCGCTTGAAGCATGGTTGCAAAGGTCATCGGCATTTCCAAGTACGATCACGATTTCCGTGGAGCCATCGCCAACGTGACCGGCTCATTCGAGGACACGCCCAAGTAACCTAACACCTGCTCGCCGACACGACTGAATATCGGAGCAGCCACTGTCCCGCCCCAGGCTTCACCCTGAGGTTCGTCGATGACCACAATCATGGCAAGCCGCGGGCTGTCTGCCGGGACATATCCCGCGAATGAAGACACGAATCGAGAGTTCGAATAGGTTCCTGTCCGAGGATCGATCTTTTGAGCCGTTCCGGTTTTCCCAGCGACCCTGAATCCAGGAATGGCCGCCTTCACCCCGGTGCCGTCCGTGACGACGCCTTCAAGAATCTTCGTCACGCTATGGGCGGTTTCCGGAGAAATCACGCGTCGCTTCACCTGAGGAGGCACCTGTTTAATGATATGACCCTCAGCGTCTCGGATTTCTGAAACCACGTAGGGCTTCATCAGCACACCGCCGTTTGCAAGAGCGCCGACAGCGGATACCATTTGAATCGGCGTGACACCGATCTCCTGCCCCATTGAAATAGACGCGACGGAGCGGCGGCCCCAGTCTTTCGGATTCTTGACCAACCCCGCCCCTTCTCCGGGAAGATCAATCTCCGTTCGCTGCCCGAATCCGAATGCTTGAAGATAGCGATACAGCCGCTGTTCTCCCAACGCCATGCCGGTCTTCGCGGCTCCGATGTTACTGGACTTCTGAATAACCTCGGCAAAGGAGATCCACCCCAGCTTTTCATGATCATGAATCACGGTGTTCGCGACAGTCATGTGCCCGTGCTCTCCAAACACCATCGTATTCGGCTTCACCACCCGCTCCTCAATGGCGGCCGCAGCCATCATGGCCTTCATGGTTGACCCTGGTTCATACGCATCGGTGAGGGCCTTGTTTCGCCAGCGATCAGGACTCAAAGCAGAAACGACATTCGGATCGAATCGCGGGCTGATCGCCATAGCCAGCAGCGCTCCCGTCTTCGGATCAAGCACAATCATCACACCCGATTTTGCCTGGGCGCGGGAGACGGCATCTTCCAGCTCCCTTTCCGCAATATACTGAATCACCTCATCGATCGTGAGCGTGAGACTATGACCCGACGTGGGAGTCCGCTCCATCAAACCCTTGGGGAATACCGTACGTCCGAAGGCATCACGCTGCAGCACCATCATGCGCTTCTCGCCGTGCAGGGATGATTCGTAGCGACGCTCCACGCCTTCCAATCCTTCGCCGTCCATACCCGCAAAACCCAACACATGCGCGAGGAGTGGTCCTTTGGGGTAGAATCGCCGCCCTTCCATCACAACCCCGACTCCGTCAAGCGACAAGCGATCAAGTCGGCGCCCCTGCTCAGGGTCCAGTTTTCGAGCCAACCATACGAAACTCCGGTCCTGTCGAAGCTTTCTCTCCAACTCATCAATCCGCACATGAAGAACAGGCGACAGCTGCCGAGCAGTCCTGGCGGGACTTTCCAGCGTCGTGGGGACTCCGAACACGGACGGCACCTCTACGTTCATGGCGAGAATCTTGCCGTGCCGGTCGACAATGGTGCCGCGCGCCCCTTCAAGCGAGACTGTTTTCTGATGCTGTCGGTCCGCTTTGACGGAGAGTTCAGCCGCCTGCAAAACTTGCAAAGTGACCAGCCGGAACAGAACCACTCCAAACCCACCGAGCAACACCAGCAGCAACACGTATCGACGGCCACGAGAGAAAGAACCGGACACTAGTACCTCCCACTGGGAAGATCATTTCTAGCGACTTTCACTTCGGTCGGCACAACGTCTGTGGGCTGGACACCGCTCGGCTTGGTTTGAACCACGATAACCTGACCCTGCTGGGGCAGACTCATACCCAGTTTTTCTGTCGCCACCTTCGCAATCCGGTCGGACGCACTCAATGCCGAAACCTTGACGCGGAGCTCGTCCCGCTGACGCTCCAACACCGTCTTGTCACGCTTCAACCGTTCGATGTGATAACCGACCCGAACCATATCCACGCGCTCCCACACAAACACAAATACCAGACAAAGCCCTATGAGAATGGTGAGAGTCTTCATGAAAGCCTCGACTTCGGTTGATGTTCCGCGACTCGCAACTTGGCGCTTCGCGACCGTGGATTCGCTGCACACTCTTCTGCGGAGGGAAGGATCGGTTTCTTCGTGAGCACTGAAAGCCTGGCTTCGGTCCCTTGGGCGAGAGACCGGAACGTATGTTTGACAATACGGTCTTCGAGAGAGTGAAAAGAGATCGCGCAGATTCTCCCGCCGGTCGACAGGACTTCTGCCGCATCTCGCAGCGACGGCTCCAAGCTCTCCAGTTCTTGATTCACCGCGATGCGAAGGGCCTGAAACGTCCGTGTCGCACAATGGATCCGTCCATGACGATAAGAAGCCGGCACCGATCGAGCGATGACGGACACGAGCGTCTCTGTAGTCTCGATGAAGCGGCGCTGTCTTTCTTGTACGATCGCTCGAGCAATGCGCCGCGCATATCGCTCTTCTCCATACTGAAAAATGATGTCGGCGAGTTCGTGTTCCGGAGTGCCATTCACCAAGTCGGCGGCGGTTTGACCTGTCGTTTGATCCATGCGCATATCGAGCGGGCCTTCTCGCTGAAAGCTGAACCCTCGCGAAGCATCGTTCAGCTGCGGAGACGAGACACCGAAATCGAAGAGCACACCGTCCACCGTAGAGACACCGGCTTCGACAAGATGCCGCTTCAAGTCTCGATAGTGTCCTTGGCGCAACACGATGCGTTCACCAAATCGAATCAACCGCTGCCGACAGAAATCAATCGCCTGGGAATCTCTATCTAGTCCTATGACTCGTGTTCCGGCCGCACTTGATTCCAGAAGCAATTCTGCATGCCCACCATATCCCACCGTACAATCAAGAATCGTCATTGGCTGATGCGAAACGAGCCAATAAAGAACTTCCTGACTAAGTACTGGAACATGCACGAATTCATTAACAATACTTTCACCCACTCATTACCACTTTCGCCCACACCTAGCGAAGTATACTCTCGCCTTTGTGGTTGTCAACAGTATTTTCAGTAACTTAGAGAGTTCTCACATGATTATATCGTTGACAAACCCAAAGTGATTTAGTAGAGTATCACTCATCACACGAAAGGGGTCAGAAAATGAGTGAAAATCTATTGGTCGGCAAACATCTCAGCGATGAAAAAGCGGCCTATGATTACCTGGCGAAACTGCGCTGGCCGGAAGGTCCAAAGTGTGTGCATTGTGGCGCTGAAAAAGTCTACAAATTGAACGTCGCAAATGTGAAGCGGACCGTCCTGAAGTGTGGCAAATGCCGCAAGCAATTCTCAGCGACAGTCGGAACAATCTTTGAGGATTCACATATCCCACTCACCAAGTGGTTTATGGCGATGCAGTTGGTCTGCTCAAGCAAGAAAGGCATGAGCGCCCATCAACTCCACAGAATGCTTAAGGTGACGTACAAGAGCGCATGGTTCATGGAGCATCGTATCCGCTATATGATGACTCATTCGCCGTTCTCAGGAAAGCTGGGCGGCATTGTCGAAGCCGATGAAACGTACATTGGTGGCAAAGAGAAGCGTGCAACGGGCCGATCTAAGAAAACCGCTGTCTTTGCGCTTGTACAGCGACAAGGCCATGTTCGCTCATTCGTGGTACATCGTGTGACGAGCAAGAATCTGAGAGAGATTATCCGAGAGAATGTAACACCTGAAACACGGATGATGACCGATGAGTATCACGGCTATCGTGGGCTTAAGAAAGAATTTGCCAGCCATGAGACAGTTAACCACTCGCGTGGGCATTATGTGCGCGGAGAGGTTACGACAAATACTATTGAAGGCTATTTCAGCTTACTAAAGCGAGGATTGAACGGGACTTATCATCACGTGTCGAAGCATCACCTGCATCGATACTTGGCCGAGTTTGATTTCCGCTACAACGCGAGAACTGAGGATGATGCGACCCGTGCGATGATGGCCTTGAAAGGCGCTGAAGGTAAGCGCCTGATGTACAAATGACTCGTTAAGAGGCCTTCCGTGAAGACTTCGATGAAGACTTGGGCTTCAAACCTTTCTTGGTGACTCGCTTCGCAGGCAGCGGTACGGAAACGGCGAGCTTAAGAGCCTGCTCAAAGGTCATGGGATGCAGAGAGAGCGGCTTTTCCTTCGGCATAAGGCCCATTCTACACCCCCTTGCCAAACTTTAAAAACCATGTAATACTTAAACCACTTTCTCCCACTGTGGGGTCAGTGGTGGTTAAACACCCCGCTCTAGCATTACCGCTTGATCACGAATGGTAAGCTAGGGATTGGTCGTCGGATCGGGCCGCGTTCAGGGCGCGGCCTTTTCCTCAGCTTCCCTTTACTATCCATTTTCCCCACCCCCTTTCAGTTAAAGTGAACCCGCCTGCAGAGGTTCACTAAAACTTACTCAGAAATGGGAAACTCAGCTAAAACAGGGGCACCACTGACCCCATCCCGTGCATACCATCATGCCTTTGATTTCGTCAAGGAATCCGCTTTGATTTCAAGTGGATATGAAAAAGAGGACAGATAGCGTACGAGTGAAATAGCGATTCTGTCAAGGAATCGAACTGCGCAAGTCATTAATAAGCTCAGCATCTAACATTTACAGGTCTCCAATCTTTCAAGCTGCAATTTAGTCAGTTCCTCAATCTCTCCCGCCAGCATAAGGGCTGCATCTACAATAAATGGCCGTGTCAGAAGCCGAAGAGGACTTACCTCTGCCTTCGGCTCATCGGCTGAGTAAAAATGCGGCTTAGCAGTCTCAATCTTTTCACGGATGCGAGAGGCAAGACGTTCTCGAAGCTCATCTGATGTCATTAATGCCTCAACTCTGATCGTCTCGAACTGCATCCAAGCTCTATAGTTTTCTTCGTTAATGCGATTTCTGTATTGTTCATCTGTAATCTGGCCTTGCAATTTCTCATTGCGCCTGGAATCTATGTGCTTATGATTAATCTCCACGATATATCTAATCCGCTCCACTAACCGGTTTGCTTTGAATTTCAATTCTGAATTCGTCAGTTCTAGCAAGGGAGTCTTAGCAGATGGTATAGCCATGCCTGCAGCTATTTTCAGACGCTCCATCCGTTCATTTTGGCTGCTTACCCTATCATCGAGATACCATTTCATGCAGACCCCACCAACCAAAAAGCCAATAATAAGAAGGCTCAATCCGGCGAGAGGTGATTTTTTCATCGCCTCCCATCCTTCTCCAACAAACAGCCGCCACAATTCAGCCATGTCCCACTCCTTTGAAAGAGGCCGCTAGGATAGCCTGGCCTATTCCAGCCTGTCACCCACCTAAGTGGGCGAAAGTGGGAACTGATATATCCTATGTACATGGGTTTGTCATGTATATAATCATCAGTTCTCATCTATCTGGGCTATCAGGAGATATTGAGAAGTCATGGGAGGGGCAACTTTCGATCATTTTGCCCTTCTCCATACGGTTGTGCATGGTCTTCGTGGGAACCGAAATCTTTTCGGCCCTCCAACTCTTGAGGTTTCGTTGACTTCCAAGGACTTGAGTTAGAAAATGCTTTCATGCATACGCAACGTTCAACCATCCCACTTGCAGGCCTCTTCTTTTTCATTCTCTTGCTCTCTGGTCTCGAGCAGACCGGGGCGAAGGACTTCAATCCCGACAATCCCCTCAACCAACCGGCTCCCGTCTATTGGTGCCCGGGCAAGACATCCGACCAACAAATTTCAACGAAGAAAAGCTCAGACTGTCAACCGCTGTACGACCAGGAGACAGTAGAGGCTTTTCGAGAAAGCGCGCGAAAGCGCGGCTTCGATCTTCCGGAACGCGATCCCATAAAAATCGTTGAATTGCAGAATGCCGCATCGAAATTTTCAGACCGCTATCGAACGTTCCTCTCCTGCTGCATGACGGGCAACGATGCGCCGGGACACATCATTGACTTGATCGATGAAGCGAACCACATCCTACAAGCCGTTCAGCAAAAGGGTATCTACAATTCGACAGGGTTTGGGAAGGGACAAGGGGCCACTGTCGCCGGCCCCGGAAATGGCACGGGTAATGGAGGGCTCGGCGGTGGTGCTGGCGTGGCTCCCAAGCTTGGAACGTTCGCTCGTCAATTCACGCTCGGTGAAATTGTCGGGACAGTTGCACGCGCGCGTGAGGACCTGTTTCGACTCAAGACGCGCTTGGACACATTGAACGAGGCACAAGAGAGTCTCAGCGGGGTCGACTATGAAAGCAGCGGCCGGGTCAAAGTGAAAATCCAAGAGGAGGAAGAAGCGATCAGGAGAGAGTTTCAGGCCAAGAAGCCGCCGTCATCGGCTCCGACAGGAATGGAAATTCAAGACACGACCCTGCGCTCACGAATCGGAGGGGACATCGAGGACACCAAGTTGAATTCCCAGTTCGGAGCAGACATCAATTCTGCCGTTTCCCCGTACAGCAGAGTCAGTGAATCACTCCGACCGCGTCGAGGCAATGATATTCATGACAGCAACCTTCCGCACCGACCGGGAACGGATATACAGGATACGGTCGTCCCCAACAGCACCGGTTTCGAGGTCGACAAATCGCAAAACTACGAAGGAACCTCGACCGTTCCACGCCGAGGAGTCGGCGCCTCGATTGGAGATTCCGATCTGAACAGCAGACGGCGGTAATCCTTCCGTTACGGCCCCCCTCCCACCACCGGCATCGGCTCCCAGGTGTCACCCGCGTTCTTGCTGCGATAGAGCCCGCTGCCGTTGGTCCCGGCATAGAACACTTTCGGATCCGTTGCACTTTGCGCGATTGTTCGAACGTTGGTGGTTGCGAATCCGCTATTAATCGCCTTCCACGTCAAGCCGCCATCCTCACTCTGATGCACTCCGTCCCGTCCCGTAATGTAGATCACACCTCGACGCGCGCGATCGAGCACCATCCCAACAATCATCTGATCGGCAAGCGACTCCCCGATCCGCTTCCACGCCTTGGCCGCATCGGTTGTTTTGTACAGCCCTGCCAGCGTGGCGGCGTAAACCGTATCAGGCTCGGACGGATCGACCAGAATCGACGTGACGTTCAATGCCCTCGACGTTTTCAGCATGTCGGGCGGCACCAGTCCATTATTCACTTTCTCCCAATGACCGCCCTGGTCGATTGACTTGTACACACCGCCGCTGGTTCCCGCATACAAAATAGCGGGTCTGGTGGGATCCATGCCCAGCGTCACGACCATCAGCACTTCCTTCATGCCTTCCATTTTTTTCTTCCATTGTTCGCCCCCGTTCCTGGTTTCGAACACTCCCATCGTGGTGGCAAGAAAGATATGTTGCGCATCGGCGGGATCGAAAAGAAATTGATTCACCACAGACGTGATCGTCGCATCATCAAGTCCGGTGCGCATCGATGTCCAGCGCTGCCCGCCATCATGGCTCTTATAGACGGCATCACCCTTGGTGCCCGCATAGACCGTCGCGGGATACGCCGGATCGATCGCCATGGCGATTACGCGGGAATAACTCATTCCCTGAGACAAATTCGCCCACGTCTGCCCGCCATCGCGGGACTTATAGATGTAGTCGTTCGTGGCGACGTAGATGATATCGGGATTCTGAGGATGGAGTTGGATGACGACGATCGCGTCACTGCGACCGCAACCGACAAGAGCGGCCGTGAGAACGAAAGCCGCAACGAGGTTTCGCATGAGGGTGTGCACGTCGCCTAGCGATAGTTCGTAAACTGCAGATCGATCTCAAAATCCTTGCTCTTCAAAAAGGCGATCGCCGACTGCAGATCGTCCTTGCTCTTACTCAGCACCCGCACTTGCTCGCCCTGGATCTGCGCTTGGACTTTCAACTTCGAATCCTTGACCGCCTTGGTGATTTCCTTCGCTTTGTCTGATGCCAATCCGCTCTGAATCTTGGCCGTTTGCCGCACCGTCCCACTCAACGCCGGCTCGATCGCACCTTGAGTGAAGGCCTTCAGCGACACCCCGCGTTTCACACACTTGGCCTTGACGATCTCCTGCACCGCTTTCAGCTTGTACTCGTCGTCCGAGACCACGACCAACTCCTTTTCCTTCTCTTTCAGCGTGATCTCGGTCTTCGAGTCCTTGAAATCGAACCGCTGCTTGATTTCCTTCGTCGCCTGATCCAGCGCGTTCTTCAGCTCCTGCATATTCACTTCCGACACGACATCAAATGAAAACTGATCAGCCATGTGTCAACCCCTTATCTTTCAGTTTGTGCCCGATCCTACGGATGTTCAAAAGGCCGCCGTTTTTACCCGCCCAACCCCAGCGCGCCAAGACGCGCCGTTCCACGAGCAAGACCGCAGCAAGCGAAAAGGCGAGGCATACGTCGTTTGGTATGTTGAGCCCTTGAGCCATGCGAGAACGCAGCTGGAGCCCTTTTTCAACATCCGTCAGCAACAGCCCGTCCCATGCGGCAACTTAAACCCTTTCTCAGCATCACAATGAATTGCCGCCTGCATTCGTCCTGCCGATCCTCCACCCGCCGACACCACCACCTCGCTGCTCGTGAACGGCTTTTTCAGCACGACATAGCCGTACCACTGCCTCAGACTATCGCTCAAGACAATCACACCCAGCACCGCCACCAGCGCCACCAGCACGGCATCCAGATAGAGCGCGAAGGCCTGCCCGGCCGCCAACGTCGCCGCTTTCTTCAAGAACATCCAAAACATCTCATAGGAACCGGTCAAAGTGATCATGCCCACAAACAGCATCGGCAGCGCCGTGACCCAGAGATAGGGCGCCTTCCACATTTTGATCAGCACGGTCGTCCCGATGCAGAGGGCCAACATACCCAGCAGCTGGTTTGCCGCACCGAACATCGGCCAAATGGTTGAAATGCTGCCCGTCCCGATCAAATACGCCCACGCTCCCACGACTAAGCCGCTGCTCACCATCACACCAGGCACCCAGTTCATCCGGCGAAAGGGCGCATAGACCTTGCCTGCCATTTCCTGGATGAGATAACGAGCCACGCGTGTGCCCGTATCAATTGTTGTCAGAATGAAGAGCGCTTCGAACACCAACGCGAACTGATACCAATAGGCCATGAGACCTGACATGCCGGGCAGCGCCGAAAAAATAGACGCCATGCCGACCGCCAATGAAACCGCGCCGCCCGGACGTCCCGCCACATCGACTTCCACCAATTGTGACAGCTCGGCAATCCGCGCTGGAGCAAACCCCATGGCCGCCAGCGTATCGGCGCTTAACGTTGTGTTGATCGCCAAGTAATCGCCGGGAATCAGCACTGAAGCTGCGATCAATGCCATCACCCCCACAAAGCTTTCCAGCAGCATTGCCGCATACCCCACCACCGCTTGAGATTCCTGCTCGATCATCTTCGGCGTCGTGCCGGAGGAGACCAACGAGTGAAAGCCCGAGATGGCCCCGCACGCAATCGTGATGAAGAGAAAAGGGAAGAGGGTACCGGGAATAATCGGGCCACCGCCGGCGGCAAAACTCGTGACACGCGGCATCTCGATCGTCGGCGCCATGAGGATAACGCCAACCCCCAGCAGAAACACGACGCCGAGTTTCATAAATGTCGAGAGATAGCCGCGCGGCACCAGCAACATCCAGCCCGGCAATACCGAGGCCAGAAATCCATACCCGGCGAGCAGCCAGATCAGCGCGGGCTTGTCGAACTCGAAGAGCCAGGCGTAGGGCGACTGCGCAACGACGCGTCCGAACAGCACCGCTACGATCAAAAGTACGACACCGATGATCGACACTTCGGCCACGGCGCCGGCACGAAACTTCTGGAGATAGAAGCCCATGAGGAAGCCGATCGGAATCGTCATCGCAATCGTAAAGGTTCCCCAGGCATTATGGTACAGCGCATTCACGACCGCGAAGCCCAACCCTGCCAGTGCCACCACCACAATAAAGAGCACCGCGATCGCCGTCGCCGTGCCGGTGAGCGAGCCGAGTTCATCGTGCGCGATCTCGGGCAACGAGCGGCCGTTCCGTCGCATGGAGGCAACCAGAATGATAAAATCCTGCACTGCCCCCGCAAGCACGGCACCGATCACGAGCCACAGAAAACCGGGCATGAATCCAAATTGTGCCGCCAACACCGGACCAAGGAGCGGCCCGGCTCCGGCGATGGCCGCAAAGTGATGGCCGAAGAGCACGACCTTATTCGTGGGATGAAAATTGACGCCGTCGTTTAACCGCACCGCCGGCGTGACGTGCTGATTGTTCAGTACGACAACTTGCGTGGCCAACCACCGTCCATAGAACCGATAGGCCAGCACATACATGCAGGCAGCCGCCACGACCAGCCAGAGACCATTGACCTTTTCATGGGGATTGATGGCGCCCGTCACATGAGCAAGCGCCAAGGCGCCGAGGAGCGAGAGCAGCACCCAGAGCAGATTTACCGCCGCCTTCATGCGCGGCATCCTAACAATCCGCCAGGCGCTTGTAAATCGAACGAGGGCCAATCATTCTTTGAGTTTGCAGAACTTTTGAGGCCGATCGACAGCATGCTGGCGGCCTCACCGTTTCTTCTGGCCGATCGCCCGTTGTTCGTGGATTACAATCTATACGGCATACTGGGCAACTACCTATTCAACGGAAAGACGAGATTGCCCAATCTCAGACACCTGCGACGCTGATATCAGACGATGAATTCCATATGACTGAAGCGCCAACTTTCTCAACCTAGGTCATTTCCCGCTCCATAACCGCATCGCTGTCGTTAAGACCCAGCCACCGTCACGCGCGAGAGGCCCTCGCATAAACTTTCACCTCGCCGCTCCTCAAATCGTCTCAATTTTTGCTATACTTCTCTTGATCATGTCCTCAGATACCCCTAATCCTTCGCCTAATGGGCAAGACCGCCGAGAATATTACCGGATCAACGTCACGCTGCCCATTCGCCTTCAGCCTGAGACGGACGACACCGAAGGGGAGTTCACCGAGAAATCCGTCAATCTGAGCGGGGGCGGCATCGGGGTGGTGGTCGAGACACTCCACCAGGCCGGCGAGATTCTCACGTGCAGCCTGCTCCTTCCTGACCAGGTGCTCTTCAAGTCCCCCATCGAAGTGTTGCGGCTGGTTCCCATCGCCTATCCAGGCAACACCTATCGTCTCCACGCCCGCTTCATTCGGATGACCACACAGAACCGGGAATTGCTGATCAAATATGTCTTGCAGTTCCAACGTTATCACCTTGCCAGACACTATTCCGTCTGACGCGATTCCGCCTAAACGTGCCCTGCCCACTCCTCTGACAGCAGCCAATCGAGTTTGATGACTCCGCGTTGTCCCCACGAAAGAGGGATTCACTCGCCGGTAGAAGGCCGACTAAACTGGGCCACCGTGGAAGCCACACGCACCTATCAACGTCACCACTACCGAGTGCCGCTTGCCGTGCAGTACCCGGTGATGTTTTCCGACGCAGAGATGATTGCTGAAGGGAAAGTCGTAAACCTCACGGTGTTCGGCTGCACAATTGAATGTACCGATACCGTACCGGAAAAGACGACGCTCCAAGTGCGGCTAATCCTGCCGGATCAAACACAGTCCCTACCGGTTGACGAGGCCGAGGTTCGATGGGTCCAGGGTAATCGAATAGGTCTTCAGTTTCACAAAGTGGAGCGGGCGGCAGATTTTCGGTTGCACGGCTTTGTGTGGGACCGCATGCTCGAACGGCTCCGGACCATTGCTCAGGAAGGGTTTTCCACCTCCTGATCCTGAGGGATTCTGCCTTTTCCTACCATCGCCAAGCACAAGAGTCCGATGCCGATCCAGACGAGTTCGCGGAACCGTCGCAGCAATGCGAAGGTGATTCCCGTCACGTCACTGTAGCCGAACGCTTGGAGTAACAGAAGATTGCCGGCATCCTGGGCACCCAAACTGCCGGGGATAAAGAAGGACCCGCCCTTGATAAATACCGCGAGCGCCCCTATGGAGAGAGCGGACAACACACTCACCGAACCGCCGAGTAAGTAGATGATCCCGAACACCTCCAACGATTCAGCCATCCAGCCCAAAAAGTATACCCCCATCGACGCATAAAAGGCCTTTTGATGATGGCTGTAGAAATTCCGAATCGTCTGGTCGATCGAGCGCAAGTGCTCTTCCTCTGCTTCCAGGCTCTTGATTCGCAATCCAAGTTTCTTAACGAGCGATAAGATCGACGCAAAGAGTCCCCGGTGTTGGATGAATACGAACCCTGCGATTGAACACACCAGCAGGCCGACACTCAACAGCGCCGCGGTGATCGTCTGCCCGGCTGAACTCCCGGCACCGAGAATCCAAAAGGCCAAGGCGATACCCGTGAGGATATAAAACACTTCGGCAATCGTCATCGTCGTCTTGGCAATCACAACTGAAGCGGCCCCTTCTGTCATGGGAACGTCATACTTTTTGAGCAGATAGGCCTTCAGCGGTTCGCCCCCCAGGTAGGCCGTCGGAGTGGTCATATTCACCACTTCGCCGGCGGTCCGAATCGTAAGCAGTCGCCAAAACGGAACTCCTTGTGCCGCTCGCCCCAACACCACTTTCCACCCATAGGCTTCGACGGAATACATCATGAAAGATGGGATCAGGATGGCGAGCAACGATGCCGGACCGAGTCGTGTCGCGGCCTCGTAGATATTGGCGGGGCCAATATGCCAGACAAGAAGGCTCAGAACGATGAGGCCAAGGGCGAGTAGGATATAGCGCAACACGTTAGTCGGATGGCGAACGCGGCATTTATGGTCGAGGAGACGAGACGGCAGACGGGCGGATGACCCAGACCATGGCGCCGGCAAATAGTAAGGAGCCGGCTGCCGCAAAGAGAAGAAACCAATATAGTTGATCGAACAACGCAAACCCCAGCAAGGCCGCCGAGAAATCGCGGCTGGCGACATTTTTCAGCATGACATCCGCCCAAGCCGCATGATCGGGAGTGCTCCATCCGCTGACTGCTTTGATCTTTTGCGCCTTCTCGACAAGCAAGAATGAGATCCCGTTGCCCAAGACCGCCGCAACGCCGAGCATGAGTGGAATCCAGTCATCCTCTCGTCCGATCTGCGTCGTATACAGCCCTACGGCGATACCCGCAAAAATCGCCATGTGAACGATGTTGTCCAGGACGATATCCAGCCAGGCGCCGAGGGGCGATTCGGTAAAGGTCAATCGCGCGACCTCACCGTCGCAGCAATCGATGACGGCGGCCAATTGAAACAACACCGCCGCCACGATACCGGCGGTGTATGTTCCCAGCCCAAATCCCGCCGCGGCGACCAGACCGATCAATCCGGCGAGAACGGTGATGGAATTAGGTGCGAGGCCGGCGGCGAGAAACAGGCGCGTGAACCAACGGGAGAGTTTCCGATTGAAGTACCGATCGACGAACCCTTCAAATTCCCCCTTGAGCGAATTGAACAGCTTCTTTTCAGCCCACTCCACATCAGACAAGGTTCGGACATTCTGATACCAGGTACCCCGCTTCTCTTCAGTCGCAACGACACGCACGCGACCGTCCGCTGCCGCCCGCTCGATCCACTGGCGGATTGGAGGGCTTCCTTTCTCATTAACCACATGATTCCCGGCATTCATGAGAGTCGCCGGTACGACAACCAGTTCAGCGACCCGCAGACTCGGATCGTCCAGACGAGTCGATGCAAAAGTCTTTGGGCGACCGGGCGGTACTTTCAACGGCACCCCCTGTCTAGGCTGGGCGACCACGATCGCCTGCCCTTCCCGCACGTCGCGGCGCAATTGCTCGATCAATCCGCGCGAAAACACGCTATTGACGCTCGCGACCAACGCAAAGCCATGCACCTCTGCCGCCAACGCTTCCCACGTCCGAGGGTCATCCAGCGGAAACTCTCGAATCGGCATCCACCGGACAGGAATCGTCACGCGCGGCCCTTTCCCCAATGCCTGTTTCAGCTGTTCCTCTTCGGAACCGGAGAGGACGATCAATTGGCGAATCCCCGCCCGTTGCAACGTGAGCACGGTGCGTTGAAAGAGCCCGATTCCCACGACGCTCGTCAGAGGTCCGACTTCACCGACCTCAGACCCGGCCGGTCCGCCGAAGACCCCAACGGAAGGCAGGAGGATCGCGGTCGCCAACCCTTGGATCTCGGCTCTCCGCTGAAGAATACTCTTACTCATGATTCCACATGCAATCGAACGCGCCAGTCATCGGTCTACGATGCAGATCCCTTCTGCATCGAACATCTCATGGTGAAGACTTTCTCACAATTTTGGCAAAACTTCCAACTCAGCTTTTTTCACGTCTTCGATGAAATCGATCTCGGTCCAAGGCAAGCCTCCGATCTTTTCATGGCCGACCCTCACTTCCTGAAAGTACGGCAGCAGCGCGTCTTCGTATTCCATATCCCACGCACCTCGATCGATGTAGCTATGGAGCGAGGAAACGACCCGAGGCGTGTCGGCATGCCGAACCCGGAGAAATCCCACGCCTTCGCCCGCATAATCGTATTGTTCGGGCATTTTCTTGGTCAGCGCAATCACCCGACCGCCCGCCACAACCACCATGCATTCCTCTCCCGTCTGCTTGACCGTCTCATCCATCAACAGCGCATTCTCGAAGGGCGACGATACCAGACGCCGGAGGATCTCTCGGTGAAAGAGCACATCGGCATCCATTACGATGGCATCGTCGTCGAACGCGGTTCGCGCAATCCACAGGGAGGAAATACTGCCCCGGTGAAACTGCTCATTGACCAGAAACGTGACGCCGACACCGCACGAATCGTGTTCGACCGCGGCACGAATCATTTCCTGCTTGTATCCGACGACGATCTCCGCCCGCCGGACCCCGACGCCGGCCAGTGACTCCAGATAGCGATGCAAGAGCGACCGTCCACCGATCTCTATCAGGCACTTGGGGCGATGTTGCGTGACCGGCCACAGCCGTTTTCCGACTCCCGCGGCCAGAATGATCGCCTTCATGCTGCCTTGCACGCCTGTTCGAAGGCATCGAGAAACCCGCCAAATTGCGCCTCGGTCAACGCTCCCATATTGGCGACACGGAAAATTTTATTTTCCAAGTTGCCTTGCCCGGCGTAGATCACATAGCCCTGCTGCTTGAGTCGATCGTGCAACGACTGGTACGAAACCCCTTCGGGCAGATGATACGCCGTAATGGTATTCGATTGTCGGTCCGCCTGGAGGAGGGCCTTCACGCCAAGCTTGGCCATTCGCTCGCGGATCATGGTCGCCATTTTCTTATACCGCTGGATGCGATTCGGGACACCTTCTTCGAGCAATTCATTCAGCGCTTCGTCGAACGCATAATACACTTGCACCGCCGGGGTAAACGGAATCGTGCCTTGGCCGTCGTTGTCGATATAATGCGTCAGATGGAGGTACCAAGACCGTTTCGGATATGAGCGCATCTTTTCGACGAAGCCCTTCCGCACCAGCACAAACGATACGCCCGGGAATCCCTGAATGCATTTGCCGGCCGTCCCCACCACCATGTAGATGTGCGACTTGGCGATGTCGAGCGTCTCGCCGGCCAGCGCACTCACCGCATCGAGCACAAACACGCGATTCTGATTATCGACAATTTCGGCGATCTCGTGGACGGGGTTGAGAAGCCCGGTCGTCGTCTCGTGATGCACCATCCCGACAACATGCACTTCCTGGTGCTGCCGTAAGGCAAGCAGCAGCCGTTCAGGATCCGGCCGAGCCGTCCAGTCGTACTTCAACTCGCTCACACCGAGGCGATGAAGCCCGATGATCTGAGATATCCGCTCGCCATAGACACCGTTGTTCAGGACAAGCATACGACGGCCGTGCGGGATCGACGACATTAGAGCCGCTTCGACGGCAGCCGTTCCCGACCCCGTCATGACGACAGCGACGTACTCGGATTCAGCCCCAGGGACGAACGCCTTGAGCAGTTTGGCTTGGATACGGTGAAGCAGTTCTGAAAATTCGGCTTCGCGATGACAAATATCGGGCCTTAGCAGCGCCTGCCGTACACGCTCGGAAACGTTCACCGGCCCAGGATTCAAGAGAACCATTCTTCGACCCTTCCTCTTACAGAGACTGCGTCTTGCGCGAGTCGTGCACGTGCAGCGAGTACAAGCTCGTCGCGTCTACTACCCCTCGATCGCCTTCATAAACCGGCGAGTAATGTCCGACGGATCATGCACGACACGGCCTGCATCTTCCGCAAATTCATTGACCTTGATGAGCAGCATGCTGGGCCCATCCTTCTTCAGCATGTCCTTGAATTCGTAGATCAGATCATCACGGTCGAGGACCCGCTCGACATTGACATAACCTGCCGCCTTCGCCACTTTTTCCAGCGGCACCACATTGGAGATGGTGGGCTGATTGCCGGTCGTACCGTACACTTCATTGTCAAAGACCACGTGAATGAAATTCTTCGGTTTCAACGCGCCGACGGTCGCGAGTGTGCCCATGCCCATTAAGACATTTCCGTCGCCGTCAAAGGTGACGACTTGTTTATTCGGCTTTGCGAGTGCCACCCCAAGTGCGATAGCCGGAGCATTGCCCATAGAACCGATCATGTAGAAATGAGTGGGCCGATCCGCAATCTTGTGAGCCTCCCGAGAGGGAAACCCGTTGCAGATAATGACCGGCTGATCCGTCAGCAACTCCAGCAAGGCGGCCATGGCTTGCGCGCGACTGACCAAGGTGCCTTGCTCGGGCCTCATGGGTGCAACCCCTTCACCACACCCTTCGTAATAAAAAGCGCGACCGGAATCCGCTGTGTCATAAACGTCGCCGCAACCCATCTGAAATCTTCGATCGCTGTGTGTTCCGTCAAGGTACGGTGTGGAATCTTGACCGTATCGAGCAATTGCGGCATCACTTCGCCCATCACCAGATGCTCCGGAGCGTCCTTCCCCCCTTGGCCCCGCCATGACACAATCAGCACACAGGGTTGTTGATAAATCAGATTAAGGGAAATGAGCGCGTTCAGGGAGGTGCCGAGCCCTGAGTTCTGCATTAACACAGCCGGGGTTCTCCCCGCCATATATGCGCCCGCAGCCATGCCGACCGCTTCATCCTCCCGGACCGCAGGGACATAGAGCCGGCGGGTCATCAACTCCGCGATAATTCCTCCCAGAATCGAATCCGGCACACCGGTGAAAAAATTTACTCCCATGTCCTGCAGAGCCTGTACGAACACGTCACTCTCGATCACTGAGCGCTCCCCCCAGAAGTAACCGGCACACGCCTGCGAAAGCCGGCGCATTATAAAATACGCCTCGGCGCCTTCTCAAGGACGATCGGCGGTTGTGTTCGCTCCAGCAGCATGCTAGCGTGAGTGCACCCGATGTGCTCTCCGATTCACCAGCGCACATGAACTGTCCCCTCCGCCTAGCAACCCGCACGTGGCCGTTGGGTGTGATGCTCACGGCCATGATCGGTGTCGGCACGACATGGGCTGTTCCCATGACCAACGACCCGAAAGGATTTCAGGATATTCCTTGGGGAGCGTCTTTGTCCTCCCGCCAGGACCTGGAAACAATCCGGACAAGCCCGCATATCGTCGAGTATTTTCCCAAGGCAGCGCCGGCAGCCTTTGCCGGAACCGAGGTGACCAGTATCCTCTATATTACGGTGGATGACCAATTCGCGCGTGTCACGATTCGGTATCAAGGGAACCACGTCCATAGGCAGGTGCTGAGCTTCTTGGAAACCCGTTTCGGGCAACTGGAGCGCGTTCCTGGGCAAATGGCACGTGGACTCACCCAACAATACAACTGGCGTGGCTCGGACACCGAAATCAATTTGACGTATCAAGCCGGTACGGAACGTGGCTACATCTTTATCGATAGTCGCACGCTCGCGCCGCGGTTCAACGACGACATTACCGATTCCGCAGAGTAGGTCAATGGACAGGCATCTTTCCGAGCGGGTCATGCCGATCACAGCAATGCTGTTCTGTCTATTGGGATTGGTGCCTACAGCATTGGGTGTGCCCATCGTGAACGATCCCAATGGATTCGAAGGCATCTCCTGGGGGACAATCTTGTCCGAGACGGAGCGCTTCGTGAAGGTCGAGGATTCAGGTCGCGTACAGATTTACGAACGGAGAGAGCAACCTCCCGCGCTTGGCACGACACCGGTCGATTCCATACGGTTTACCACGTTTGAGAAGAAGTTCGGTCGAGTCACGGTTCGTTACAGCGGTAAAGACACCCATGATGGAATCCTGACCTATCTTCAAGCGACGTATGGGCCGCTCGATCGAACGCCGGGACAGATCGCCGTCGGGCCGGTCAAGGTCTATGCGTGGCAAGGTCTTCTCACTGAAGTGACGTTGCGATTCGAAAGCGGGATCGATCGCGGGATCATCTTCTTTGAAAGTCGGACGCTTCCTGAAAAACTGGCCGACGGCACTTCCACCACTGCCTTTTGACGATCATCTGCTGTTCCAAGCTCGTCCCAGAATCCCCATTCATATGCGCTGGCGTCTCGACATCCGTCCCGATTATTGAATTGATTAGGAAAATATCCTGAACGCGGCTATGATGACGAGGCCTAAGATGAATAGTCGAAAATCCTACGTGCCACTGGACAGCCGTTACGCCGAACGCGTCGCTGTCACGTGTCGAGTGCGTTACGTCGGTGAGGTTCCAACACAGCCGCACCAAGGCGAAGGGCTCACCAAAAACATATCAGTTTCCGGATGCCATGTTATCAGTGACCGCCCCGTCACGCGCGGGACATTACTGACCCTTATCATTGCCCTGCCCGATGGGTTACCGCAATTCTCGATCAAATCGGCGCATGTTGTATGGGTCTCAGGTTGCCAGTTTTCCGTCCGATTTATGGACCTGAGTCACGACCACCGAAAACGGCTGCAAGCGTTCATCTGGAAGAGCATCTCCCACACCACCGTGAGTGATCAACGTACACGATTCCGACTTATGTAGTCCCTCCTCCACTGCACCCTGTCGGTTTCCCCTACTCTATAACCCGTTCAAACGGCACACCGGTTCCAAGCAACTCGTAAACTGTTTCATCGTCACGCTTGTCTTTCGAATTGATACCGACTTGTTGATTGACCGTTCATATCTCACCCCACTTCTGGATGGACGGTTACCCCTCCCCTAGGGGGAAGGCAAGGTCGGCGCTCAGCGGTAGCTTTCATCCATAACGAAGTCCCAACAGGAGGAGAGTGACTATGAGACAGATGAAACACATAAGCGGCTCTCAAGCCCATCAGTCCTATAGCTCGATCGAACGCCGCAGAATGACAAGGACCAGCGTGTCCTTCGGCCTGATGTATTCTGGAATTAAGGGAGAGGACGTCCTGATCGGTGACGGTACGGTAGTAGATCTGTCTGATGGTGGGTTGGGCATTCGTGGAGATGTCCGTGTTCAAGTTGGTATGGATCTGACATTGTTCTTGTATCTCGCTGACAGTGAAGATCTCTTGTTCGTCGTGGAAGCGACGGTAGCCTGGACAAAGGGACACCTG
The DNA here is from genome assembly GCA_024760545.1 of Nitrospira sp. Taxonomy (NCBI): domain Bacteria; kingdom Pseudomonadati; phylum Nitrospirota; class Nitrospiria; order Nitrospirales; family Nitrospiraceae; genus Nitrospira; species Nitrospira sp. Next base: position 1,728,595 of record CP060501.1, read on the forward strand.
TTTGGTGTCATCCTGAACGAACTCAGCCTTCGCGACGGCAGCCGCCTGCAGTCGTTCCTCCGCTCCCAAGGCGTTGGTCAGGCCTAGTTGGTTCGCTGCCGGCGATCGTGACTGGGAAATGGAAGCTATGTTTTGACAATGAGATCCCTATAACCTAGGACGAGACAACCACCTGACTATATGTAGTCGCCGAGCCTTCTATCTCTTCCATGCCGATACGTCATCTGACCTTGTTTTTGATATGACCACATGCTAGCTTCTGGTGAGTAACCACTTACTCACCATGAGCAAAACAAAAAAACCATCTTCGCAACTACATTCACCTTCGCGAACATCAGGTCATGAGCGACAAGCCAGCCTGATCAGTGCCGCGGCCGCCCTCTTTGCAGCCAATGGGTTTACCGGAACAACCACGAAGGAAATCGCCAAGGCAGCCGGTGTCAGCGAGGCCCTGCTTTTCAAACACTTCCCGACGAAGCACGCGCTGTACACCGCGATTCTAGCGGAAAAAGCCCAATATTCCGGGCTACGAGAGGCAGTCGAAGAAGCCGCCAAAAGGCAAGATGATGCACGGCTCTTCACGTTGCTGGCCAGCTATCGAATCAGAAAGGGTGCGGATCCGACATTGCTTCGCCTGCTCCTGTTCAGTGCCTTGGAAGGACATGAACTGTCCGATATGTTTTTTCAGAAGCAGTATCGCGTCTTTCACGATCTCCTCGCCGGCTATATTCGCCGACGCGTTGACGACGGCGCGTTCCGTCCGGTCGATCCACTGCTTACGGCCAGAGCGTTTTTCGGGATCATCGTCCACCATCGACTGCTGCACGATATCTTTGGTTTGCCGATGCACCTGACCCACGAAGAAACGGTGGCGGAATATGTGTCGCTGTTCCTTGGCGGGCTTGTTCGACAATCGCCGAACGCGTAAGCGACCAGCACTGATATGAGCCAACTATCCCGATATCCATTTGTGATCCTTGGGGTCATCATCTTTTTCGCCGTCACGGCTCTTGTCGTCTTCCGTCTGAGCACAGGCGCTAAAACCGACACCAACAAGACACGGCTTATCACGGTAGGAGTGATATCCCCGCTGAGGCAGGATCTCGATATTCGCCTGGCCTATACGGCGGACATCTCGCCCTATCAAGTCGTCAATGTCTTTTCGCGGGTCGATGGCTACATCGCGAAACTGCATGTCGATAAGGGTGATTTTGTGAGGGCCAATCAGTTGCTCGTCGAAATCGACCATACGGACTATCAACATGCTGTCGATCAGGCAAAAGCCAATCTTTCAGCGGCCAAGGCGAAAGTATCACAACAAGACGCCGCGGTGCGCAACGCCAAACTGACCCTCGATCGCATGCAAGCCCTCATCAAAGATCAATTTGTTTCGCAGCAGGATCTGGACAACGCGCAGGTCAACTCTGATGCCGCCATCGCCGCACAAGAATCCTTGCACGCGCAGGTCAAACAGATGGAGGTCGCACTGGCTCAAGCGGAGACTAATCTGACCTACTCCTATATCCGCGCCCCGTTTGCCGGCTATATCGCGGAACGAAATCTGGATACCGGTGCCTATGTCACCGGCGCGACCGCAAGTACATCGACCATGTCGCGGGGCATTATGAGCCTGCACGACATCAATACCGTCCGGGTTCTGATCGAAGTCGTCGAAAAAGAGATTCCGCTGGTGAAGATCGGACAAAAGGCTGAGCTTCGTGCTGAAGCATACCCGGACCACGTGTTCCAGGGAACCGTCACGCGTATCGTTCAAGCCTTGAATCGTGCAACGCGAACGATGACTGTGGAAGTCGATTTACCCAACAAGGATCTCCGGCTAAAAGGCGGCATGTTCGCCCGAGTTGAAGTGATGGTGGGGATCCATCATCAGGCGTTGCAGATTCCCATCGACGCCGTCAGTCGGCTGGAGGATACGCAGTACGTCTATGTCGTTCGGGAGGGGAAAGCCCAACGGGTAGATATTGCAATCGGTGCCCGTAACGGGAACCGCGTAGAAATCACCAAAGGTCTGATCGGTAGTGAAGAGGTCATCGTCTCCGGCAAAGATATAATACACGACGGCACACCCGTGCGCACTCAACCCCTTCCTCAGCCATCGGACTTGAATACTGAAGGGAAGAGCTGAACGGGGTCCATCACACGCTTTGCCCTATTTCTTAAGATGACCTCCTGATCAGCACTCAGCGATCATTACTCCGTTTCTCCGATATGTGGCTGACCTTACTCGCATTACGCAATCGCATCGGCATCCTGATGCTATCGCTCGCGATGGTGGTATTGGGCTTGACGTCCCTCCAGCGATTGCCCGTTGATCTTTTCCCGCAAATCCAGGTCCCGGTCGCCTTCGTAGGGGTCATTTACAAAGGGGCGCCTCCTCTCGATATTGAACAGAGCGTCGTGTACCCGATCGAAAAAGCGGTCAGCTCAGCCTCCAATGTCGAACACGTCGAGTCATTCAGTAAGCAGGGTATCGGCGCGGTGCAAATCTGGTTCAATTGGGGAGCAGACATCAACGTCGGACAAATGGAGGTGATGCAGCGCATCACACAGATTCTGAACAGCCTCCCACCCGGCATTTTGCAGCCCTTTATCGTCAAGTTCGACGTCTCCAATATTCCCGTCTCGATCGTGTCGGTATCGAGCGACGAGTTGGACGAACGCGCACTGTACGATTTGGCATACAACACCATCGCTCCACAAATCGAACAGATCGCCAATGTTGCGGCGGCGACCGTCGAGGGGGGGAAGATCCGCCAAATCAACATCAACCTTGATCCGGCGCTGCTCAGCGCGCGCGGGCTTTCGATTCTCGACGTCGTGAATTCCGTCAAAGCCGCCAATCTGATTTTGCCTTCAGGCGATATCAAAGCAGGCAACCTGGACTACAACGTCTTCACCAACAATCAGTTTCGGACGGTCGAGCCGATCCAAGACGTCATCGTGAAAGTCAATCCGCTGGGCAACCCGGTTCGCGTACGCGATGTGGGGACCGTGACGGACTCGTCCGACATTCAAACGAACATCGTGCATGCCGATGGAGCCAAATCGGTATTTCTTCGAGTGAACAAGCAACCGATCGCCAATACGGTCGGAGTCGTGGACGCCCTGCGCGCCGCGCTCCCCAAGATGTTCGGCATTCCCGAAGGAGTGAAGCTCGGCATCTCGTTCGATCAATCCCTCTACATTCGGCAATCCATCGACAATCTCGTTGAACAGGCCCTCCACGGCTCGTTGTTGGCAGCGGCTGTGATTCTCATCTTCCTGCGCAACCTCACCAGTACCCTGATCGTTTCGGTTGCCATTCCCTTGTCCATGCTCGTGACGTTTATCGTGCTCTATTTCACCGGACAGACGCTCAATGTTTTCACGCTCGGGGGACTCGCACTGGGCATCGGCCGCCTCGTTGATGATTCCATCGTGGAACTGGAAAATATCCAACGCCATCTCAATGCCAATCCCAATCGGTGGACCGGTATTCTGGACGCCGCACGGGAGGTGGCGATGCCGATCTTTGCCTCCACCGTCACGACGGTGGTGGTCTTCCTCCCGATGTTTTTCGTCGTCGGCGTCGCGCGTCTGCTGCTGATTCCATTAACCGTCACGATCGCCATTGCGCTCTTCACGTCTTTTTTGGTGTCCCGCACGGTCACGCCGGCGCTCTGCTACAAATTTCTCAAGCCCGAGCAAGAGGCCTGGCGGTCGATGCCGACTTGGTTTGTCAACCTGATGGAGTGGAGCCGAAAGCGGTATGAATCCCTCGATAGGAGTTACGAAGACTCGTTACGGTGGGTACTGGACCATCGCCGAATCTTCATCATCGCGGTCCTGCTGATCTTCGTCGGATCGCTGACTTTGGTTCCCATGATCGGAACGGAATTCCTGCCGGTGTCCGATGAGAGCCAATTTCGCATCGTCCTACGCGCTCCCGTCGGCCAACGAGTTGAAAAGACGGAGCAGCAGGTCTCGGAAGTCGAACGCGTCCTTCGCGCGAACATTCCCGCTACCGAACTGGAGACGATTGTCTCCAGCACGGGGATTTTGTCACAAGGCCGCTCGTCCCTTTTCAATCCCAATACAGGCCCCCACACCTCTTCGATTCAAGTCTACCTCGCCGACCCGGCGAAGCGGACCAGAAATCAGGTCGAGATCATGAACGATGTGCGTCCCAAGATCGTCAAACTCTTCCCCGGCGTGTCGATGTATTTCGATCCCGGAGGTCTCGTCAAACGCGTCACCAGCTTCGGCTCGCAAAAGGCCGTGGACGTGGAAATTTATGGATATGACTTCGACAAAGCGAGGGACGTCATCGCCCGCGTCAAGGAGATCATGGAGCGGATTCCCGGCCTGGCTGATATCGAACCGAGCCGGGAAGAAAACTACCCGGAGGTCAACGTCACCGTCGATCGAGAGAAAGCGGCCTTACTCGGCATCAGTGAAGCCAATGTCGCCAACGCCGTGCTCTTTTCATTGAACGGAAACGGACAGACCGACCCGATCATTTACACGGACCCGCAAAACGGCAACGAGTATTTCATCAGCGCGTGGCTTGCCGAGGAACACAGGAAGAATCTCACCGATCTGGAGAATATTTTACTCACGACCAAAGTCGGTGAGCCGGTCTTGCTGAAGAACGTAGCGTCGCTCAAGCTGAATGCGGGACCGGTGAAAGTCGATCGGAAGTATTTCCAGCGCGTGGTCCATATCACGGCGAATCCAATCAATCGACCGCTCGGCGAGATCGCCGATGACCTCGAGTCGTCGTTCGCTGAGCTTCAGCTGCCGGCCGGGTTCAGCATCAAGCTGGCGGGGCAAATTCAGCAGCAGCGCGAAACCTTCCAAGGGTTGCAGTTTGCGATCGTCCTGGCGCTCGTGTTGGTCTACATGGTGATGGCCGCACAATTTAAGTCGCTCATCGATCCATTCATCATCATGTTTTCGGTGCCGATGGGCTTTCCCGGTGTCATCTTGATCCTCTTCCTGACGAATACGACGTTGTCCACCACATCGATGATGGGCATCATCATGATGTTCGGAATCGTCGTCTCGAACGGCGTCCTGCTGGTCGATTACACCAACGTGCTCCGCCGTAGAGGCGAACCACTTCACCGTGCGGTCGTGACCGCAGCGCGAACCAGACTGCGCCCGATTCTCATGACTTCACTGGCCACGGTCTTCGGCCTCCTTCCCATGGCGATCGGCCTCGGAACCGGCGGCGAAACCAACGCGCCCTTGGCACGGGCGGTCGTCGGAGGCTTGAGCGTCTCCACGCTCCTCACGCTGTTTCTCGTCCCAACGCTGTACGCGATTTTAGAAGAACGGTTCCCAAGAAGACTTGATTTGCAGACGGGAGATCACTTGCAAGCTTCGGCCGGCGAGGTTCCTGTCACGGAGTGACGCTCGTCAACTCTCAACAGCGTTTGGGAACAAAGATTTCAGCTGCATGGCCAGCCCGATATCCCCTGTGATCTGCAAACGCCCGGACATCGCCATCGCCATGCCGCTCATCTGTCCATTGAGGATCTTGATGCAATCTTCTCCGGCCATCGACAGGGTCACATGCGGATCGGCGTGGGTGCCGTCCTTCACGACACAGGTGCCGTTGTGCACCAGCAGTTGATACTGGCCGCCTTGAGTCCCTTGCAGATCGAACTGGTACACCGCTTCGACATCTTCCGCTGCATCCTTATCCAATTTTGACGGAAGAGCATCGAGCACTTCTCTGATGGTCTTGGCTTTCATGAATAGACGTAGTCCCTCAATAATAATGAAAGCTTTCGGGGGCGCACTATCGCGCCCCCGAAGCAATCTTCATGTGGTTGAAACCCTCTAGTACCGGAGAGTCGCTGTCGCGACACTGCGCCGGGCGCCGAAGAACTCCCTCGAAAAGGACTCGACGACCGCGGGATCATAGCCCTTGCAGCTGAAAATGTCGAGGTAGGCGTGATTGGTTTCGTTGGCGAAATGACCACTGATCAATGAGGTCGAGATCAACTGCACCATGGAGTACCCAGCCACAGGGCCTTCGCCGAAATCGACGACCTGACATTCACCGAAGCGCTTCATATCGATGAGCTCACACAACTCAACGACGTAGCGCTTGATATAGGCTGCGTCACGGATAAGATCGGGATTGCAATCGTGGAGGTCAACTGCCGTGCAGAGTCCCCATGCCTTGCCGCTTCCCACCATGTCTTGGACAGGTCGAGCAGCAGCCGCAGGGGCGTTGGTCGGTAAGATCGTGGACTCGGAACTAGCCGAGGTACTCATAGAGGGTTGTTCCCTTTCTGTAAGAGGGTTGAGCAGACAGGAACTGTCATGCGTGAACTATACCATGATTTTTTCGCCGCGCACGTGAACGTCAAGAAAATTTCGGCTCTATTGGCGAGACCCTCGTCAATCGGTTGACAAGGTCTCAACGCTCAGGAAACAATACACCCCATGGAATCCTCCTTAGACATGTCCCGGATAGAATTACCCGATCGCCTTTGCACCTGGTGCAAGGTTCTCATGAAGAAGCGAGTGGTCGGCGGCAAGCAGTTCATCCATTACACCTGTCCAAAGTGCATCTTTCAGCACACGACCAGACTGGGACCGAAGCCTCAGACGTCGCACCGATAACCATCGCTCCCGTCAGGCAGTCCATTCTTGCTTCATTAATAATACTGCTCGCGATAGATAGGACAGAGCCCCTTGGCCTGGATACTTGTCGTTACGTCTTTGATCATGCGTCCGTTGCCGCATAGATAGACGGCTAAATCGTTAATCGATGTGACTCGTTCCTCGATGAGCCCATTCACCCGCCCTTTGGCTCCTGTCCAGCCCGGTCCAGGGCGAGACAGGGTCGTCACAAATGAGAACTGCGGATGACGGTCTGCCAATGCTCGAAACTCGACCTGGTAATACAGATCACGCTCGTACCGTAGACCCCAAACAAGCGTCACCGGCTGAATACTGTTCCGTTCAAGATACGTCAGTAGCATGGATCGAAAAGGCGCAATTCCTGTTCCGGTTGCGACAAACAGGATCCGCTTGTTTAGGTCATCCCGCAGAAAAAAAGACCCAGCCGGCCCCTTAAAGGTCACCGGATCGCCTTCCCGAAGACCATGGAGGTAAGTCGACCCAGGGCCTCCCGGTATCAAATTGAAGAGCAGCAGCAACCGGTCAGAAATGAAAGGAGGTGAGGCAATCGAATAGGGACGCGTGACCGGATACGGAAAGCCGTCCTTCGGCACGTCAAATGAGATAAATTGACCTGCCTTGAAGGCGATTTCCTTCGGCTCGCGAAGCGTCAGCTCCAGTTCTCGGACGTCGTGCGTCAAGTCCCTGATCCGACTCACCGTAGCCTGAAACGATGCTATTGCCATCCTGCAGCTCTCTTCCGACCTTCATTGCACTCTTTACCCTAACACATGCGATTATTCGCCGTTGTCGAACACCCACCTCAGGCTTCTCACCTGAACTGGCTTTTCCCGCAGATTATGAGCGACGAGGCACGTGCACGACCCAGGTCGCCGGAAAAAGGTGAGCAAGGAGCTGTGGCGTCTTCCGAGAATGAAGAATTCTTTCAATCAAGCACGATTTCCAGTGATATGGCCTGGAGGAGTTGGAAGCGGACCGCGACCTACACGACCTGATGACCTAACCCCCGTCGCTACAATGCTTCAGATGAGGAACCACGGCCGAATGGGGCCCGCTGGCTTAATGCCGGTGCTGCTTAGCCACGTGAGAGACTACGCTGGACTTGGTCATCGAGAATGTGGGTCAATCGGTCTCGATTCTCGGGGCTGATCGAAATAATCTTGGCACCTAATTTAGGAGGCCGCACGTGGATAACTTCCAACTCACAGGTTAAGGTCTTTCCACGCTCCAGCTCGATCACGAGTCGGAGCTCCTCCCCACTCTTGACGTACAGACGGCTCTCAAGGCGCACTCCGGACTCGCTGACATCAAGAACCTTGCAGGGTGCCGAGAGTGCCCCTCGCTGCAACCGACCGATACGGCCGACATCAACACGAGAATGCTTTCGTTTGAATCCCATCGGCAATCCTTCCTGTTGACGGCATCATAGCAGGAGGATGGACGATGCCAAAGACAATTGGCGAAACCGCTAGAGTTCTCTCACCGACGTTCGTACCGGCTCCATACGCTGACGTTTGACGCCAAGATCGCCGCTGATATCTCTTGACCAAGAGGTCAATAGGATACGGTCGCCAGTGTCAGGGGTGTTTCAACTTGAGTTTCGACTTTTACCGATATGCGTCCCACTATACGGCCATTTTCGGTCTCTACATCCACCCGCCAGTCCCCTGGATCGAGACGCTGCTTGAAGCTATAGGCCCGATACCCTCCTTCGCGTCCGCCTGAGATCTTGATGGGAATTCTGTCAGCGTGCATGAAGGGCGTCTTATCATTCGGACGGAAATACCAGTGGTGATAGATCGTCGTGTTGAGATCGACGGGAGCAAACACCGCCGTGAAACAATAGATCGGTTCCTCGGAAGGGAAGGTCGTATCTGAACGTTTCCAGACCTGATACCACTGTTTATCGAACGATAGCTCGAACTGATCGCCGGTTCGCTTGACCTCATGATAAATCCCGCCGAACTTGAGCGACAGCGGCACCGGCGGGATCCAATTCAGAAAATAGAAACCTACGAGGAGAGCGATACATCCGGCGGCAGGGACGGAAACCCCGATCGCTTCCTGTTTCGACCGCTCAGGATTATTGCGATAAATCAGCTGAACTACACGGAACGTAACGGCCAGGCTCATGACGGCTCCGACCAAAAAGACCACCACATTCATGTACCCCGTCATCACAGGAAGAAAGAACGTGAAAAAGGCAAAACACACCACCGCGTACAGGCTGACAAGCAACCGGAGATTCGACAATCGATCACGCAAAAACTCGTTGGCCACCAAGAGCATGATGAGGAGAACATAGAAGACCGCTGTCCCGGTCAATGTGGCGCTCCGTGAATAGAAAATCGCATAGGCGCTGAAGAGACCGCCCAGCAAGAACTGACTCGCCATCGGGTAATATGGACGACTCTTCAACACCCATCGCGCAAAAGAGGAACACCCTGTGAGCTGCTCACGATCGGGTAGAGCCTCAATGCCCAATCGTCCGGTCAATACAACCAGGGCACCGAGCAATGCGAGATACAACATCAGGACCAGGTTATCCTGGAGCCGGTCGATCCGCGTGAGGGTCACGGTGTCATAGGTGACGCCCGAGAGAAAGAACACCGCCGGCATGAAGGGTTTCGCGAGCAGAGATTGGATTCTCACAAGAGGGCTCATGGCCCCACTGTGCAAAATCTGTGTGAATTGATCAACGAAAATGCTGTTACGGAACCGCGGCGCATTTAGCTAGCCGGTGTCATCAACTGATCAGATGAACGCCGGGAGCGGCGCATAGCCGACAGGATGGCCGATCACCCGTTCCAGCCATGCAGCCATGGCATCTGCCGGGAGCGGCGTTTGATTGAGGCGGGCTTCGATCTTGAACTGCCCTTTGAGTCCGACGATTCCGATGATCGCGGAGGCATCCTCACCGTCAGGCACCAACGCCTGTGTTTGAAACTCGCAAAGCGTGGCGTACAGGACGCCGTCGGGTTGAATCGTGTCCAGCACCTCGGGCAGATCATCCAGTGGACAGTGGACCGAACAGCGATAGGCAAGCCTCGCGCCCGGCTCGATACACTGGAACTCCGTCAAGGCTGCTTCAGAAAACCCCGTCAGATAGGCCCGAACTCCGGCCGGTTCCGGGTTGAACGTCTCCGCAAGCTTGCTGGCCGGCACGAGGAATTCAAACGCATCGGACGTGTTGTACTCGAACTGGCAGGGACCGAACGCATCGGGCCATGAGCAGAAAAAGGGAATGGAAGCGTCGGAAGACCGGAGGACGACCGCATTCTTCTCCACATGCGTTTCAATCGGCAGATCCAAGACGGCAATCGCTTCCAGAAACGCCGCGCGCCGCTCATCCAACCAGCGCATCCGGTCGGCGTCGCCGCGCGTTTCCCCGGGGGTGATCACCGCCTGGGTTTGGAGCCGAATGCGGATGAACGAGTGAGCATGCCGAAACCCGATCCAGAACATGCCGCGTTGATCGTGATACCGCAACACCTCTCGAATTCGCCAGGGATGGCTGATCGAGCAGTACGTGCCGATGTCTTGATGACGTTGGTAGACCGTGTGATAGGCCCCGGATAGGAGAAAGAAATCGCCGCGCCACTTTTCCCGCACATGAATCTGCGTGACGTCTTCGGTCGCCCAGGGATCCAGGTGATCGAAGTCGTCGGGAGAAGTAACCGTCCATTCCTCAATGTAGCAGATCACATCGTTGGCCGGGGCGATCGGCTTCAATCCCAGCGTGGCAAGCCGATCCCCCACCGCAAGAGCCTGGCCGAATGTCAATGGCGCCGTCGTTTCCCAACGCTGCTCACGCACGGTGAAAGTTCCTCGAAATCAACGCGAGATCGTGGTCGACGCTCAGGGAGACAACACCACCGTCCTCAGGTTCCCTGTGCCTCACACGTTCAGCGTGTTACCGTACCGGACGTAGCGCCTTCTGTTCAATCGTCGTGTCGCCGATCAATCGGTCGATTCCGTCTTTCAAGGTCGACGCCAATTGCTCCTGCACATCCTCTTCATTGAACCAAAAGACGGTTCGATTCCGCCCGCCTTCAATAGTACGAGTCGTGGTGCTTCGATCAGCCAGGTTTCTGGCCTGGATCGTAAACCGGCTGCTGGTATCGATGACGGTTGAAAAAATCCGACTCTTTGCATGGGTAGAAAACTCCTGCACCTGCCCGCTGATTACGATATCCGCATCAGGGACCGTGCTGGCAGGGGCCGCGCGGACGTCCCATGGACGTTCCCGCCACCCACGGACTTTCAACTGGTCGGCCAACCGCTGGGCGATCACGTCACCGAGCCGCTCACCCGCCACATTAAAATACGTGGCTCCTCCCCAGATGTGCGTGCGCATGCCTACACGACTCTTGTCGGCCCGCCGATCCTCGAACGGTTCAATCACGATTTTTACGGGTTCGGTGTCGGCGGTCTGAGCCTGAGGCTGTTTTGTCTGAAGGTTGACCTGCCGAACATCGCCTTTCCCCGCACAACCGCCCAGCATCACGGCACATATGAATCCACACAGTGACAACCGCATACGCCAGTCCTTCACAGCATCCTCCCTCTCAAGGTTCAAAAGCAGTGGGGGTCCAGTCTACCCAAGTTAGGTTTCAGAGACAATTGCTAGAAAAAGGTCACGGGGTGACGATGGGGAGCAACGACCGAAAGGTCTCACACGCCACCTGGGCCAATTGGCCGGCCTGGATGCGCTGGTCCCCAAGCGCCACACAACGGACGACTTTCAGGAACGATCGTTCCGCCAGCACGGCGGCGATTTGGGCCTTACGGTCGTGGGTGATCGGCAGCGTATAGCCTTCGCCTCGTTTCCACTCCCATAAAGACGGTGCCAGTGAGAGCTCCAAATCTCTTCCCGCAAGCTGGTGAAATCGGCCGAGCAGCTGCCGCTTGTAGTGTTGAATCCCTGCTCCTTCCAGCAACAGTGCACAGGCCACGTGATGTCCCCACCAGACCAGTGTGCGAAACGTGAATTTGTTGACGCCGGCGAAGTATTTGGGGCAATCGAGGTATTGATACGGAAAATCCTCCAGGTGCTCGCCTTTCACCAGCTGATGGATCTTCGGATCGAAGTCGGGAGGCGTGATGAGCGACAGACCGGCAAGCTCCTGCTGTAACGCCCCGTGTGTCGCTTCGAGCAAAATTCGGATCTTTGTCGTGACGGCGGCCTTCTTCCGAAAGAAGTGAGCATCGGCGAGAAGCTCGGTTTCTTCAGCGCTGAACGTAATAGAAGAAGCCATCATGATCGCGGTGTGCAGGCGTGATGCTCTTGTCCGCTTGGAGTTCGACTACTTCTGACGTGTTTCAAACACCGCGACTGTCGCTTCGTATTGCCGCCGACAGTCGGCGCAACGCAAGAGCACGAGATCATGAAACACATCCATTTCACGAAGCGTCAGAGAGGCATGATGAGTCGAGGCGCAAGCCTTCAGGAGGGCCTCACCATCTTGTTCGTCGTGACGTGCGCCCTCCTGAACGGTTCGTTGCGCCAAAGGTTCTTTCGATACGACGGTGGCGACCGTCAGATGATGAGTCGACTTACATGAACTGCAGGAGAGGACGACCACGCGTTCGTCTGTCATCCGCCGTACCGACACGCAAAGGGGATGAACAGACCAACACTGTTGTAGAAACGCACCGCTTCGGATGACCTGCGCCATAGTCGTTTCCAGGAACAGTCACGCGGCTCGAGAGGCGTTCTCAAGGTTCAACTGATTCGATCTGAGATCGAAAGAGCAGGAACATCACTCGCAAATGATAAGGCTGCAAACCAGAATCTGTACGATGAGCGCACCGTGGAAGATGGCCAACCGGAATTCATGACATGGCGGCCACAGGAGACACTCCCTTCTTCGGAGAAGGGGAGACCGTTCCTTCCTGAATCGAACGGCAGGTTTTGCACACGCGAGGCCGGGCCTTCAGAAAAGACACTTTCCCGTGGGCGAGACAACTATAATGAACGAACTCGTCACAGATCGTGCAACGGGACCAGCCTCCCCGCAAAAGGGTCTTATCCCGATAGAGGTCTTCTTGGCAAACTCTGCACAGGCGCGGTTGTGCGGGAAGAAGCATCGGCTCCCATTCGCCACCGCCTTTTCGAATACTCATAGCAATTCAGTATAACGGGGTGACCAACGGAAAAACAAGCGAAGGGGAACAGATGCGTGGACTGAATGGGTTTACTAAATTGACGTCTGATGGCGAGATAGAACCTAAATCCTAACGACGGAGGTCCTTGCGGATCTCATGCAACTCCTTCTCCCCTTGCTGTTCGGCGGCTTTAGCCCACCAACTTCCCAATTCTCGTCATGCAGTAAGCCACTTCTTCACAGACGTGATGGGTTCACCGAATACGCCCACTAGAAATCTCCTCAGCTTGTTCAATATTGCTCAGCTTCCAAGACTCTGGAACGCCTATCGTAGGAGGTACTGCAATATTCATCTGAACGAGGAGGTTGCCATGGTATCTATTCCAAAAGTTGTTGGTGTCCTGTCATGTAGTTTCTTACTGTGCCTGAGCTTGTCCACTGTCGCATCGTCTGCAGACAAGCTCAACATAGGCGAATCGGAGGGAAAGCTATTGACGGTGGATGATAAAGACAGGTTTGTGCCGGGTAAGGAGGTCAAGGGCGAAATAGTGAAGATCGATGGTGAGAACTATGTCGTCAGAGAGGCCTCTGGGGCTGAGGTACGCATGCATGTTAATTCCAGCACCGAAAAGAGATCAAGCATCATTCCTAAAGTGGGAGAACATGTTCTTGCGAAAGTAGATGCTAAGGGTCACGCAGTTTCGTTTCTTACAGACGCACCTATCTCCCGCTGACGCTTTTCCGTAGTCGGCAAGCACGCCTCAATCGGAGAATAGCTGGTCATTTCTCGTCGAGTTGGCAGGGTGGTTCTGCTTCGGACCATCTGCCGACTCCAACGAGGCGCTGTTCTGATTCACACGACTCAGCATGACAGAGCCTTAGGATCATTGTGTGATGGTCCGAAAGACGGTAGAAGCACATCTGTTCTGGGGAAAATGTAACCTGTCCCGCTAGCTGTGGGCCTGCTGGCGTCTAGGAAACGTCTCGTATGACCTGGCATGGATTACCGGCGGCGAACACGCCCTCGGGAATGTCTCGCGTCGCGACGCTGCCGGCTCCGATCACCGAGCGCGCGCCGATATGGACGCCGGCCAGGATGATTGCACCACCACCGACCCAGACATCTGCCCCAATGTGCACCGGTTTTCCAAACTCCCGTTCTCTACGCAGACCGGCCTCGAAAGGATGCAGTGGCGTGAGGATCTGCACTCCCGGGCCGAACAGCGTGTGGTCTCCTATTCGGACTTCGCAGACATCAAGCACGATGCAATTGAAATTGAAGAACACGCGCGAGCCGAGATGAATGTTCGATCCATAGTCGCAATAAAACGGCGGCTGCATCCAAACGGTGTCACCGCCTGTGCCGAAGAGATCCTGCAAAATTCGGCGGCGCTGAGCTTGTTCGCATTCTCGTGTGTCATTCAACTCACGGCATAAATCACGCGCCCGTTCACGCGCAGCCACTAACTCGGCATCGAGCGGGTTGTAGAGATCGCCGGCCAGCATCTTCTGGCGCTCAATGCTCATTTCTCCATCCTGTTTCATTTAAGGCTGATCTGTGTCGTTCTTTTCGCTTTTCGACCGGAGCACGATGAAATGCAGCACATTTTCCGCCGACCCTGTGGTTCCGTCAAGGCTCACTCATGATGAATAGCCAATAGCCCCCCGTTTGACTCATCCCCAAATCGTTTGTTACTCTCCGCGCGGGTTGGAGCCGGTCCCTCAACACAGGCGAGCGTTCATGAATATTGCGGAGTATCTCGAACAGAAACGAATCGAGGTCGATCGCTTCTTGGATCAAGTGGCCCCACCGGCCGCCGTGCCGCCTACGACACTGCATGACAGCCTTCGGTACAGTCTCATGGCGGGTGGGAAACGGGTTCGGCCGATCTTAACAATCGCGGCGGCGGAAGCCCTGGGCCAAACCCCGCCCGGCCTCATGGCGGTTGCCTGCTCGCTGGAACTCATCCACACCTATTCGCTGATCCACGACGATCTGCCATCGATGGACAATGACGATTATCGGCGTGGCAAACCGACGAACCATAAAGTGTATGGCGAAGCAATGGCCATCCTCGCCGGCGACGCGCTGTTGACGATGGCCTTCGATCTGATCAGCAGGCCGGATCTTATGAAAGGCTGCGATCCGGTACGGCAGGTTCGAATCATTCAAGAATTGGCCTTTGGATCCGGCAATCTGGGCATGGTGGGCGGCCAGGTCTTCGATATCCAAGCGGAAAATCAGGACATCGACCTCCCTACCCTTCAGAACATTCACAAGCACAAGACCGGCATGCTCATTCGCGCCGCGGTCCGTATGGGCGCCATTGCCGCCGGAGCGAACGACCGGCAACTTGACGACATGACCGGCTATGCCGAAGACATTGGGCTGGCCTTTCAGATCGCCGACGACGTGTTGAATGTGACGGGCACGCGCGAGGAACTTGGCAAGAATCCCAACACCGACGCCGAGCGCGGGAAGAAGACCTATCCGACGTTTTACGGAGTGGATGGGGCCAAGAAACTGGCTGACGACTGCGTAAGCCACGCCATCAACCGGCTCTCATCATTTGGTCCTTCCGCCGACCCGTTGCGAGAGATCGCTCGCTATATCACAAACCGCAAGAACTGATGTCGTTCGTGAAACGTATCACGTGACACGTACACGCGTACAATCGAGCGTTCATCTTCATTTGAGTCGCTCTATGTTCGCCTCGCGCAGAAAGCGAGGCCTCACTGAAGGCTGGCGAAGCGGGCTTTACGCTTTACGCTGCACGTCTTTCTCATGAAAGCGCTTGTGACCGGAGCGACCGGGTTTGTCGGCGCCGCTGTCGTTCGTGCCTTGCTCAAGACCGGCGTCGACGTCCGTGTGATTGCCCGCCCTGGAAGCGATTCGACCAATCTCCGCTCTCTGAACGTCGAGAACGTCCTTGGCGATCTCCGCGATAAAGAATCCCTTCAGCAAGCCCTCGCCGGCTGCCGACACCTTTACCATGTCGCCGCTCACTATGCCCTGTGGGCGAAAGACCCTTCGATCTTCTATGACATCAATGTGGCCGGCACCAGAAATTTGCTGGAAGCCGCGCGTGATGTCGGTGTAGAACGCACGGTCTACTGCAGCACCATCGGCGCGATCGGCTTGCCGCCGGGCGGAGGACTCGGTACAGAGAAGACCCCGGTCTCCCTCGAACAGATGGCAGGCCACTATAAGCGCTCGAAATATCTGGCCGAGCAGGAGGTGCACAAGCTGGCCAAAGCAGGGTTGCCCGTCGTCATCGTCAATCCCAGCGCGCCCGTCGGTGAAGGCGACGTGAAACCAACGCCGACCGGCCAGGTGATTCTCGACTTCATGAAGGGCCGGATGCCGGCTTACATTGAAACCGGCATGAACATCATCGACGTCGACGATGTAGCCACCGGTCACCTCCTCGCAATGGAGAAGGGCCGGCAGGGGGAACGGTATATCCTCGGTAGTACGAACCTGTTGCTTCGCGAAGTGTTCGAGATTCTCAGCAAGCTGACCGGCCGCAAGGCCCCGGCCCTCAAGTTGCCGCGAGGCGCCGTGCTACCGCTCGCTTATCTCAATCACTGGTTCGCCAACCTGACTGGGTATCCACCGCGCATTCCGCTGGAGGGCGTGAAAATGGCCAAGTACAAAATGCACTACGATTGTTCCAAGGCGATTCGAGAACTGGGCCTGCCCCAACATCCGCCCGAGGTTGCACTGGGGAAAGCTGTGCGCTGGTTTCGCGATCACAAGTACGTATGACGTCTCGCCGGCCGCAATCCCCACAAACATATGATGCATGACGAATGATACATAATTGGTATGGACGTTTTTCTGCTGTTCTTCAAAACAATCCTCCTGCGCCCTTACGTCTTCGTCTTTCTAGCCGCCTTCCTCTTCTCCGCCATCCAATTGATCGGTTGGCCACGCACCTGGCGTTTCTGGCTGATCAGCTGGGCCACGGCATTCGTCTGTGAGTTTTCATCGACGCGAACCGGCATCCCCTTCGGCTGGTATTTCTATAACGGCTCGACGGTCGGTCAGGAGCTCTACTTTTCCAACGTGCCGTTCATGGATTCCATTTCCTTCAGCTTTCTGCTCTTCGCGTCCTATTGTGTGGCGCTTGGGCTCCTGCTGCCTCGTGATTCCGCGCCGAGAATCAAATCTGTTGTGCTGAAACCCCTGCGTTTCGAGGTGGATGCCCGCACGAGCTGGACCGTTTATGCGCTGACTGCGTTTTTATTCGCCTTTATCGACATGGTGATTGATCCCGTCGCCCTGCGTGGCGACCGTTGGTTCTTGGGCAAGATCTACTATTATCCTGACCCAGGATGGCATTTTGGTGTCCCATTCGCGAACTATGTCGGCTGGGCTGTGGTCGGGCTGATTTCGCTGGCGATATATTTCCCCCTGGACCGGCGGCTCCCTTCCCTCTCATTACCTCAGTCGATGACGCAGCGGCTATTGCTCGGGATCGGACTGTACTATGGAGTCTTAGCCTTTAATCTCGGCATGACGTTCCGGATCGGCGAATCTTTTATTGGAATGAGCGGTCTGTTGATGCATCTACCTGTCTTGATCATTCTGATCATTCGTCTCGCGCGTACCGATTAACGCCTTCCGCTCGATGAATCGGTGGTATTCGCTTTGTGGAGTTTGTATAGTGATCAAAAGGATCTTTTCCTATGCTCAAGATCCTCTTGTCCCTACTGATTTTAGTTGGTCTCGTGGTGCTCAGCGGAGCGCTATGGCTGGCGTATGATATCTACACGAGCGGTTTCAGCGCCATGGCTGAACCGCATCCGATAGAGGTCGCCGTGGTTCGGCAATTCCGCCGTTTTACCATTCCAAATGCGATCCGCGACAGGCCGAATCCCGTTCCTATAAGTCCGGTGGTA
Organism: Nitrospira sp.; assembly: GCA_024760545.1. Taxonomy (NCBI): domain Bacteria; kingdom Pseudomonadati; phylum Nitrospirota; class Nitrospiria; order Nitrospirales; family Nitrospiraceae; genus Nitrospira; species Nitrospira sp. Next base: position 1,746,267 of record CP060501.1, read on the forward strand.
TTGAGTGAAGGGCTCGATCATTTTGCCGACCATTGCGCCGGCTGCCATGCCAATGACGGCAGCGGGGAGACTCAGATCGGTAAGAACGTACATCCAAGGGTACCGGACTTGCGTCGCCAAGAGATTCAATCGATGTCCGACGGAGAACTGTTCTTCACAATCCACAACGGCATCCGCTTCACTGCCATGCCGGCCTGGGGAGAAGGCGACATCGATCAAGACAGAGGGAGTTGGAAGCTCGTGCATTTCATACGGCATCTGCCGCAGCTGAGCCACAAGGAACTGGATCGCATGCAATCATTGAACCCCAAAGCGCCCCACCAAGGCGAAAGCGGCGAACACCATCACTAGACGTCGATTATGTTAAAGAATTATGATGACCTGGTAAGAGGCTGCATGATCCTGATGGCAACGTGCGTGTTGCCTGCCGTCGTCATGGCTGCCGGGATAGATATTCATGTATTAGGCATCGTCACGGCTATCGATGCGAAACACATCGAAGTCAAGACGGCCAAGGGGCCGATCGTTTCAGTCCTGCTCAATAAGCAAGTGAGGTTCAAAAACAAAAGTAACCCGAAATCGACCGACTCACCCACAGTAGGCGACCGTGTGATCATTGAGGCGTCAAAAGACGACAAGACCAAGAAGGTCACCGCAACAGTTGTTCATTATTCACCAGGAAGGACCGCGTCGCCAGCAAGGTAGCCGATGCCTACCCTCCGTTTTGCAAGAGCTGTCCACGAATCACCGTTCCACGGCGGCGTGCGTACTGCCCTCATGCGTGTGCTGATCACCGGCATCGCGGTATTTCTTGCTATTTCGACGATCCCTGGGTTGGAAGCCGAAAGCCTCACCGCCGGCATCGCGGCAGTGTTGGTCCTCACGTTCCTGAACGTGATCCTTCGTCCGATCCTCTTTCTGCTTACCCTGCCCTTGATCGTCTTTACCCTCGGGCTGTTTCTCGTAGTGCTGAACGCGCTCCTGCTCCAACTGACCTCGTACTTCGTGAAAGGCTTCACCGTCTCGGGATTCTGGCCTGCGGTCGGTGGTGCACTGGTGATCAGCCTGGTCACCACCATCCTCAACAGCTGGACGGTCGATCGCCATCATCCATTTGAACCCCAAGAAATTGAACCGGAACCTCATCGCCCTCCCAAGATCATCAATCCGGATTGAGCCGCTAAACGATTTTCCAGGCGCGATCGGACGATTTCTTTTCAGTTATCAATGGAACAGCACCCCTCATTTGTGTTCCAATTATCGGCGTATCGTATGGGCGGGGTGACAAGGAGACGAGGCTGTGGTCCGCCAATTCAGTTATTTTCTCCTCGCCGCGGCGCTGGGCGGTATCTTTGTCCCGATCGTGCGGGCTGATGAACGTCCTGCACCAAAGAGTTTGTGGCAAACCGTCCTGACTCCTCCCGTCAACGATCAACCACCGCCGCGGAGGCCCTGGGTTCTCCGCGATCGGGAAATTGCACTCGACCTCCCACTCCTTCAAGTCGTGAGGGATGCAGGAGCCAGACCTCATCCCAGGATCACCGTTGAACTCTTTGACAAAGCCAATCCCGAATTGGACATCACCTCCACGGTATCCCGGATCAACGACACCGCTGTCATCCGGGGTACCCTCAAGCCCCCCTCACAAGGAGACTTCACATTTGTGGTCTCGGGCAACCTTCTTATAGGAACTGTCATGATGGGAGACCGGCTCTATAAAACAGAGCACATCGTCAATGGTCGCTTGCGGCTGCTCGAAATCGATCCCGACAAAATGCCACCGGAGTGAGCTCAGGGCATCAGCAACAATGGAATCGTAGGGGCAATGACGTTGTCTCAGGCTTAGAAGTCACGGCGAGGGAATGACTCTGTCCACTGAATTCTGCCTGTTGTACCGGTTGCGAGACAGAGTAGCTATTCATGAACGTTCCGGCTACAATGCGTTCGCTCACATTTGAACGTATGACCACGTCGCCTCCTCAAGCAAAGCCGACACCGGAGACTCATCTTCAACGGACGTTGAATTCCGCGCTGAACGACATCGGAACCGATTCGGCGTTGGCGGCAATCTTCCACCAAGAAAATGGGCCGCTTGTCGAGCATGCTTCGCGCGGGTTCACGCCCAGAGATGTCCAGGCGATCCTCCGTACGCTCTCGACTCAACGGACCGCCGCCTTGACACCGACCACTCAGGATTCGGACGGGGGACGCACGGTTCGCCTGCGGCTGATCACCCCCGGTGCAAAGTCTCTGCTCGTCGTCCCGCTCCGTCATCTCAACCGCGCTTATGGATGTTTGGTCATCGGACGGAAAGAAGGCGCCGCTTTCTCGAAGAAGGATCGATTGCAGCTGGACCAGATGTGCGAGAGCATGACCAAAGCGCTGGACCGCGAAGGTCTCTTCAACACCAACGTGGTATTGAGCCGTCCCTACGTCGCCCAAGAACCGCCACCCCCGCAGCAAACCGGCGCGGAACTGTTTCCGCCGATGATCAAGCACTTTTCCCCGGAACTTCAAGAAAAGATCGAAACGGTCCTGGCTGAAGCTCATCAATATGTGGCCTATGACCGTGCCTGGGCTTGCTACTACGATCCATTGGCGGGAAACGTCGAGGTATTGGGCATCGTCGGAGACGGGAAGGGGGATCAGAAAGACGCCAAGAAAGAGTTGAAACCGGGCCAGCGCCTCACCTTGGATAGTTCGGCGGCAGGATGGGCCGTCCGCCATCGGAAACCGCGGGTGGATCACGACCTGGCCTCCACTCAGGGCCGCTTTCTCGATCACAAACATCTCTTCAAGGACCGGTTTCAGTCGTCGCTCGTCATTCCCTTTTTCGTCAAGGGTCAGGTCGGCGGAACCTTTACGCTGGGAGCGAAGGACCCGCAACGGTATCAAACCACCGATGCTCGTACGCTGGAGCCCATCATTCTCAAACTTGCAGAACTATTACAGACACCGGCACCGCAGGCTGCCGGTCCTCCCCCGACGGACGAAGTCGGAACGCCGGGGCTCCAACCCGTCTCGGCTGTTCCATCCGAACCCATCATTCGAAAGCAGGAACGCCAGGCAGCGATCGGCGAGTTCAGCGCATTCTTGGCGACGGAGATCCGAGAACCGCTGGCCTCCATCCGCTCGCAACTCGAAGAAGTCACCGGTGAGGGGATTCTCGACTTCGACCCACAGACACGCGTCGAGAATGCGATGCGCGACTTGATTCGGATTGAAGCGATCCTGAACGAGATCCTCGACTTCGCAAAACCCCTTGAGCTGAATCGCCATCTGTGCCGCATTCCAGAGGTGCTTGAGAGCGCCTTGGTGGTGGTAGGAACCGATCTGGAAGCAACCCGTATTCAAGTCACCAAGGATTACGCCAATATCATCGCGCCGGTGCGCGGTGACGAGGCCAAGCTCCAACAGACGTTCCTCAGCATCTTTCGGAATGCGTGCGAGGCCATGTCTCCGGGCGGCCATCTCCATATCCAGGTGACGCAACATCGCGCCGGAAGAGGGCTGGAAGTGCAGATTCTCATTAAGAATGACGGAGTGCCCATTCCGGCTGAAATCGTCGATAAGGTATTCGAACCGTTTTTCACCACCAAGAGCTCAGGCATTGGACTGGGTCTTCCCAGCGTCAAGAAAATCATCGAAGAGCACGGCGGAGCGATCGCGATCGGCAGCGCCGTCGGTGAAGGCACGACGGTCACTATTCGTCTTCCCGGGGTCAGCCGGGGACCGGCGTTTCGGCACCGTGGGCGTGGCCGGCGTCACCCTCGACGACCGAATTGACCTATCCGTCCTCGTCTCGTCCTCCCCATTGCGACACAAATACTCAACAGGCTAAGGTAATCATGTTGTGGCGTTTGACAGAACGGCTATCCATCGCTATGATTCAGCCCGCATGACTGATCTTCCAATTGAACGTGCAAGATTTATGATCCACAATCATCGTCATAGCTCAAAGGGAGAACGGGTATGAAACTTCTTACCGGTGCGGTTGCGACAATCTCCTCAATCCTACTGGCGTGCTCGATGGCGTCCGCCAACCCGGCGCTGCTACCCAAACATGAAGGCTATCCCATGAAGAACTCAGGGAGTCCCGTGACCGGCCAGCCGACGGCCAATGATCCCGGTCAAAAGGACGGCCACGGAACGTCTTCCTTGCTGAAGGCGGCGGAGTTCGACGACAAACACAGCAAGCAGGAACTCATGAAAACCGACAACGCGCGGATTACCGAAGGGCAGGGCGCGGGGAGGCTTCCGAACGTTCAGGGGCCTCAGATCACGATTGCGCCACCGGTAACATCCGCCACGAAGATCACCGACGATCGTAAGATCGACTAAGTTCTCCTCCAATGAACGGGGGAAGCCCGGCAAAGCAGGACTTCCTCCGTTTCAACACTCTCGTTTCTTTTCAAGTCTCACACCGTTCATCAGCCTGTGTTTCGCCCAGCAGTCCCTTCACCCTCCGACAATCTCAGACGGAGGATCTGTGAGAATCAGGATTTAATCTGACGGACACGGCTTGCCAAAGTTGGCTTCATGACGCACTGGTCGATTGATCGATGTCGCTCCTATTTGGAAATGACGGCCCAACGCGTTCCGGATGTCGCTGCGTGCATTGCTTGGAGACGCGGTCCTGAGAGCTGGTCCGGCGCGGTGGGGTGCGGACACACAGAGCTTCCTACCAATTCGCGTTTTTCCATTTGGAGCATTACAAAAACTCTGACGGCAGCCCTCATCCTCCAGCTGGCGGCTCGCGGCCGAATCGAGCTTGATTCTCCTTTAGCCGCCTGGCTGCCGGCAGTTCCTCACGCAGACCTGATTTCGATTCGCCAGTGTCTTCAGCATACGAGTGGATGGTCAGACTATGGGGCCCTTCCGGAATATCAGACGGCCGTCCGGCAGAGAGAGACGCCGTGGAGCTTTTCAGAGTTCATGGACCGCGTCCATGCAGAGAACCTGTTGTTTGCGCCAGGCTCCGGCTGGTCATACTCCAATATCGGCTATATGATTTTGAAGAAGTTAGCCGAGACCGTATGTGAGAAACATTTTGCCGAAATCCTCAAAGACGAGGTATGTGACCCTCTCGGTCTTGCTGATACATCTGTGATCCAAACGCGCGAAGATATGCTCGGTCTTACCGTAGGTTATTCTCTCGACTTGAGCTCTGACGGACAGCCGGTCGATGTTCGATCTTGCTATGATCCCGGCTGGGCACCACCAGGATTCGCGGCTTCAACCGTTTCCGAGGTCGTCCGATTTTACGATGGTTTGTTTGCAGGACAACTTCTGCCGGCTCATCTGCTCGGTGAGATGTGCCGAGTGAAACCAATCGGACACGCCCATCCGTCATTTGTCACCCCAAGCTATGGGCTCGGACTCATGGCCGATCCAGACAATCGAGTTGGCCTGATCTATGGACACAACGGCGCGGGCCCGGGATACGCGGCATCGGCTTTCCATATCCAACCCCGAGGAGCGAGACCCGTCACAGTCGCCGTCCTGACGAATACCGAAAACTGGCAGGAAGTGGAAGCACTGACCTTGAAGGTGGGTGAAGAATTAGCCGCGTTCGGCTAATCTGAATCGCCACGGTTTTTTCGCCCAATCGCCGGCATACTCGACACCGATCCGAGGGAAGGCTTCCACCTGCTCGCGAGCAACCCGTGCGCCTCGATCTTCGAACCAGAGTGATCGCCCGTTCGTCATGTCGTGCCGATTCAATGAACGATCGATATCCAGCTCCCGGCAGAGCTTTCCAGGACCATCAATCAACTCACCGTCGACCTCAATCGCTCGAATCAACACGGCTGCGGGAAACTCGACCCGCTCCGTCACGACATTCAGCATGTGATACATGCCATAGATGAAGTAGACATATGACATTCCCGGTGGGCCGAACAGCACCTCCGTCCTTGCGGTCCTGCCTTTGGAGGCATGGCAGGCCCTGTCCTGACAACCGACATAGGCCTCCACTTCGATGATTTTGCCGGCAACCCGTCCCGCTCCATTCTCACGTATGAGATACTTGCCGACCAGCGACCGCGCGATGGTCAGCGTGGGACGATCGAAGTAGCTCCTCGAAAGGATGGTGTCGGCCATCTCGGTTCTTCAATTCGCTACCACCCGAGGACGTACGCGAAGATCAGCGGCGCGACGATCGTGGCATCGGATTCGATGATGAACTTCGGTGTGTCCACACCCAGTTTCCCCCAGGTGATCTTTTCGTTCGGAACGGCGCCGGAATACGATCCGTAGCTCGTGGTGGAGTCGCTGATCTGACAAAAATATCCCCAGAGTGGTACTTGTTCCTTCCGAAGATCTTGACTCAGCATGGGAACGACACAGATCGGGAAATCACCGGCGATTCCTCCTCCGACTTGGAAGAATCCGAGCGAATGTTCACCCGTTGCCTTCACATACCATTCGGCCAAGTGCATCATGTATTCGATGCCGGATCGCACCGTGTTCACGTTCTTGATTGATCCCGTCATGCAATGCGCCGCATACATATTCCCCAACGTGGAATCTTCCCAACCGGGAACAAACATCGGAAGATCCCGCTCCGCAGCCGCGCACATCCAACTGTCGCTAGGGTCGATTTGGTAGTATTCCTTGAGCTTCCCGTCGCGCAAGAGTCGGTACAGGAATTCATGAGGGAATGATCGAACGCCGTTCCGATCCGCCGCCGTCCATTCAGTCGCCACTGCGGCCTCAATGCGGCGCATCGCTTCTGCTTCCGGGATGCACGTGTCGGTCACCCGATTCAGGTGCCGATTCAACAATGCTTGCTCGTCCTGCGCCGTCAGTTCCCGATAGCGGGGAATACGTTCGTAATGTTTCTGTGCGACGAGGTTGAAGAGATCTTCCTCAAGATTGGCGCCTGTGCAGCAAATCGCGTGCACCTTGTCACGGCGTATCATCTCGGCCAGGGACAAACCCAGCTCGGCCGTGCTCATCGCGCCGGCCAGAGTCACCAGCATGGCCCCGCCTCGGTCCAAGTGAGCCCGATATGCGTGCGCCGCGTCTTTCATCGCCGCCGCGTTAAAATGTCGATAATGATGGTCAATGAATTGCGAAATAGATGTCGGTTTCATACAAGGCTCCCTACTTTTGAGACCACAGAGATCACGGATTTATCACAATCCTCCCGGTGCTTCAAATCCCTTTCCCGTTGCAATTGGACAACAATATCCCCTGATCGAATTCCCTAAAAATAATAGGCAAGGCCTCCCAAGAACGTCCGGGGATTCCCCGGCACGAAATGAATGTCCTTGACTGCCGCCGATTCATTCCTCAGTCTTGATTCAAATGCGAAGATAGCCTGTTCCCACTCCGTATTCAGCAGATTTTGGACGTACAGAAACACTTCCATCCGGCCATGAGGGAGTCGCATCGGAATGAGGTACCGCTCGGACAGATCAAACGTAATCCACGACGGTGCCTTGATGCTGCGATCCTCAATGAGAGGCCGAACTCCCATATACGTCGCCTGGAGTTGCGAAGTCAATCCTTCCGGCCATTTCAAGATAGCGGCTCCATAGGCGATGTACTCCGGTGCCAAAGGAATGGCGTCGCCGTTTCGAAACTCGGCGTGCGTCCACGTAAAGCTGCCATTGACATAGAGCGGCCCCCACACCTGGCCGCGCGCAGCGACTTCCACACCTTGGCGTCTGGTTGCGCCTCGGATCTCCGTTGTTCCTTCATCGCCGACGAACACCAGTTCCGATTTGATATCCATTCGCCAGAGCGTCGCGAGTAATTCGAGCTTATCCGGTCCCCAGGGTCGGGATCGTACCCCGATTTCATAGTTGATGGAACGGGAGATGGGAGAAGACCCCGGTCTTACGGAAGAACGCGCGTCGTTGCTGTGAAAGCCTTCGCCGTAGTTGATGAAGAATTCCGTCCCCGCCCATGGACCAAGAATCATGTTCATTTTCGGCAAGACGATGCCGGAGCTTTTCTGTCCGGCCGATTGCTCCGCGCATACGGGACAGCGGTTACTCACGTCGAAGGTGAACACCTCGCCTCGCACGCCGCCCGTAAACCTGACCCATGGCAAGGGCTGCACTTCAGCTTTGAAAAACGGCGCATAGGACGCCGAGAACACGTCGCTGTCGATTGTGGTGCCGGTTACGGTCTTCCGAAACTGCGTACCCAGTCTCGCATGAACGTCGTCTACTCTGGTCTGGAAGCCGACGGTCCCAATGCTTGGCATCCCGAAAATCTCCCCCCGCTGTTTGTAGCCGATGTCGCCGCCATAGACGGCGCGGCGATCGAATTGCGCGATGCCGTCCCCATGGACGGGATCGTTGAGAAAAAACGTGAAATTCGTGAACAGATCCAGCCGGTAATATTGGCCATATCCCTTCATATAGAACTGACCGCCCGAAGTCGTATCGTAGTGATAATCCAATTGGCCGGTCGTCCGCAGTGTGTTCCCTCCCTCATACGGATCGATTGCCCCGAAGCGGTTCAGCCCACCGTTGGTCACGGCTCGCAATGGAATCTCGCCGGAACCGTCCCATTTTGAATAGAGAAAGGTGCCTTTTATGCTGAGCTCGTCCCGCCCGGTCAGATAGGTCGTGACTTTGCCCATCACATTGGTTCGAATATATTGATTGTCGTTGATATACGGGCCATTGGTGTAATACGTTTCGGCGGCGAACAGGCTGCGCACCCGCTCTTTGGTCGGAGAAAGCATCAGCATGTATCGCTGCGTGGTGAACTCTCCACCGGCGCCTTGAATCATTCCTTCCTTGACCACCTGGCGCGTCCGGAAATCGATCGCGCCCGCTGTCGCGAAATCTCCGTATTCAGGCAGATAGGCGCCCTTATTGACTGCGACTCCTTCGATCGTTTCGGGAATGATGAAGTTCAAATCGGCATAACCCTGTCCGTGGGCATGGCTGCGCAGATTGATCGGCATGCCGTCGAGGGAGATTGCGACGTCCGTTCCATGATCCGCATCAAAGCCGCGCAGGAAATATTGATCGGCTTTTCCCGCTCCGCCTGAGTGCTCAACGGCCAGCATGCCGGGGATCAAGCGCAGGATCTGGGCCGGTCTCCCCTGGGGCTGAAGCACAATTTCCTTGTCAGGAATAAACTGCTGCGACGAAGCCGCAACGGGACGTTCGGCTTGCACCGCAATTTCCGGCATTTTCAACTCGGCCTCATCCGGGTCGTGAGCCCGCGCGAGTTCACCGCCGGTAAAGCCAACGACCATAGCCGCTAAGAAGAGTACAAGGCTCCGCATGCGCTCATCCTCCTGATCAAGCGTGTGGACGAATGAGACGTCCACGACGGTCGTTCGGCAGCCGACTCATCGGCCGGCACAGACCCTCGTGGTCCGGCAACAACTTTGAAGGGGGAAAGGCCTCGACTAGGATGGCCGAGACACACCAACCAAGGAGCAAACCCTCGAGAGAGACCGCGATATCAGCACATCAAGCGTATGATCCTCCGACCCTACAATCTCCATGTGTGCGCGATTCACCGGCAACAAGACCTTCTTGGCCTTGGAACTGAGGATGGCCTGCGCGATGTCAGGGGTCACTTCACCGAGCATCGCCCCAGGTAGAACACAATTCAACGTTGCGACGATCACATCCACAGTCGGCACAGTCTGCGCGATGGCTTGTGATCCAACTCCCACACAGGATGCGCCGGCCTCTTTCATCGCTTGGGCTGCCACGGCATTGGTTCCCAGTGCCACGATGTTGTGGCTTCTTCCCAAGGAACCGTGCAAGCCGGCCACCAACAACCGCCCAAGCCCTCCGCCACGCCCATCGATGACACATACGCGCATGGCCTAAACCAACCCTCTACCTGTTGTGGTCATGGTCAACTTGCCGTGTTTGACGCCTTTGACGCTCACCAGCGCATCGGCGATCTTTCTTATTTCAGAACCTTTCCCCTTGACCACCAGCACTTCCAGGCAATGGTCATGGTCGAGATGCACATGCATGCCGGACAATATTCGTCCATGATGGTCATGCTGAATATCGGTCAATTTGCTCGTCAAGTCCCGCACATGATGGTCATACACAAAGGTAATGGTGCCGACCGTTTCCCTATTCTCATCCCATTCCTGGCCGACCAAGTTGTCACGGATCAAATCCCGCAACGCTTCCGATCGGTTGGTGTACTTCCGACGTTGGATGTGGCGATCGAAGGTCTCCAACAAATGATGATCGAGCGATACGCCGAAACGAACCAGTTTTTTCATCGCCTTCCCTCTTCGTTGCGGTGGCACGAATTCAAATTTAATAGCACTGCGACGGCGCAGAAATCAACCAATGATTCTCGATGCTAACCATCTTACGAGTGTTCGATCCTGGTCGGATCTGTGAGAGCAGTCGAGACGTGCATTCGACAAACGACTAGTGCAAGATCTCGTTTTGGGGAGAGGAAACAACCAGCAGTAGACAACCCTCATCGGTCGAGGTGTCATAATGTTCCGTACCGGCTTCGGCACGCTGATAGTCGCCGGCCGTCATCTCACGACCGGCGATGGAGCACCCGCCTTCCAACACATAAAGTTCCTCCGCCTCAGTGTGACGATGCGGCGCATAGCTGGTGCCCGGAGCGAACCGTAAGAGAGCGGTGGTTCTTCGGGAAACCATATCGAAGGAGAGCACCTTGGCCGTCACTCCTGGTGCGATCTCTCGCCAAACTCCCTCCGCCGCCTTGATGAAGGTGAGTCCCTTCCCAGACTGCTGAAAACCGATCTTGGTTCTCGATAATCTGGAGGGCCCGGAACGAATCAGCATAGTCCGCAGAAGATTCGAAAAAGCCTTCCAGCAAAGCCGCAGCGACGTGTACGAAGTCACGAGAAGGTGGTGCCATGCATGCGCAAATTGGCGAGACGGTGAACCCTCAATGTCCTCAGAGACACCTGCCCGACCTTCACCTACCCGTCCTCCGCCTGTCGAAACAGACGTTTCCACCAAGCCAGGCGTTGAAATCCTGACGTCAAGGCGGACGTCCGATTGTCCTTCAATGCGGGACATGAGCCGTTCTCGCAAAGAATCCCGAGGCTTTAAGGGAACGGACCCCAACGCCAACGTATCGGCGGTCAACTCAAACTGCTCAACTTCCCGAGCGGCTTCCGTCGTAATCTGATTGACGAGGCGTTCGCGTAGGGTAACCGGAGGCGTGACAGGAGGTACGACTGAGACCAAGGCATCCGTTGCCGCTCGATAGGCCGCGACGGCTTGGCTCAGGAGAGGTGATTCTCCTGGTAGCCTTTCCGTAAAAGCCAGACGATCCACAGGATCCAAGATCCCAAGCGCATCGAGCATGGCCTGCTCTTCCAATTCTTCCGGCAACCTAGCCTCGGTCACGATACTAACCCCGTCTCATAGGGTGCGAGCGCTTCGCGCAATTTGATCATACCCAATCGAATTCTCGTCTTCACTGTCCCCAGAGGAAGCTGTAGCTTTTCCGCAATCTCACTCTGCGTTAAGCCATAGAAATACGCGAGTGCAATGGCTTGCCGCTGCTCTTCGTTCAGGAGAGCCAATGCCTGTTGAACATACCGCCGCCGTTCTTGTCCTTCCACGCCCTGCTCCGGCGTTTCGTCGTCGCTGGCAAAGAACTCGACCTTGTCCAATGACTCGACACGCCCATGCTCGACCGCCCCGGCGCGGAAACGATCGATCGCCCTCGTTCTGGCCACCATCATCAACCAAGCGCCCGGCGCCCCTCGTGTTCGGTCATAGGTATGAGCCTGACGCCATACCTGGGTGTAGACGTCCAAGGTGACTTCTTCTGCTGCTTCGCGATTGTTGAGAATTTTGACGACCAGCCCAAAAACCTGAGGGCTCGTACGATCGTAAAACGTGGCAAGCGCCGACTGATCACCCTGTGCTGTCAGAGCAATCAGTTGTGCCAACTCTTGGTCTTGAATCTGCTTGGCCGTCTCCGAGGACATGAGCAACATACAGTCTCCCCCATTCATCTCTACGAGGACATGAGGAAGATTGGATTGCTGATTGCGAGGCGTTGTGCACCCTGACGGAGGCCGAACTATAGCACCGCGGGAACACCTCAGCAAGCCGACGATCCTCACGAAAGATCCAAACCACTACACGTCTCGTAGTGCTGAACAGACCGCCGGCAGGTGCCCGATTCGATGTACAGATTGCTCACAACCATTTTGACAGGTGAGGAGAACCGACCTATGGCCATTAAGACCCCATCCTCTCTCATAGTCAGTGTGCTTTTGCTGACCCTCGTGGGTTGTCAGAGCATGGAACAGACTTCCAAATCCATAACGACAGACAAACCGCTTTATGAACGATTGGGCGGTAAGCCCGCCATCACGGCGGTCGTGGAAGATTTCGTTGCGCGAGTTGCCGCTGATACCCGCATCAACGGAAAGTTCGCAAATACCGACATTCCTCGTTTGAAAATGCTGCTCGTCGAACAGATCTGTCAGGCTTCCGGGGGACCCTGCACCTATTCAGGCCGCAGTATGAAAGCCACTCATACCGGGATGGGCGTCAGCAACGCCGACTTCGACGCACTGGTGGGAGATCTGCTCGCAACCCTGAACAAATTCAAAGTCCCGGAGCGAGAGAGGAACGAGCTGCTCGGTGTCCTGGGACCCATGAAAAAAGACATCGTCGAGAAGCCGCAGATGTCCATGCACTGAGTGTCGGAGAAGATGGTCATGACGTTGAGAGGAGAGAAGCTATGAAATCACGAATCTATTCGTCTCTGGGTTTCGTGTTCACTGTCGGGCTGATGTCCGGCTGCAGCGGGAGCGATACCATGCCCATCGTACCTCCAGCCGGACCAGCTGCGGCCGCGGAGGAGCAGCGCGTTTCGCAATCGGATGCACTGACGCCACAAGAGGCGGCGTTGGTCGGCCAAGCCAATTCAGAACCGGTTCCTGCACCACTACCAGACTTGTAGTCACACTCACCCATCCGCGTATTTGCTCAGAAGGAGGAAATCATGCTCGCTCGAATTCGATCACTCACCCTGACAATGCTGGCACTGTGTATGACGACGCCGGTCTTTGCAGCAAGTCATCGCGAAGCTCCGCTGATCTCGAATGACCCAACGGCGGATATCACCGATTTCTATTTCTTTCGTAGCTGGCAGGACCCCGACAAAGCGATCCTGATCATGAATGTGATTCCTAGTCAGGAGCCGGGATCGGGTCCCAATTATTTCAACTTCGCGGACGACGTGCTGTACGAAATCCATGTCGACAACAATAAGAACAACATCGCCGCGAACATCGTCTATCAAGTTCGATTCAAAACGGAAATCCGCCAACCGGGAAACGTCTTCCCATTGTCCTATGTGGCGTTGCCGCCGATCACGGCCCTCACCGGAGGTGGCTCAGAAGGACTACTCCTCCGCCAAAGCTATTCGGTCACTGAACAACGCTACGGCCAACCGCCGCGCGATCTCGGCACTGGTCCGATGTTCGCCGTGCCGTCCAACGTCGGACCACGCACGATGCCGAAATACGAAGAGCTGGCAGCCAAGGGCATTTATCCCTTGAAGAACGGCGGGAGAGTGTTCGCGGGACAGCGGGATGAGACCTTCTACATTGACTTGGGAGGGACGTTCGACACGTTGAATCTCCATATCTCGCCGATTCTTTCCGATGTTCACGATGCCAACGACGCCATCCTCGTTGGAGCACCTGGCTCCGGTACGGCCGATACGTTCAGCGGTTTCAATGTCAACACAATCGCATTGGAAATCCCTATTGGAGAGCTGGTGGGTCCGAACGATAACAAACTGATCGGGGCCTATGCCTCAACCAGCCGTCCCAAGGTGACTGTGCTCAGGAAAGACGGCGACCGTCAGAACAGTGCTCGCTTCGTCCAAGTGGCGCGTATGGGCAATCCCCTCGTCAACGAGTTGATCATCGCGACGAACATGAAAGATAAGTGGAACGCCACAGATGCAGAAGACGAGAATGACTTCGTTTCGTTTTACTGCAACTCAGCGCTGGCCACGGCGCTCAATGCCGTGTTCGGTACCGGCTTCCCGACGATGAATCGTGAAGATCTCGTGAACGCCTTACTTCGGTATGCGCCGGGGCCAGCGGTATGCGGCTCCGGGAAGACCAATGAAGCGCTCGCCGATTTCGTTCGAGTCGACTTGAACGTTCCGCCGACTCCGGCCACGGGTCAGAAACGCCTCGGCCCTCTCGCACATGACCAGAGCGGCAATGCGACACCGGACAGAGCCGGCTGGCCGAACGGCCGAAGGCCGAATGATGACGTCACGGATGTGGCGTTGCGGGTGGTGGCCGGAATCCTCACGAACCCCGCTGTTCCAAACCTCGGGGACGGTGTGAATTTCAACGTCGGTGCAGTCGGAAGCAACAAGACTGCGAACGGTATCGCCACGGCGTTTCCCTTCCTTCCCACGCCCTTCGACGGGCGGGATCGCCGACATATCGACCCAGGAGAGCCTCAGTAGCCATCGCCGAGCGGGTGCCGCACTGCGCGGCACCCGCTCCACAGAAGACCGTGAGCAGATCATCATGCGCATCCCCATCACCTACGAGCGTAACCCAATGACTCGACCCTGGTCTCGCATGACGCTTGTCGCTCTTGGATGGTTCATATTTAGCTATGTCAGCAGCGCGTTTTCAGAACCCTATCGCCCGACGGATGACGCACAGGTCCTCGAGCGGCTCAGTTTTAAAGCGTCAGATCCTGTCGCGCGAGATCTCGAAACCTTGCGCACCGACCTGCGACGCAATCCTCAGCACCTTGAATCCGCTGTGAAACTGGCGACTCGTTACATCGAACAAGGCCGATCGGAAGGCGACCCTCGCTTCCTTGGGCAAGCGCAGGCAGTCCTCACCCCCTGGTGGAATGAGCCGACGCCTCCCCCTGCCACGCTGCTCTTACGCGCGACAATCAGACAGAACACCCATGACTTCGACCGCGCTCTGGCCGATCTTGACCAGGTATTGACCGTACAACCGGCCAATGCCCAGGCGTGGCTTACCAGAGCATCGATCCTCCAGGTACAGGCACGCTACGACGAGGCACGGCAGGCCTGTCAACGGCTCGCACGTTTGACTGTCTCCCATGTGCTGCTCGGATGCCTGGGGGATATCGCCGGACTGACGGGTCAATCAGCGAAGAGCTTGGAATTTCTCCGGGCAGTGATGTGGG
Organism: Nitrospira sp.; assembly: GCA_024760545.1. Taxonomy (NCBI): domain Bacteria; kingdom Pseudomonadati; phylum Nitrospirota; class Nitrospiria; order Nitrospirales; family Nitrospiraceae; genus Nitrospira; species Nitrospira sp. The sequence goes on from CP060501.1 coordinate 1,761,428, forward strand.
ATTCAAGCCTCCTCGGTCGCGAGCGAATCTGGATTGCGACGATCCTGGCGGAAATAGCCTCCCGTACCGGAGCGGCACGAGAGGCAGAGCACTATTTCGCCGAAGCCTTCAAGGTGGGGATGAAAGACCAGTACTTGCTGAATGCTTACGCAGATTTCCTGCTGGATCAAGGCCGCCCTCAAAATGTGATTCCTCTTGTCCAACATGAGACGAGAGCTGATGGGTTACTCCTGCGCCTCGCGCTTGCGGAACAGGTGCTTGGGCTTCCCACATTGCGAGGCCATGTCTTCGAGCTGGCAGCCCGCTTCGCCGCCGCTCGGGAACGCGGAACGACCGCACATGTCCGGGAAGAAGCGCGTTTTACATTGGCCTTGCTGCACGATGCCAAGCGAGCGCTGCCGTTGGCCCAAGCCAATTGGACTGTGCAGCGTGAACCGGCGGACGCCAGGATTCTCCTGGAAAGCGCGCTCGCCGACAGGAACCGAACCGCGGCCCAGCGTGTGCTTGATTGGCTGATCACCAACCACGTGGAAGACCATCGACTGCGACAACTCGCGAAGCAGTTTGAGAAAGCGACATTTTGATGCGGATCATCCTCGTTCTTGCGTGGCTGCTTCTGAGCCTTCCGGCTTGGGCGCATAAGCCCAGCGACAGTTATCTCTCACTATCTGTCCAGACTGATCATGTCGAAGGGCAGTGGGACATCGCCCTGCGCGACCTATCCGATGCGATCGGATTGGACGGCGACGGAAACGGTCAACTTACCTGGGGAGAGGTTCGGAACAAGCATGGCGAGATCGGCGCCTACGCGCTTTCTCATCTTGTCCTATCGGCCGACCAACAGTCTTGCAAGACTGAGTTGTTGGAGCAGCTCATCGATCATCATACCGACGGGGCCTATTCAGTCCTGCGTTTCCGTTCCGCTTGCGGCGAACCCATCGAACGGCTTCACGTCGAGTATCGGCTTCTGTTCGATATCGACGCGCAGCATAAAGGACTCTTGCGTCTGACACAGGGCGGACACACCAGCACCGCCATTTTCAGCCGCGACTCACCGATGCGGGAACTCTCCGTCGCTGAGCAGTCACGTTGGACCGAGGGCATTCAGTTCATTCGCGAGGGCATCTGGCACATCTGGCTGGGGTTCGATCATGTCTTGTTCTTGCTTGCCCTCTTGCTTCCCGCGGTGTTGATTCGAGTCGAAGATCGCTGGCAAGCGGCGGCTGACTTTTCATCGGTCTTGTGGAATGTCGTCGGCATCGTCACCGCTTTTACTGTTGCCCATTCCCTCACGCTGAGCCTGGCTGCGCTGGATGTCGTCCACTTATCATCCCGATTGGTGGAATCGACCATCGCCGTCTCGGTTGTGCTCGCAGGACTCGGCAATCTCCACCCGCTGATGACACATCGCCGTTGGATCATTGCATTTGTATTCGGCCTTATTCATGGATTCGGATTCGCCGCGGTCCTCACGGATCTCGGACTGCCCCACCATTCATTATTGCTGAGTCTGGTCAGCTTCAATGTGGGGGTGGAGCTCGGTCAGCTCGTCATCGTCGCTGCGTTCTTACCGCTGGCCTATCCGCTCCGCCGCTCCTGGTCATATCCGAGATTGGTGCTCACCGGCGGATCGTGGGCGGTGATTGCCATCGCGCTCGTCTGGTTCACCGAACGAGTTTTCGATCTCCAGCTGTTTCCCCTTTAGCCGGTTACTAAGACCCGCGGTCGTTATTCACTTCCCCACCTCAGTAGTACTGGCAACTCGATTCTTAATAAATGATGGAGCACCGACTCGCCAATAGACCCGCGCTTTAGGAAAGCTTCCTCATCGCTCTCTTCAAGCCTACTCAACCTCATTCAGGCCAAGCCTATCCAATAGTTAGACGAGATCTCAATTTTGGCTGGGATAGGTCTGAGCGGAGTGGAGTGAGGTGGGCTTGAGCACAAGATGAGCACAATCGGCTGGGGTGAACCCCTTGGATGAGACAGTTTGGAATTACGCGTTGGCCGGGGAGTGTTTGGCTCATCCGTCTTCTTGAGCCCTCCTCTTCCTGTCGAGTGCTATGTGAATACTCCCGGCTACCACATGCTGCACCAAGTTATAAAAGATGATGGGAACCATGACGCGGGGGTAGGCGGCCAGCACGAGCGAGGCCAATACGAGGCCTGTTCCGTTGTTATTCATTCCCAGTCCATACATCAACGCAACGGTTTCTGACTCCTCCAATCCAAACCGACCGCTGAGCCAATACCCGACGGCAAATGCCGTCAGACACAGACCTGTGGTAATGGCAAAGGTGACAGCGAGAAAATCCCAATCGTGTTCTGAAACTGCCTGAGGAAGGGAGACCGAGGCGTTTGAATAGTTCAATAGTAGCAACACCGCTGAATTCACGAGTTTGATGTACGGCATGATCGCCGCTAATGAGACTTCCGACGCGGTCATCCGGATACTGAGACCCAGGAGCGATGGAAGCACCACCCAGAGGCCCAGAAACCCTCCTGAGCCATAGGTAGAGACATTGTGTATGACAGTTTCATATTCCTCGGAGGCCATCTCGCCAAATACATAGAACGCCCACGGCGTGATAATAGGACTGAGCAGCGTTGAAAATAGGATCAACCCGAGACTTAGAGCCAGATTCCCATTCGAATTCTGCGTCCATGTCGACGAAGCGCCCGCAATGGGCATAGCTGCGACTAGCGCCAGGCCTACCAGAATGTGTTGCGCCTCCTCCGGGTTGTGCCACAACTGCAAAACCAGGGTAATGCCAAAGATATAGGCGATCGGAATAAGGACGTTGGCGACCAACCCGGTCATCAAGAGCCATTTGTGATCAAAGAGTGCTTTCAGGTGAGCTGCTTTCAGCCCGAGCCCGGCATTGAACATGAGGATTGCAAGGAGAACCAAGAGAACCGAGATGGGGGTCCCCGTTCCGGAGAATGAAAGGGTGCCAAAAGAGATCTGTCTGATCGCAAGCCCGGGCCTGGGATAGACCGCAGCCAGCGCATAGACACCGAGGAGGAACCAGAGGAGGTGATGATGTACGAGCTGAGACAGGCCAAGAAATGTAAATTTCCGCGCTTCCATCTCCTCATGCCCCTGACATCGAAGTTTCAATGAGGATGCCGATCATGGCAAGAGATATCGAAAAGAAGTTTTTTAGACTCAATTTTCAATCTGCAAGGGTGAATCCAAAAACCTCTGCTATGCCTGTCATCGTGAAAGCACTAAATATTGAGGCTGTGATGGTTTATAGGAGTGGCTCAAGAACAACTGATTTGAGACTATGCCAGATAATCCAAAGGAAGATCGAGCTGAAATAGCTACATAGCAAGTGCAGACTTTTCTCCAGGGTCAAGGGCCGGCGGCTGTTGGCTCGAGCGCGGTGGGAGGCGTCTTGCCGCTCATCGAGCCGGCGACCACCGGAAACGGAAATACATGAACCGCTGTTCGGATTCCCACGGCGTAAGATGTGTCTCTCGCCGAACCTCCTGCAGAGTGAACTCTGACCCCAACTCCATGATGAGGGTTTGCTCATCGTAGCGCATGACAGCGAGGTCACTGCATTGTGGTGGCCCATCCACCGCAAAGGTGGCAACAATAACCGTGCCGCCCGGCTGCAAGGTGCGCCGCAATGCCGCAACGTATCCGCGCCGATCTTCCGGAGCCATCAGAAAATGGAATACTGCCCGGTCGTGCCAGAGGCCAAAGCGATGCGGAGGCGCGAACGTGGTCACGTCAGTTTCAAACCACTCCACATCAGCGGCTCGGGCCCCGAGGCGAGCGCGGGTCTGAGTCAGCACGACTCCGGACACATCGAGCACAGCGAGCTGGGTGTACCCGGCATCAAGTAGGCAGTCAATGAGTATGGATGCCCCACCGCCAACATCGATAACTCCGGCATCCTTGCGCAACCCTGACGCGGTGATGAGCGCCAGTGAAAGCTCAGGGCGGCGCTGATACCAGCTTACATCCTGCGCCCCCTTAGTCTGATAAACGTGGTTCCAGTGTTGTTGACGGTTCATGTGCGTGCCAAAAGCGTTACTGTTTGAATCCTAAGAGACTGATCGATAGTCACAGAGAAATCAAGATGAAGGGTTGGGATTACCTGGAGGGATTATGGATGCTGCCTCAAGTGGCTCTGTAAGCTTCCTATTCGTAACGATCATTGCTTCACATCGGGCTTTCCGAATAGTTTGCGCAGCTCATCTTTAGCCTCTTGGAGCTGCGCTGTTTGCTTGACGCTCAGGTTTGTCCCGGCTCGGTTGATGTAGAAATTGAGCATGGACATCGCTGATTGGAACGGCGTGCCTTTCCGGCGCGTGCTGCGCAGGGAGGAGCGTTTGAGTGAAGCGGCAATTTCTCGAGGATTCGACTTGGTGAAGACGCCTAGCTCCAAGTCCAAAGCATCGCTGCGCTTCATGACATCAGCCGACCACTTGCGGGGATTTTTCGGACGCAGCTTCTTGGTTTTCTGAGCCATCAGAATCTCCGTCCGACTCGCGACGGTGCAGCAGAACTTGCGAACAGCACATCGGCTAACTGCCACGATATCCCCTGAGAGCCCGCAAGGGTACGGACGAATTCCCTAGCTGAGTTCCCGTTGTACCGATTTCTTGATGACAGAGACAAGCAGGACGATTACTCGCCCTGTATGGGAATGTACATGACGTTCCCTTGTCGATTCACGAGCAGGAGGGCGAGATCGGTAGGTTTCAGTGGATCGGCAAGACGCTGAAAGATCGCGAAGTTGTTGACAGGTTGCCGGTTGAGCTCCAACACGACATCGCCGGGTTGCAGTCCCGAGGTTTCGGCCAAGCTGCCCTCCTCGATGTCCGTCACAACCACCCCGCTATTCACCGGTAAATCCATCTGTCGTGCCAGAGGAGGAGTCACGTCATCGAAGACCACTCCGGAGAGCGGATGGACCGTCGACACGGCGGCTGAGGCAGCCTGGCTTTTCTTTGCGCGTTCACGCGGCGCTTCCTGAATGACCAAATCGGCCTGATATTGCTTCCCGTCACGAATGAGATCCAAGCGATGCTTGCTGCCGATGGGTGATTGAGCCACCAGGTTCCGCAGCTGGCCGCTATCCATAATGTCTCGCCCATCGAAGCGCACCACCACATCGCCTCGTTTCAGACCGGCTCGCTCGGCAGAGCCCTTGGAGTGCACATCGGTCACAATCGCGCCCTTGACATCCGGAAGGCGAAACAGTTTCCCAAGCGACGGGCTGACGTCTTGCGTCGAAGCTCCCAGAAATCCACGCACCACACGGCCCGTCTTGATGAGGCTCTGCATGGCGGCACGAGCCATGTTACTGGGTATCGCGAACCCGACCCCCACGCTTCCACCGGTCGGACTCGCGATCGCCGTATTGATGCCGATCAGTTCGCCGTGGATGTTGACCAAGGCTCCGCCGGAATTCCCAGGGTTGATCGGCGCATCTGTTTGGATGAAATCTTCGAAGTCCGCCACTCCCACATCCGCGCGGCCGACCGCGCTCACGATGCCGAAGGTGACGGTACGGCTCAACCCCAGCGGGTTCCCGATGGCGAGCACGAAGTCGCCGACAGCGAGATGACTCGAGTCTCCCCACACCGCCGATGGAAGATTCGAGGCTTGAATCTTGACGACCGCGACGTCGGTCTTTGGATCGGTCGCGACGACTTTTCCTTTATATTGACGCCGATCCGCCAGAATTACTTCCACATCGACGGCATCGGCCACCACATGGTTGTTCGTCACGATGTACCCATCCGGCGAGACGATCACCCCGGAGCCTTGCCCATACTGACGGCGTGTCGGAGGCTCTTTGAACAGCCCGAACGGCAACGCTTCGTCACTGAAGGCTTGGTCGCGCACCATGACGGTCGACGCGATGCTCACCACCGCCGGAATAACCTTACTGGCCGTGCCTTTGACTTGGCTCTGTAAGTCATGTCCGTTCGCCGCAGGAATCTGTTGGGTGGCGGCAAGGCCCAAACCCGGAACCACCAGACTGACCAGAAATCCCCAGACGGCAAGCGGCATCACAAACCCACTGTTTCTCACCAAAGTGCCTCTCTTGTTCGGGCGTGTGTTCTGAGCTTTTGGAGATGCCCTGCGCCAGCCTATCATGCAGACCATGCCCGCGCATTCATATTCGATATGACATCTTGCAGATGAATGCCTTCTCGCCGACGCATGGTATGCCACCCCACTGACAAGATAGTACCCAGCGTCAGGCAGCCTGTAAATACTGCGCGAGTCTTTGCGCTAACAGCAGCCGTTTCGACATTGCCAGGTGTCACTTGGGCGGTTGTGTTACGATGATTACAGTCTCTGGTTCTCTTTAGAATTGGCTGTTACCCAAGAGGCACACAATGACACGTCTCGCCGCGAACTTCATGACCCTCACTCTGCTGATAGCAGCGTCAGGAATTCTTGTCTCACCTGGGCATACCGAAGAAGGCAAATTCGGAACCCCGAAGGGGGATGAAGGCACCAGGATTTTCAAAGCCATGGAGCACCCTCATTATACGGGGGAGTTTCGCATCAAAGGCGATCGGGCGACCCTCATCGGAAGCATGAACGATACTGCGCCGTGGGACCATCTCGATTATGCAGGCAAGCATCTGAATCCTGTGAAAGGGACGATCGAGATCGAGGTAAACGAACACACCAACACAGGTCGGGTGGTGGCCGAATTCGTCGAAGGCAGTGATCGATATCGCATCGTCTTTGATCGATTTGCCGCGAGAGCACCATTTCAGGATGGAGGCATTGCTACCCGAATCTACGAACATGGGGATTCGAACCATGGCGATCCGTTATACCCGAAAACCTGGTTGTACTTGGGAGGATGGGGCACGGGGACGATGTATAAGAACGATCAAGTGCTCTACCAGGACTATGACGCGCACTTCATGGTGATGGAACGCTCTCGCGATCCCAAGACCCATGAAGTCCGATACCCGATCAAGCGGGCCTTACCCGGCGGCGAAACCGATCCTGCTGGGATGGAGATCGACCTCTGGGTGCGGTCTAAAGAGCAAAACACGAATAATTTTCCTCCCTTCGAGACCTTTGTCCATCTCTGCTGGGAAGAAGTGACTTGGCGATAAGCCGTGAGCATATCTCTCCAACGCCTTCTCTTGCTTTCCATCCTGATGATAGCCGTCCCGGCGATTGGGTCGCCGCCTGATGACCCAACGCGTCTGTGGACATTTGACAACGATCCACCGCAAGCACTTCCCACTGAGTTTCAGGTAGGTACCTTGTTTGATGGAAGACCCGCCGGTGAGTGGAAGGTCCTTGAAACTGATCGCGCTCCAAGTCCCTCTCACGTCCTGGCTCAACTTATGGGAAAGGGCGCAGAGCACGCGTATAAAACGGTGCTCCTCAATGGGATCGCGGCATCCGACATCGACCTGGCAGTCTCGTTCTTGCCGATTTCCGGCAAAGCCGATATGGGAGGCGGACTGATCTGGCGGGCCACCGATGATCGCAACTACTACCTGACGAGAGCGAATCCACTAGAGCAAAATATTCGCGTCTATCGGGTCGTCAAGGGTGTCAGGCATGTGCTCAGGAACTTCGATCAGATCATTGACATCCGACAGTGGCATTCGCTTCGCGTCGTCACGAAAGGATGCCAGGTCCAAGTGTTCTTCGATGAGAAGCCGGTCTTTGATCTGTGTGATCAGACGTTCACCTCCGGCCATATCGGACTCTGGACGAAATCCGATGCCATCACCTATTTCGACGATCTTAAACTCCAGATTGTGCGCTGAGCATGCCCATGTGGGTAACGGCCAGGAGAGATCGCTTTTAGACAGTCGTACGAGGGGCATACATGATGACGGCCATGCCCACAAAACACACGATGCCTCCAATAATGTCGAATCGGTCCGGACGAGCGCCGTCGACGGCCCAACCCCAGAGTAAGGACAACAAGATAAACATTCCACCGTATGCCGCGTAGACTCGTCCGAAGTGTGCCGGCTGTAAGGTTGGAATCACGCCATATAGAATCAGAATGGCAGCGCCCGCCGCGCCGTAGATCCAATGCTTGCCCTCTCTCATCGCGAGCCAGACCAAGTATCCGCCGCCGATCTCACACAAGCCAGCGAGCACAAACAGTCCTAACGAACTAAAAACGGACATTCTTGCATCCTTTCCGAGTGGCCTGACACTCACGATGGCTTTTATTGCAGGACCATTCAGGCACGTGACGACCGGCCCTCCTTAAAGGCCACCAGCGCGATTGCACAAACACCAAACGTCGCCCCCACATAGAATGTGAACGGCGCGCCGAATTGTTCCCACATGATGCCCGCGAGCGCGCTTGCGGCGAGCAGAGCCACCCCGCAGGCCAGATTGAAGAAGCCGTATGCGGTCCCGCGTAGATCCGCGGGTGAGGCACCGGCAATCATAGCGGCGAGCAACCCTTGCGTCATCCCCATATGTACACCCCACAAGACAACGCCCACCAGCACCACACCCCAGTGATTGTTGACGGCTAATACCACATCGGCGGCTATCAGAACGATCAGGCCTAATACCAGCAGCTTCGTATGGCTCATCGTATCGGAGAGCTTGCCAAACGGATACGCCGATAATGCATAGATCAGATTCATTGCGACCATGATCAAAGGAACGAGAGCGATGGGCATTCCCCCTTGCTGGGCGCGGAGGACAAGAAAGGCCTCACTGAAGCGAGCCAGCGTGAACACTGATCCGATTCCCACCACCCACCAATAGGCGGAGTCGAGCCGCCGGAGATTATCCCTTCGAATCGGGTTGGTCCTTGTCTCGGTTTGACGGCATGCAGGCTCCTGAACCCCGAAAGCCAGGAGTACCACGGCCATCACGCCTGGGATAACGGCCACCCAGAAGACTGCCCGAAAGTCATTGGCCCAAAGAAGCATCAATCCGACGGCCACCAATGGGCCAACGAACGCGCCGACAGTATCCAGCGACTGCCGCAAACCGAACGCTGCGCCTCGGAGGTGCGGCGGTGCGATGTCCGCCACCAATGCATCGCGCGGTGCGCCCCGCACTCCCTTTCCGACTCGATCCAGCAATCGTGCGGTTAATACCATGCCCACCCCCGGAGCGAGCGCAAAGAGGGGTTTCGTGATTGCGGACAAGGCATAGCCAAACACGGCCAGTGCCTTACGTTTTCCAAGATAGTCGCTCAGCGTACCGGAAAATACTTTGACGACCAGAGCAAGAGATTCGGCTAATCCTTCGACAAGACCGACAGCAATGGTGCTTGCGCCAAGGGTTGTGACCATGAACAACGGCAACAGGCTATGAATCATTTCCGATGAGATGTCCATCAGCATGCTGACGAAGCCCAGCGCCCAGACACCGGATGGGATGTGACTTTGTGGACGGTTCATCTGTGACTGCATCCAAGTTGAAGACCCGAACGGAGAAGCCGAACAAACATCATGCCCGTAACCATTCCGGAACCTTTCATGAAGTAAGACAATCCTTAGGCTCTGGAGCGAGTGTGGAAGACTGCGTCTCCCGTCGTTGAACGATCCTTTCTTCCATCCACCGATAGAGCACCGGCAACACCACCAGAGTCAACGCTGTCGACGAAATCAATCCACCAATCACGACCGTCGCGAGCGGCTGTTGGATTTCGGAGCCTGGTCCCGTCACGAGGAGTAATGGGGTAAGCCCAAGCGCCGCCACGAACGCGGTCATCAATACCGGGCGAAGCCGTAAGACCATACCGGTCAAGACCGCCTCGTCAAGCGACATCCCCTGCTGTCGTAATTGGTTAATGTAGGCAATCTTTACCATCCCATTGAGCACTGCGACTCCGAACAGGGCGATGAAACCGACGGACGCCGGAACGGAGAGATAGAGTCCTCCAATCAGCAACGCCGCGAGGCCGCCGACCATGGCAAATGGAATGGCCAGAAGAATCAGAGCGGCCTGCCGGAGGTTTCCGAACGTAAAGAACAAAAGGATGAAAATGAGTCCGATGACCAACGGGACAACGATGGTGAGGCGAGCCATGGCACTCTGCTGATTTTGAAACTGCCCGCCCCAGGTTACATAGTAACCAGACGGGAGCTGTACCAGTTCGGAGACTGCCGATTGCGCCTCCTGGACCGCGCCGACCAGGTCCCTCCCGACGACGTTCGCCTCAATGACAATCCTGCGGCTGGCATGTTCCCGGCTGATTTGCGCCGGTCCCTCGACAATTCGAATGTCGGCAAGTTCTCTCAGCGGGATGCGGGAGCCGTCCGGCGCCGTCACCCATAGCGCCGCGATTGATTCGACATCACCCCGACGATCATCCGGAAATCGCACCATGATGGGAAACCTCCACTGCCCTTCGAAGACTTCCCCGGCGCCGATCCCGGCACCGATGGCCTCGATGACTTCCGTGATATCGGCCACATTGATGCCGTGACGCGCAACCATGGATCGGTTGATGTCGAGTGTTAAATAGTACAAACCCGCGACTTGCTCCACTCGAAGGTCGGACATGCCGGGGACCTGCCGCATCACTCGGGCGATCTCTTCTCCTTTGGTCCATAGAATGTCGAGGTCGTCGCCGAACAGTTTGACCGCGACCTGTGACCGGACTCCCGACACCAATTCATCCACACGCATCGAGATCGGCTGAGATAACCCGAATGCAATGCCGGGCATCTGACTCAGCCGGCTGCGGATTTGGGCTTCGATGGCACGCTTGCTACGGACTTTCCACTCGGATTCAGGCTTGAGCAAGACATACATGTCGCTGAGTTCCATCCCCATGGGATCCGTCCCCAATTCGTTCGCGCCGGTACGCGACACCACGGAACGCACGTCCGGGATCTCCAGCAACAGACGTTCGACCTGTCCCGCTATCTTGAGTGATTCGTTGAGGCTGATGCTTGGCAGCCGTACCAGATTCACCACAATCGACCCTTCGTCCATAACGGGCACGAACTCTCGCCCGATATAAGGGATCAGCGCGAAGCCTCCTACCAAGACTCCAACCGCGGTCACGACCACAAGCCGCGTTCGGCGAATAGCACTCTCCAAGAACTGCCGATAACGCCTGCGCACCATCGTTAACCCGCGTCCTCCGTCTGCCGCCTTGCTCGGCCGCATGAGCAGAACGGCCAGTACGGGAACCACGGTCATGGAGAGAATGAGGGAACTCAGTAAGACGATCACCACGGTCAAAGCCAATGGCACGAACATCTTGCCTTCCAGACCTTGCAGAGTCAGGAGCGGGGCAAAGGTCAGCGCGATGATCAACTCCCCGAATAGACTCGGTCGCCGCACTTCCAGCACGGCGCGCAAAACCACGGGCAGCCGTTCTGACACGGTCGTCAGAGGGGCTCGGCCTTCTGATTGCTCACTCAAGTGACGCTCCACGTTTTCTACTTGCACGATCGCGGCATCGACGATCATCCCGAGCGAAATCGCTAGCCCGCCTAACGACATCAAATTGGCCGAAAGACCCGTGCGTTGCATAATCAGGAAGGTGGCCAACGCAGCCAGCGGCAACATGAAGGAGACCACGACCGCGCCGCGCACATTCCGTAGGAACACATAGAGCACCAAGACCACAACCGCGGCCCCCTCTAACAAGGCGCGCTCGACCGTATCGAGCGCCCGAGTCACGAGCTCGATGCGATCATAGAACGGGATCACCGTCACACCGGCCGGCAATACACGATTGATCAGCACAACCTTGTCCTTGACCGCGGATACCACCTCTCGGCTGTTTCCTCCGCGCAGCATCACGGCGATTCCTTCGAGCACCTCCCCCTCTCCATCTCGCGTGACGCCGCCTAACCGGACGGCATGCCCTTGGCGAACTTGCGCCACGTCTCGGAGGTACACCGGCGTCCCCTTATGCGCCGCGACGACGATGCGCTCCAGATCCTCTGAGGATCGAGCCAGTCCTTGTCCGGTGACGACCAGTTTGTCGCCGCCCTTCTCGATATAACTCCCGCCGGCATTCTGGTTATTCTCCGTGACGGCCATTTGAACTTGACGCAGGGTGAGCCCCAGACTCGTAAGTTTGTTCGGTTCCACCAAGACCTCGTACTGCTTCACCAACCCACCCAAGGTGTCGACATCCGCCAGCCCCGGCACCGACCGCAACATGGGCCGGACCACCCAGTCTTGAAGCGTGCGCAAATCCCGGAGATCGCGCGATGGCCCTTCCACGAGATACATGAATACTTCGCTGAGGCCCGTACTCACCGGGCCGAGCATCGGGTCAGCTCCTCGCGGGAGCTTGGATCGCGCCTGGAGCAGCCGCTCCAGAATGAGCTGCCGGGCGAAATAGATGTCGACCGCATCATCGAATACGACCGTAATCACCGAGAGCCCGAAGCGCGAGACCGACCGCAACTCTGTCTTGCCTGGGAGGTTGGTCAATTCGATTTCGAGCGGAAAGGTCACGAGTCGCTCGATCTCCGGGGGGGCAAGCGCAGGGATACGGGTGATGACTTGGACTTGGACAGGCGTGACGTCCGGAAACGCATCGATGGGCAAACGGCTGAACGAGGCAACGCCAGCCAGGATCAACGCCGCAACCGCAAGAAGCACGATCAGTCGCTGTTCCAGCGAGATTCGGATCAGCCGTTCCATCATAGCGGGCCTCCCACCTGGATTTGCTCGCGGAGGGCCTCGGACTTCAGGGCATAGCTTCCCTGAGTCACCACCTCGTCACCTTCCGTCACACCGCTCTTGACTTCGATATGATGTTGCGAAGACTCTCCGACCTTTACTTCGCGCAATTCGAACCGGCGGGGGCCTTGCACGACAAACACCACCGTCCGGCTGCCGACCTGCTGGACGGCCGCATGGGGCAGGGCCAAGACCGATTGGTCCGGCGTGAGCAACGTCACGTCGGCGAACATTTCCGGACGCAGGCGTCGGTCCGGGTTGGGAATATCCGAACGCGCCATGACCGTGCGAGTCGCCGGATCGACCATGGCGCCCACATAACTAATGGCGCCGTGAAAGACGGCATCGGGATAGGCCGCCACACGCACCTCCACGCCAAGTCCGGTCTGCAATCGCCCGGCCTGTTGTTCCGGAAAATCCGCGCGGACCCATACGGTCGAGAGGTCCGCAACGGCGAACAGCATCTTATTGGGATCGACAACTTCTCCGACCGTCGCATTCCGTTCGACCACTTCACCGGAGAACGGCGCTCGCAGAAATACTTGCGCGACCTCGGCATGCGGCAATTTCTCAGTCCCCAGCCGCTCAATCTCCCGCTCCGTCATGCCAAGAAGATGCAGTTTCTCTTCGGCTTCGTAGAGATCGGCTTTGGCGTTTTCGGAGTCGGCCTCGCGCCGTTGATACTCACCGGCCCCGATGGCACCTCGATCTAAGAGAGCACGAGCGCGCTCGAGCGCCTTTTCCGTCACCCGCACCGCCGTTCTGGTCTTACGATATTCCAATTGCGCCTCTCCGAACGCGGGGCTATCGAGCAGGAGCAGACGGTCGCCGGATTTCACTCGATCGCCCAGGTTGGCATACACGGCCACGATCCGCCCTGGGACACGGGCACTGAGATGGGCAAGCCGATTTTCGTTGGGGAGAATCTTTCCCGCTTGTGCCTTCAAGGACGTCCGGATGGAATGGACTCCCACTCGCTCCGTCTGAAGCTCTGTCAGCGTCGAACTCCCTTCCTGCAATTCGATCACACCGGACTGAGCCGATGGCTTGGCCGGTGAAGCAGCCGGCTTCACGGCTTCCTCTTGTTTGGACTGACAAGCCGCTAGCGCGATCGCCATCATCACGATCGCGACCAGGTGTCGCAGAGCCTCGGATGAGAAGAGCCCCTGACTATGCGTCATGGCAATCCTCCTACCGCCTGTTCCAGCTTTGCCAATGCGAGAGAGTAAGAGGCTCTGGCCTGGGCAAACTCAAGGAGCGTCTGGCGGTGGACGCGCTGTGCATCGATCACTTCGAGCAGGCTCGCTACGCCGTTCCGAAAACTGAATTGCGCGATGTCGAGGGCCTCTTTCGCTTGATAGAGAAGCCCCTTTTCAAAGACCTGGATTTGCCGCTGAGCAGTCTGCATCTCCTGGAAAGATTGGGTCACTGCCTGTTCCAACTCATACTGGATTCGGGTACGTTCAGCTTGCGCACGATGGTGCATTCCCATGGCTGTACCGATTTCTCCTTGTCGCCGATACCAAATGGGGACCGGCACACTCAGTCCCGCCATGACGGATTCATCACCGGCTTCCCGATGGTACTGCCCGATCACCGACACGTTTGGCATGCGCGCCGCGCGTTCCTGCTCCAGTGCAAATTGGGCCTGCTCCACCGCTTTCTCCTGTCGGCGAAGCGTGGGATGGCGAGCCATGGCCTGCTCCATCAAGATGCGGAGATTGAGATCCGACCTCGGCACCTCAAACTCCCCTTGAACGACAAATTGCTCCCCGAGCGCCTTTCCCGAGATCTTGTTGAGATTGGCACGTGAAACCAGCAACGTGTTTTCCGCTCGCGCCAGATCCTTATCGGCCTTTTGCAGTTCCACCGTCGCTTTGACGAGCTCGAATTTCGGCGATTCCTTCGTCTCAACCCGGACCCGAATGAGCTCGACAAATTCCTCGACGGTCCTGAGATTCTCTTTGGCCAACTGCACATCTTGCTGGGCAAACAGCAATTGATAGAATGCGGCCTTGACCTCCGCCGAGACGGCCACTTTGGCCTCTTCTATTCCGGCGAGCGCGCCGGAGAGTCCTGCATCAGCGGCTCGTTGCCGAGCCATCCGCTTTCCCGGCCATTCCAGCGGCTGCTCGACCGTGATCGTCCGTTCCGCAATCGAGACGCCGGTACGCGGATCTCGAATCGAACCCCGGCCGGCCGCGCCGCTCACGGTAGGATTGAGATACGCACCGGCCGCGATCTGTCTGCCTTGACTTTCTTCCAGCGCCGCCGCTACCCCGGTCATCGCCGGGCTGTGCTTGAGCGCGAGGGCCAGGATTTCGGACAGTGAATAGGGTGTGGGACGGGAGTCGTCCGCTCTCGCGTGGCCACTCAAGGCGTGAAGGAGGCAATAGACGACGAACGCAATGGCGATCCTATGCAGAATCATAGCGAGTCTCCTCGATAGACACCTGCTCCCGGTGGCTCCTGAGAGACGGATCCACCATCCGGTGTCTATAACGGCACGATGTGGTGTGAACGAGTACGGGGCTTAGACGAAGAGACTGGGCGGCGCACGAGAGGAAATCGCATCAACAAAAGGCATCGGCGGTAAGACGATGCCAGGACTTTTCTGCATCCGGACATACTGCTGTGCACCTAGTGCTACGACAGTCGAAGAACCGAGAACCGGCACCCAAAATGGCTTGAGCGATTTTCGATCGGTTGAATCGCTCAGGAGCGACAAGCTGAACTCCGTATGCCTGTCGCCTACGTGCGAGAGCTGTGCAAACTGGCCGACACCTTCCTGTGCGGATTCTTCGATTCGATCGACTTGCCGGTGGCCGTCGTACTCGCAGTCGAGGTCCGGCGACCACGCCATGTGAACCGTCCCGCCGTGGACATGTCCTTTTACTCCATGCTGATGATCCGCTTCGGGATGAACATGGAACAAAGGCGCTGCAAGCATCCAAAGCGATGCCCAGACGAGGACAGCCACTCGACACCAAGAATATGCTCGACGCCTTGGTCGCATTTCAGATCAGCGTAGCACGAATCTCCAGGACCATCAATCGCATGCCCTCCTCGTTCCGCCCAACGCTTCAGCAGGTTTTACCTGGTGCAAGCAAGTGTGCCGGCTAAAACCACATTCGCAACCCAACCACGAATCGGATCTGGCTCGGATCTCCGCCCTGTTGGCGCACCAGCGTGGCGGTCTCACCGAAGCTTCGGTCGAATGACATGCCGATATAGGGAGCGAACTTACGACGAATTTCGTAGCGCAGGCGAATGCCGAATTCCAGATTGTTCAGCCCCGAACCGGTCGTAAATTCTTCGACCCGTTGGATAGCCAGGTTCGTTTGGAACCGACCTTGCAGAATAAGCCGTTGCGTAAGCAAAAAATCTTTGGTGTAGGAAAGGCGGGCCGAAACGGCTCCGCTCTGATCGATGAATAAAGCCGATTCAAACTCATAGTTATACGGCACCAGGCCTTGAAGGCCGATCACTCCCAGTCCACGCGCCACATTGCCGCCACGGAACGATTGTGTTTCCATTCTACCGCCGACTTGAATGTCGTAGTTCTTCCCGATGAAGTGTCCATAGAGCAGTTGGAAATCTACGTCGTAGTCCGCTTTGAATGCGGTATCCTGCTGTCCTTCACTCTTGAACCAGAGACGGTGGTAATCCCCGCCGTACCAACCTTCGACATCCCAGCGGTAATCACTGTTACTTCCGTTTCCGCCGGTGCTCGAGCGATATTCGAGGACGTCGACGAGGGTGAACAGTCGGCGTTCCCGATCGTTCACGGGGCTAGGCCAATCCTGTCGTAGTGCATAGATTGTCTGTGGCCGGCCTTGCTCCGGTAGAGGCTCGACGATTGGAGGGTGGCCTGAGGCGGGAGCCCTGTCATCTGGTGCGGTTTCTCCCAAGGCGATTGTCACGCTAAGCGCTGCACCCAACGTGCAGACCGCCAGCGTCACACAACAGTTCCGGAGAGGCAAATTCACCGGCGCATTCCCGCTTATGATGTAGCGACCTCGACGATGCGAAACATACCCGCTTCCATGTGCAGGAGGAGATGGCAGTGAAAAGCCCACGGCCCAGGGGCATCGGCGCTGATCAGGACGGACAGCCGTTCAGCTGGTTTGACGACTACCGTATGTTTTCTTGGAAGATATGCGCCTGAGCCATTTTCCAGGTGCATCCACATTCCGTGCAAGTGGAGCGGATGCTCCATCATTGTGTCGTTGACGAACGTGAGCCGAAGGCGCTCGCCCGAGCGCACACGAATCGGCTCCGGCGCATCCGAATACTTTTTGCCATCGAACGACCACATGTAACGTTGCATATGGCCGGTAAGATGGATCTCGATCTCCCGCTCCGGCGCTCGTTCGTCTTGATAGGCAACGAGGCTTTTCAAGTCGGTGTAAAGCAACACGCGCCTGGAGTTCTGATCCAACCCTCTGCCCGGTTCGTGCATCCGATTTTTGGAATACTCCGCGACTGTTTGATTGCCGGTGCCATGATGATCAGGGCCGTGCTTGACCGGCGTAGTGCCCGGGATAGGGGAACTGCGCGGAAAGGCCATCTCCTTACCTGGCCTCGTATGTCTTGCCTGTCCATGCGTGAGGCCATGATCTGCTACGCTGTCATGGGACGGTGTGGTATCTGACCCCTCCATAGCATGGCCGGTGTGGCCATTGCCATGATCCGTCATCCCCATATCTTCCATAGTTCGAAGCGGACGGGTCCGCCGCTCAGGAATTTCTCCTTCCATGCCGGTCCTGGGAGCGAGGGTTCCACGAGCGTACCCGCTCCGGTCCATGGTTTCGGCAAAGATTGTATGCGCACGATCCTCATTGGGCTGGACGATGACGTCATATGTTTCTGCAGGCCCAAAGCGAAACTCCTCGACCCTGACCGGCTGGACATTCTGACCATCGGCCTGTACCACCGTCATGGTCAATCCAGGGATGCGCACATCATAAAACGTCATCGCGGCAGCATTGATGAAGCGCAACCGCACTCGCTCTCCCGGTCGAACAATCCCGGTCCAGTTACCGGCAGGCGGCAGACCGTTCATCAGGAACGTGAAGGCGGATCCCGTCACATCGGCGAAGTCTGTTGGGTCCATCCGCATCTGGTCCCACATCAGATAGCTCTGCATGGCCGGCCACAGTCCCCAGCGCGCTGCGTCTGAGAGAAACTCCCGACCGTCACGTTTCTGGAAGTTGTAGTAGCCCGATAATTTCTTGAGGTTATTGAATATGACTTCGGATGATTCAAAGCTCCACTCCGAGAGCATCACGACATACTCCCGGTCATACTGAAACGGTTCCGGTTCGATGGGGTCTAGAATCAGCGGTGCGTACATACCTTGCAACTCTTGGCCACCGGAGTGGCTGTGATACCAGTAGGTGCCGCTTTGTTTGACGGGAAACTGATAGGTGAAGGTCGTTCCGGATTCAATGCCGCCGAAGCTGACGCCCGGCACTCCGTCCATGTGGGAAGGCAAGAGTAATCCATGCCAGTGAATCGAGGAAGTTTCCTTCAACTGATTCCTGACGCGCAGTGTTACCTCTTGCCCTTCTTTCAAACGGATGAGCGGACCTGGGATCGTCCCGTTGATCGTCATCGCCACGCCGGTCCTCCCCTCCAGCGTAACGACTGCCTCACTAATAGTGAGGTCGATAACGGATCCGCTCAGTATCGAGGCTTGTGCACCTCGCTGGGTCATAGGGACGGGCGGGGCAGAAGCACACCCGGGGATCAACCGTAGCATTGCGACCGATAGCCCAAACTCCCCCAGACGCTTCAAAAGGAAGCGTCTCGAAATCAGTTCATCACTCATCGCCGTAATCCAGGAGAGCCCTACACTTAGGAGAATGCTATAAGGCCAGCTTACGCAGACGGAGCGCGTTCGCGATGACCGACACGGAACTGAACGTCATTGCGGCGCTTGCGATCATTGGGCTCAAGAGAACCCCAACGAACGGATAGAGTATGCCGGCGGCAACGGGTACACCGAGCATATTGTAGATGAACGCAAAGAAGAGATTCTGCCGGATGTTCTGCATCGTCCCCCGGCTCAACCGGCGCGCGCGTGCGATGGCTCGGAGGTCTCCCTTGACCAGGGTAACCCCCGCGCTTTCCATTGCAACGTCAGCTCCCGTCCCCATGGCGATGCCGACCTGCGCCTGTGCCAAGGCCGGCGCATCGTTGATCCCGTCGCCTGCCATGGCCACGACGTGACCTTCCGATTGGAGCCGCTTGATGACCGCCGCCTTTTGCTCGGGCAAGACTTCGGCCTGTACCTCGTCGATCTGGAGCCGACGCGCCACCGCCTCCGCGGTTGTTCGGTTGTCGCCGGTCAGCATCACGAGCCGCAGCCCTTCGCGATGCAACAAAGCGATCGCCTCCGGTGTGGATGACTTGACTGGATCAGCCACGCCCAACATCCCTGCCGGTTTCCCGTCGATTGCGGTGAACATCACCGTCTGGCCCTCCCGCCTGAGCGGTTCAGCCTGGGCCAATAGCGACTCAGTCTCGACGTTCAATTCGTTGAGAAACTGCACCGTGCCCACGGCGACCCTATGATCCTCTACCGTACCCGTAACTCCTTTTCCGGTAACTGAACGAAAATCCTGCGCCTTGGCCGGAACAACACCCTTCTCCCGAGCACCGGACACGATGGCCGCCGCCAAGGGATGCTCGCTGCTTTGCTCCAACCCGGCCGCGAGCCGAAGAAGATCGGCCTCAGTGAAACCAGGCGCCGGAGCGACAGTCAATAAGCGCGGTTTACCTTCCGTCAACGTGCCGGTCTTATCCACAACCAGCACGTCCACCTTCGCCAAGGTTTCCAGTGCCTCCGCGTTACGGATCAGCACACCGGCCGTTGCGCCGCGGCCTGTTCCCACCATGATCGACATGGGCGTCGCGAGTCCCAAGGCACAGGGGCAGGCGATGATCAAGACGGCGACCGCGTTGAGCAGGGCATACGCCATGCGAGGTTCCGGACCATAGAGGGCCCAGACGAGAAACGTGATGGCAGCGACCAAAATCACAATCGGCACGAAATACGCGGCCACGACATCGGCCAACCGTTGAATCGGAGCCCGCGTGCGCTGTGCCTCACTGACCATACGGACGATTTGCGATAGCAGCGTCTCCCGACCGATTCGCTCCGCCCGCATCACGAAGCTGCCTGTTCCATTGACCGTCGCCCCGACGACTTTGTGGCCGGGCTGCTTCTCCACGGGAAGCGATTCACCGGTGACCATGGATTCGTCTACGGCACTGGTCCCTTCTATGACCACGCCATCCACGGGAATTTTTTCGCCAGGCCGGACTCGTAACCAATCACCGATCTGCACTTGCTCCAAGGGAATGTCGTCTTCACGGCTATCGGAGCGGACCACTCGAGCTGTTTTCGGTGCGAGCCCCAACAGCGCCTTGAGCGCACTGCTGGTTCGGCTGCGGGCACGTAGTTCCAACACCTGCCCCAATAGAACCAGGGCTACGATGGCGACCGCCGGCTCGAAATAGACGGCAAGCTCCCCGCCATGGACGCGGAATGAGTCGGGGAACAGTCCAGGCACCAGCGTGGCGGCAACGCTGTACACATAGGCGGCACCGGTGCCGAGACCGATCAGTGTAAACATGTTGAGGTGGCGATTGACGATCGAGGCCCATGCGCGCTCGAACAACGGCCAACCGGTCCAGAGCACAACCGGAGTGGCCAGCACGAACTGGAACCAGACCAAGGCCCTACTCGAAGCAAGTTGTTGCAACGGATGGCCCGGCAACATGTCGGAAATCATCAGCGCGAGAATGGGTGAGCCCAGGATCACGCTCTGCCAAAACCGGCGGCTCATGTCGACCAGTTCAGGATTAACCTCCTCTGCGACCACCGTGCGCGACTCCAACGCCATCCCGCAGATCGGACAGTTGCCGGGCTCGGCTTGCACAATCTCCGGATGCATGGGGCACGTATATTCGGTTCTGGTTGGCCGAACGGTTACGTCGGCCGGCTCCAGCGCCATCCCGCATATGGGACAGGCACCTGGCTTGGTTTCCAAAACCTCGGGGTCCATTGGACAGACGTACTTGGCGCCGGCCTCGGCCTTAATGGGCACCGGCTTTGGAATTCGCTGTTCGGGAGGAGTGAGGTAATACTCAGGATCGGTTTTGAACTTTTCGAGACATCTGGTCGCGCAGAAGTAGTACTTCTTGCCGTGATACTCATATGAGCCTGCCGCCGAAGCCGGCTGAACCGTCATCCCGCACACGGGATCGATTTCACCCTGCGGAGCCTGACTCATCATGGGAAGCGATTTCCGCGGAGTGGGCGTCGTGATCAGATTCAGCGGTTTTTTGCTGAGCGCTGCTTCGGGATCTGCACGGAATCGTTCCAAGCAAGACACGGCACAGAAATAATAGGTCGTCCCCTTATACTCATAGCGGCCTGCCGCCGTGGCCGGATCGACCCTCATTCCGCAGATCGGGTCGATCTCAGACGCCGCGCGATCGTGCCCAGGCGCATGGGGTCTTAAGATATGCTCGCTCATGCGGTTGCCTTTTGCATGCGTCGTTCCGCAACAGCCGCTCGATGGTCCAATCATGTGTCCGACTCCTTTCATCTTATCCGGTATGGTCCCGTAATGTCCCGTTCAGAATGACAGACGGAGACGGCACCGAAATATTACAGCGGGATCAAGAGATGGGAATAACGCTTTGAAAAAGTGCGGGAAGTCAGGTGGAGGATATAGAAAGAGACTGGATGACTAGCCGCAGACGCAGTTCAGGCAGCCATGCCGACTGCAGATGCCGCAAGCATCCTCGAGAGAGGTACGCAGCGCTTGGCGTGCCCTGTGCAAACGAACCGTGAGATTGTTCCGCGATATCTTTAACTCCTTTGCGACACGTGCCGGCGATTCGCCATCGAGATCGATGCGTTTGATCAGCTCTGCATAGTTCCCACGAAGACTCGGAAGGAGACCGTGAAGACAGGCACAAGCGGTTGCCTTGACTTCATCCGGTGGCGGTTCCCGATGAGTGCCCAGAACGATCGATTCCTGCAGTAGGGCCTGGTTACGGCGAACCTCAGCTCCCTGGGCACGATAGTAATCGACGATCGTGTGGCGAAGGATGCGGTAGAACCAGGCCAGCACACTTTCCTCGTTGTGTAATGAGCGGTAATGCTCGACGGCTCGGGTGAGACTTTGCTGGAGGATATCTTCCGCGACACCTTGATCGCCGACTCGACTCCGGACAAACTGCTTGAAAGCCGACTCGTGCTCAAGCAGTCGCTCAATGACTCCGCTCTTTCTTGCCTCATCCATCGCAATCACAATTCACCACCACATCACTTCTTCGAGTCTGCTTCGAGAATGCTGCGGATGATCGTGACGACATTCTCGGGAACCATATTGGTGCCATCAACTTTGATATTCCCATCCAGCAGGAGCGACGGCGTAGACGACACTTTGATCCGTTCGCCCCATCGGCGCCCGTCTTCAAACAGCTTGGCAGGCTTTCCGCTTTCCAGCCCGGCTTCGAATGTCTCAATGTCGAGGCCGACCTCTTTGATCAGCAGTGAACGAATTGAACGATCCAGAACACCATCAAGCTTGTCCTTGTGAATAGTGCGAAACAGAACGGCTTTCATGCGGTCTCCCTTGCCCATCAGCTTCGCTTGCTCGTACATGTCAAAAGCGGTAGGAAGCTTCCCAGGAATGACGGGGAACCCGACCATTGTGACTTCGACTTTGTTCCCGAATTCTTTGAGAAGCAAAGGCACTCCTGTTTCCTCGAAGTGATGGCAATGCGGGCAGTAGAAGTCGGCAAACTCAACCACTTTCACTTTGCCCGGCTGGTGAGTCGAGGGTTCGTCATTGAGGACTTCGAACTTGCCCTTCAGCTCCGGCTTGGCGGCTTGCGCACCGAACGGGACAGTGAACAGCCCGATCGCTCCCACCATCACACATGCAAGCTTCCACATCGACGTCGTACGACCGTTCATCTCATACTCCTTTCACAGGTAAGCGTCCGGCGTTCATTATAGCGGATGGAGCCTACACTTGCGCTTTGTTATAATTGCGACATGAGAAGGTCAAGATATGTGTGTGCCGTCTTCGCATTTGCAATCCTTTCCGGCTGTGCCTTGACCGGTAATCAAGGGGATACTCTACCCTCAGGAACGCCTCGGATTAGTTACGCCCAGGTTAAATCGACTCCGGAATCATACGATGGACAACCGGTGACATTCGGAGGAAAAGTGTTGGCTGCGAGGAGGCTCAAGGAGGGGACTAGAATTGAAATCCTGCAATTGCCGCTGACTGCTTCCCTCCAACCGACGATGGATCTCAGCAAGTCCGAAGGCCGTTTTGTAGCCATGCAGAAGGACTTTTTGGATCCTGCGACGGTGCCACCAGGCACGTTTCTCACTGTTACCGGAGAAATGGCCGGCTCGGTCACCTTACCGCTCGACGAAATGCAATACAGCTACCCGGTCGTACGCATCAACAACCTGCGCGTCTGGAACGACAACGAAGATGAAGCACCTCGCATTCGCCCCCATCCCTATATGGGCTACCGCCCTTATTGGGGCCCCTATTGGTCTCCCTACTGGAGTCCCTGGCCTTACTATTGGTAAAACAGGCGGCCTCCTTGGTCGAGTCTCCTCCCACCTCTCTTAACGCCCGATATTTTCCTTCCCGTTGCAGTGCGCACGAACAGGAATACAAGTAGATTGCACTTGGTACGCTAGATTGTATACAATCCGAGGGTCCTGTCTACCGGAATCAGCAAGCCTGAACACCGTCGTACTCTTGATCGATTGGATACTGAAACCATGGGAACATCGAACAGTCGGATGAGAGAACGAGAACGCTCCAACCTTAGCGCATCGATCGTGGCCGCGCTGAAGGAACAAATCATCCATTGGCACTACCCTCCGGAACATCGATTGACCGAGGCCGAACTCTGCAAGGAGTTCGGCGTGAGCCGAAGTCCGGTGCGTGAAGCGCTCCGCATGCTGGCATCCGAAGGATTTGTAAGAAAATTGCCGAATCGGGCCTATGTCGTCCGACAGTACAGTCTCGGTGAGATCGAGGAGCTCTACGAGCTTCGCTTGGCGTTGGAACTCTATACCGTCGAACGCTTAGCGACAAAAGGTCCACTCCACAGAAACGATCAGGAGGATATCAACAAACTCAAGAACACATGGACCGAGTTGTTGAACGGATCCGCCAAGAAGGCCGATGAACTCGCCAGACTGGACACTCTGTTTCACGAGACACTCGCCCATGCCTTGGGAAACAAGCCTCTCTTGCAGCACCTCCGCACTATCAATGAGCGGTTGATGCTTTTTCGGATGATCGATTTCGACAAGTCGGACCGAACGCAAAGCACGTGCCGTCAGCATCTCAGAATCCTGAAATGCATAGGATCCAAGGATCCTCAGGGAGCACGGGCGGCGATGCAACGCAACATCGAGGAAGGACGGAACAATGTTCACACCGCGATTAAGGACGCGCTGGCCAAAGCGTATTCGTTGAGAACGTAACGAACGTATTCTCATCTCGCCGGGCAATGGAGTGCCACTCATGCATGTCCACGCCCTCTCCGTCGGTATTCAGGTCCCGACCCGTCATTTCAGCGGGATCGTGCATAGCGTCTTCCACCAGGCCTGCAACATACGACTCGAGCCACACGGCCTGCTGACTCTTCTCTCTTCCATGAAAGACAATGTCCCTCAAGGTATCCGCTTGAATATCTCGTCTCAGCGTGTCTTCTCGGACCTTCTCCGAGTCGGCCAACCGGTCGCCTGCCGGGGAGGTATTCTCCGCGCCGGTGGGCCTGATTTTTCCGTTGACCTGCGACCCGCACGTCCTTGGCATATCGATCTCCAAGGGTTGCGCATTGATCTTCGTCACCACGCCCAAGCCCACTCCTGGGCGATCGCCTGGTCGGAATTGCAGCGCTCAGGGCATAGAAGCGGCCTATCGAAGATTGTGAGACCCGTTTCTCCCTTAAAGGAGCAGTCGGACACTCCGGCCGCCACAGAGATGCTTCTGCACCCATCGCCTCACGCGATTCCTACCCTGCTGCACGCAACAAGAGATTTTCAGCTGGAAGATGCCAAGGCTTCCATCATGTCATTGATCGGACTGGGGCCAGGCTTAACTCCATCCGGCGATGATTTTCTCGTGGGCTATTTGGCCGGCTTGTGGGCCACGGCGGGTCACAGCCCATCGCGGACGCAATTCGTGGGCGCCCTCGGTGCTGAGATATCCGCAGCCGCGCGAAACACCAATGAGATCAGCGGCGCCTATCTCCGATCAGCAGCCACCGGCCATGTCTCTGAACCCATCGCGAAATTGGCCCAGCAGCTGAAACAGGCGAACGACATGAGGAATGTCAGGGCGGCCACACAAGCCGCGTTGCAAGTCGGCCATACGTCCGGTACCGACGGGGTGTTGGGGCTGCTGTTGGGCTGCCTCGCCTGGCAATGCCCGGCACCCCCTCTTCTTTATCCGTCTGTGTTCTTTGATTGATCCGTCCGCCATGAAACGCGGCCCGAACGATGAAGGAGCGATGAGACCCGATCCACGAATTGATTTGCCGTATGGCTCGCGCTCCAGATTTGCTCTTGACATTGTATACAATATTGTGTTCCATTTGGGCCCGTAGCTCTCACCAAGGACCGACCACATGGCCACGGCCACAAAAGTACTCAAAAATTTCTATCGTGACTCCGTCTCGCTGATGCAACTCTCCTCCACGTTCGCCAAGCTGCCGGGCGTGGAACAAGCCTCGGCCATCATGGCTTCCCCCAACAATATGAGCTTGCTCCGGGAAGCCGGATTGCTGACCGAATCCGTCGACGCCAGCGCCAACGACTTGCTGATTGCGCTGCAAGGCGACGCCGATGCACTGGAATCAGCGTTGGCAGCCGCGGAGTCGGCATTGAAACAGCCTCCTCCATCGTCTTCGGGAGGCGGATCGTCACGCGGTCTCCCTCCACGAAGCATCGAAATGGGTCTGGGGAATATGGTCGGCGCGAACCTTGTCCTGATCTCCACTCCCGGCGAGTACGCGGCATCGGAGGCCTTCAAGGCATTGAGTCTCGGCCTCAACGTGATGCTGTTCAGTGACAACGTCGAGTTGAAAGACGAAATCGCGCTCAAACGTTTCGCCCAATCCCGCGACCTCATCGTGATGGGCCCGGATTGCGGAACGGCCATTATCAACGGCATCCCGCTCGCCTTCGCCAACGTGGTGCGCCGCGGAGTCATCGGTGTCGTCGGAGCATCCGGGACGGGCTTACAGCAGGTCACCTGCCTGGTCGATCGATGGGGGGGCGGCATTTCACAAGCGATCGGCACCGGCGGGCACGATTTGCATCGAGACGTCGGCGGCATTTCCATGCTTCAGGGGCTGAAAGCCCTCATTGCCGACGCCTCCACCTCGGTCATCGTGCTGATCTCCAAGCCTCCATCTCCGGAAGTGGCCGGACATGTGCTGCAAGCCGCGGAACGCGCCGGCAAGCCGGTCGTGGTGAATTTTCTCGGCGCCGATCCTGCGCGCGTCAGGCGCGGCAATGTGTTCGCCGCCACAACTCTGGAGGATGCCGCAGCGGCAGCGGTGGCTCTCGCTGAAGGCCGAAACCCTGACGATGCCAAGCCGAAATGCCCACCTGTCTCCATTCCGTCCAAACTGTCCCCCGGACAGCAATACATCCGTGGCCTGTACAGTGGAGGGACCTTTTGTTACGAAGCGACCCTCTTGCTGAAGAAGGAATTAGGACAAGTCTCTTCCAACACGCCGGTGGAGCCCGGAGACCGTTTAGGCGATGTCTGGACGAGTCGGGCACACACCGTCATCGATTTGGGGGACGATCTGTTCACTCGCGGACGTCCACATCCGATGATCGATCATCGACTGAGGAATGAACGCCTCATCAAAGAGGCTACCGATCCTGAAACGGCAGTCATCCTGCTGGACGTGGTCCTTGGATATGGGTCTCATGCCGATCCCGCCGGTGAAATCGTGCCGGTCGTTCAAAAGGCGCGCGAGGTGGCGGGCAAGGCCGGAAGAGACCTGGTGATCGTAGGCTTCGTGTGCGGGACTGCCGGAGATCCACAGAATCTTGCTCGGCAGGAAGCGGCATTGCGAGAGGCCGGCGTCATCCTTGCCGAGAGCAACGCTCAAGCGGTGCGCATGGCAACCGCCGTGGCAGTAGGAGCAGGCGCTGTCGGAGGGCGATTATGATGCAGGCCATGCTCCAAGAGAAGCTTCAAGTATTAAACGTCGGGCTTTCTTCCTTCGCTGATTCCATCGTCATGGCAGGCGGTTCAGCTCTCCAAATCGAATGGGCTCCGCCCGCACAGGGACAGGCGGAGGTGGGCCGCGACCTGGCCCGACTGGTCAACCTTTCCGTGGTTGAAACAGCGAACCGAACAGCCTTCGACGCCTACCAATCGGCCCAGCCGGTGCTTCGCGGAGTCGGCATTGCGGGTCGCGTCATTCCCAACATGGCGGAGCGCATGATCCTCCACAGTGGTCCTCCCATTGCCTGGAACGACATGTGTGGTCCGATGAAAGGGGCGATTGTCGGCGCCATTCTTTACGAAGGATGGGCCGAGGATCTGGCCAAAGCGGAGTCGCTTGCTTCCCGTGGCGAGATTGTCTTCGAGGCATGCCATCATCATCGCGCAGTCGGCCCCATGGCCGGCATCATCAGCCCCTCCATGCCGGTCTGGATCGTGGACAATACCACCCAGGGCAACCAGTCGTTCTGCAATTTTAACGAGGGAATCGGAAAGGCGCTTCGATTCGGCGCCAATAGCCAGGAAGTGATCAACCGTCTCAAGTGGATGGGCGAGGTCCTCGCCCCGGCGTTACGGGCAGGCATCGAGACATTGAGGGGGCTCGAGCTGAAGACCTTGATGGCGCAGGCGCTGCACATGGGAGATGAAATCCACAATCGTAATGTCGCGGCGTCTTCGCTGTTTCTGAAGCGGCTGGTCCCCGCGCTCCTGAAGACACGCACGCCGTCTAACGAGATCGCCGCGGTCGTCGACTTTATCGCCGGGAACGATCACTTCTTCCTCAATCTTTCCATGGCTGCTTGTAAAGCGATGCTCGATGCCGCGCACGGCGTGTCCGGCAGCAGCATGGTCACGGCCATGGCGCGCAACGGCGTCGAGTTCGGTATTCGCGTCAGCGGGACCGGCGAGCAATGGTTTACGGCGCCAGCGCCGATCGTCGAGGGGCTTCTCTTCCCAGGATATGCTCCGTCGGATGCGGCGCCCGATTTGGGCGACAGCGCGATCACGGAGACCGCCGGTGTAGGCGGCTTTGCGATGGCAACCTCCCCGGCCATCGTCAAGTTCGTAGGAGGCACTCCGCAGGACGCGATCGACAACACAATGTCCATGACCCATATCACGCTCGGTCGAAATAACGCATTTACACTGCCGCCGATGAACTTTGCCGGTTCACCGGCAGGCATTGATATTCGGAAAGTCGTCGATACCGGCATTCAACCGATCATCAATACGGGGATCGCCCACCGCGAGGCCGGAGTCGGTCAAATCGGAGCCGGCATTACGCGCGCCCCGCTGGCCTGTTTCACACAGGCGGTGTCCGCGCTGGCTCGCGCCGTAGAACGGAGCGAGTAAGGAGGCCGCGTCATGAGCGCAACGAACAAACTGGCGGTAGTGGCGGTGGGCGGCAATGCCTTGATCAGAGACAAGCATCACGAATCGATCCCCGATCAGAACCGGGAAGCAGCTCTCACCTCGCACCACATCGCCGACATGATTGCGGCCGGATGGAATGTGGTCATCACGCATGGGACCGGTCCTCAAGTCGGGTTCATCATGCGCCGTTCCGAGTTGGCGCTGGAAGAAGTCCCGCCCGTTCCGATGGACTATGCCGATGCCGACCTACAGGGAGGCATCGGCTACATGTTCCTCAAAGCGCTGCACAACGAATTTCAGCAGCGCCGGCTGGATCGAAAGGCCGTGGCCATCATCACGCAGACGCTGGTGGATCGCAACGATCCCGCCTTTGCCGATCCGTCCAAACCGATCGGGTCTCATATGGACGAGCAGACGGCGCAGCGACTCGCTCGCCGTCAGGGTTGGATCGTGAAGGAAGACGCGGGACGCGGGTGGCGACGCGTGGTGCCCTCTCCCCTGCCGAAGACCATCGTCGAACTGGCAGCGATCAAAACACTGGCTCATGCAGGATTCGTCGTGATTGCCTGCGGCGGAGGTGGCATTCCGGTGGTAGAAGATGACGGAGGGAATCTGAACGGAGTGGAGGCCGTCATCGACAAGGACTTGGCATCGAGCCTGCTGGCCCGCGGCATCGGCGCCGACCTGTTGATGGTCTCGACCGGTGTCGAGAAAGTGGCGGTC
Organism: Nitrospira sp.; assembly: GCA_024760545.1. Classification (NCBI taxonomy): domain Bacteria; kingdom Pseudomonadati; phylum Nitrospirota; class Nitrospiria; order Nitrospirales; family Nitrospiraceae; genus Nitrospira; species Nitrospira sp. The sequence continues at coordinate 1,790,489 of CP060501.1, forward strand.
GATTTCAATAAGCCTACCCAACGATGGCTGGATCGCATGACGGTGGCCGAAGCGAAGCTCTACTATGCGGACGATCAATTCGATAAAGGCAGCATGGGGCCGAAGATCCAAGCCCTGATCGAATTCATAGAAGGAGGTGGACAAACCGGGTTGATCACCAATCCTGAGAATATCGGTCGCGCCTTGGCCGGTAAAACGGGAACGTTCATCGTGAAGTAACGCATGCAGCCACACACATCTTAGCCGTAGGGAGGACATATGTCCGAATCACGCAAACTGACCAGACGCCAAGTGTTACAAGGGACCGCAGCTGCCGGGGCGTTGAGCATGTTGGGGAACTTGGAGTGGATCGGCGAAGCCTGGGGCGCCTCGGACAAGGTCAAGATGGGGTTTATCTTCGTGGGACCACGAGATGACTATGGATACAATCAGGCACATTTTGAAGGAAAAGCGGCGGTTGCCAAGCTTGATTGGGTCAAAGCCTTTGACGAAGAAAAAGTCCCGGAGACGATCGAAGTCCAAAAAACCATGGAAAGCATGGTCAAGCTTGACGGAGCGCAAGTGCTGTTTCCCACTTCGTTCGGATATTTTGATCCTCATATTCTCAAGGTCGCACCCCAATTTCCTAATATTCAGTTCTTACACTGCGGAGGACTGTATCAGGAAGGCAAACACCCCAAGAACGTGGGCAGCTATTTCGGCTATATCGACGAATCGCAATATGTGGCCGGGATTGTCGCCGGAGGGATGAGCAAGAGCGGGAAACTGGGATTCGTGGCGGCCAAGCCGATTCCGCAAGTCTTGCGCAATATCAACAACTATACACTCGGTGCCCGCAGCGTCAGACCGAACTGTACAACCAACGTGATTTTTACCGGCGACTGGTCGCTGCCGGTCCGTGAAGCGGAAGCGACGAACAGCTTGGTCGACCAAGGCATCGATGTCATTACCTGCCACGTCGACAGCCCCAAGGTCGTCGTCACGACTGCTGAAAAACGGGGCATCTATTGCACCGGGTATCACTGTAACCAATCGAAGCTGGCCCCGAAAGGGTATCTCACGGGAGCGGAATGGAACTGGGCCAAGGTCTACATGGATTATGCCGAAATGATTCGAAAAGGGCAGGCCGTTCCTCATCTCGTGCGTGGCGGACTGAAGGAAGGCATCGTCAAGGTATCGGACTATAACCAGGTGGTGACGGAAGCCGTTCGCAAGCAAGCCGACGCAGCCAAAGACAAATTCATGAGCGGTGGGATGGTCGTGTACAAGGGCCCGATCAAAGACAATACCGGCCGTGTCGTCATTGCCGGAGGAACGGAACATGTCCAGACCGATATCTGGCTGGAAAGCATGGATTGGCTGGTGGAAGGAGTCATCGGTTCAACGAAGTCGTGAGCAGAGCCGTGCCGCAAACGCTGAACAAAGCGCTGGAACCATTCTTCATCATCGTCGGATCCTTGATGGTCTCGATGGTGTTGTTCGGCATCTTTGTGGCTTCGGCCGGAGCAGATCCGATCGAGGTGTATCAGACCATGTATCGCGCCGCCTTCGGCACCTCGTTTTCCTGGCAGAATACGCTGATCCGAGCCGCGCCGTTAATGCTGACGGCGCTCTGCACCGCGCTGCCTGGGTATCTCGGCTTGATTATTATCGGGGGAGAGGGGGCAGTGGTCATGGGCGGCCTCTTCGCAGCGATTGCGGCGCTCGCCATACCGACGGCTCCTCCCATGGTCGTTCTGACCACGATGGCGGTCGTGGGCATGGTGGGAGGCGGGCTGTGGCTTACCATCGGAGGAGCCCTGCGGCATTATCGCGCCGTCAATGAAACCATCAGCAGTCTGTTGCTGAACTATATCGCCATTGCAATATTGAACCATCTCGTCACCAGCACCTTTCGCGATCCGGAAAGTCTCAATCATCCCTCGACGCATCATATCGGTGAAGCCAATATGATCGGCGTTATTCCGGGAACGGACCTCCACTGGGGATTAGTGTTCGGAGTCGTGGCGTGCGTCATCGCATGGTTTCTCATGCATCACACCGTGTTTGGCTTTGCATCCCAAATTGCCGGAGGCAATGTTCGGGCGGCTCAAATCGCCGGCTTGCCGGTCGGGAGGCTGATCTTGATCATCTGTTTCGTGGCGGGCGCGGCCGGTGGACTGGCCGGCATGGTGGAGGTGGCGGCCATCCATGGCCGGGCCAATGACACCCTCAATGCCAATTACGGATATGCCGGTATTCTCGTGGCTTTTGTGGCCCGCAATAATCCCTTGGCCATCATTCCTGTGGCCATCTTGCTGGGCGGCATCCGCGCAAGCAGCGGATTACTGCAACGCGCGCACGAGCTGCCCGATGCGACCGTGCTCGTGATGCAGGGCATTATTTTTCTCGTCATCCTCTTCAGTGAAACCCTGTACGGCCGCTTTTCAAAACTTCAAAATCGAGGAGGGTGATGGAAGTCGGATGGTGGGGAGTCCTCATCGCCGTTTTAGGCGGCGCGATTCGAATCGGCACGCCGTTTCTCTTTGTCTCGCTGGGCGAGTGTTTGACCGAGAAAAGCGGTCGCATCAATTTGGGCCTGGAAGGCACGCTGGTCATGGGTGCGATGACAGGCTATGCCGTCTCGCTGCACAGCGGGTCTCCCTGGCTGGGAGTCCTGTGCGCCGGATTGGCCGGCATGATGCTCGGCGCCCTGCACAGCTGGCTCTGCAGTTTCCGACGAGTCAACGATATCGCCGTGGGGATCGCGATGATGCTGTTCGGCACGGGATTGGCCTTCTTTCTGGGGAAGCCGTACATCCAGCCATCTGCGCCCAGGCTGCCCTCGATCGACCTCGGCGCATGGAGTGATATCCCGCAACTGAAGGCGGCTCTGCAGATCAATGCACTGTTTCTCATGGGAATCGTCGTGGCTATTGCGCTCGCATGGATGCTGAAGAATACGGCATGGGGGTTAAAAGTACGAGTCGTCGGCGAAAGCGCGGATGCGGCCCGCGCCCTGGGATTACCGGTTGATCGCATACGGATCCTCAGCACGGCTCAAGGAGGATTCTTGGCAGGGATCGGAGGGTCATATCTATCCCTCTACTATCCGTTCAACTGGAGTGAAGGCCTATCGAGCGGACAGGGACTGATGGCGGTGGCCTTGGTGATTTTCGCTCGTTGGCATCCGGTAGGCTGCCTCTGGGTCTCGCTTTTGTGGGGAGGAGCCGCCGCGTTAGGACCTTCCTTGCAGTCCGTCGGCATCACAGGCGGATACTACATCTTCAACGCGATCCCTTACATCATGACCTTGGCGGTCATGATCATCACCTGTTCTCCCAAACGCACGCTTGTAGGAGTGCCCCATGAACTCACAGTAACTCGTTAGTCGATACAGGATGACTCGAACGAACCCTAACCCAGACATCCAGGAGAGGTGAGCCATGAGTCGATACGTGACATCCGACCCCTATCCTTATCCCTATAACGGCGATCTCCGGCCGGACAATTCGGTCTTTCTGATCATCGATATGCAGACGGACTTTTGCGGCAAAGGCGGCTATGTCGACAAAATGGGCTATGACATTTCCCTCACTCGCGCGCCGATCGCGCATATCCTCAAAGTGCTGTCGAAAGCCCGAACCATCGGCATGCATGTGTTCCACACCCGAGAAGGACACAGGCCCGACCTGTCGGATTTACCCGCGAACAAGCGCTGGCGGAGCCGCCGCATCGGAGCCGGCATCGGCGACCCGGGTCCCTGCGGCAAGATTCTGGTGCGGGGCGAGCCCGGCTGGGACATCATTCCTGAATTGGCTCCGAAGGAGGGCGAACCGATCATCGACAAGCCCGGCAAGGGCTCGTTCTGGGCGACCGATCTGGAGATGTTGTTGCGGCTCCGCGGTATCCAGAATGTGATCTTGGCAGGAATCACCACCGATGTCTGTGTCCACACCACTATGCGGGAAGCCAACGATCGAGGCTTCGAATGTCTCCTGCTGGAAGACTGTTGCGGGGCAACCGATTACACGAACCATCAGGCCGCGCTCAAGATGGTCAAAATGCAGGGCGGAGTGTTCGGCGCCGTAGCAAAATCGGACGCCTTACTGGAAGCATTGTCATGACCAACGGAGTTCCTCCGGATCTGCAAGCGTTGGGGATTACCAAACGCTTCGGTCCGCTCACCGCCTTGAAGGATGTGAATCTTCAATTGCGGTCCGGCCAGTTTCATGCCCTGCTCGGCGAGAACGGCGCCGGCAAGAGCACTTTGGTCAAATGCATCATGGGGTATTACCACCCGGATGAGGGGAAAATTTCGTTGAATCAGGAGCAGGTCACAATTCGCAGCCCTCGTGACGCGCAGACGTTCGGCATCGGGATGGTCTATCAGCAATTTACGCTGATCCCCAACATGACGGTGCTGGAGAACCTGGTGATCTCCAAGGCGAGATTGGACTCGCTCATCGATTGGAAAAAAGAAGAGCGTCAATTGTCAGAGTTCATGGACAAGATGCCGTTCAAGGTGTCGCTTACCGCTCGGGTCAGCTCGCTCGCCGCGGGTGAAAAACAAAAAGTGGAAATCCTCAAGCAACTCGCGCTGCAGAACCGCATCCTTATTCTGGACGAACCGACTTCCGTTCTGACCCCACAAGAAGCCGACGAAATGCTGGGGCACCTCAGAGCCATGACGCTGGCGCAACAATTGAGCGTCCTGATCATTACCCACAAACTTCGAGAAGTCGCGGCCTTCGCGGACGAAGTGACGGTGTTACGCAAGGGACAATTCGTAGGGTCCGGGAAAGTCTCAGAGCTGACCATCCCGAAGATGGCGGAGATGATGGTGGGATCTGAAGTCACGGCGAAGCCGAAACAACGAAACATGCGATCGACCAAAGTCCCAAAGCTGGTGCTACATGATATCCGAGTCAAGGATGAGAGCAGCGTGGAAGTCGTGCGGGGTCTGCACCTCACCATCCATGAGGGCGAGATCGTCGGGGTAGCCGGGGTATCGGGGAACGGACAACGAGAACTCGTCGAGGTGTTGGCAGGGCAGCGTCAGGCCGCTGCAGGCACGATCCAGGCACATGATCAACCCTATCAACCGACCCGAGAACAGATCACGCACCACAAAATGTTCTGTCTTCCCGAAGAACCGCTCCAGAACACGTGTGTCGGGCGGATGAGCGTGGCGGACAACCTGGCGTTTCGCAACTTCGATGTCGAGCCCCACGCAGTGGGTGGTTGGCTCATCAGCCGTCCTGCGCTGCGTCGCAGCGCGCACGAACTGATTCAACGCTACAACATCAAACCGCCTTTTCCCGATACGCCCATTCAGTCGCTTTCGGGAGGCAATGTCCAGCGCGCGGTCTTGGCGCGTGAGCTGTCGGGGGATGTCGAGATCTTGATCATCGCCAACCCCTGCTTCGGGCTGGACTTTCTGGCCATGGAGGAAATTCGGATGCAGATCGTCGCCGCACGCAATCGCGGAACGGCGGTGCTGCTGGTCAGCGAAGACCTCGATGAAATCTTGGAACTATCCGACCGTGTGGTGGTGATGTTCAACGGCCAACTCGTATACGAAACCACGTCGTCCGACGCCGATCTCGGCATCATCGGACGGCAAATGACAGGACATTCAACATGAATACCGTACCGGCCTCTCCTTATCCCTATCCATTGCCGTCGCGAGCCTCGGGCGAAAAGGTTGCGCTGGTCATCATCGACATGCAGCGCGATTTCGTGGAACCGGGCGGCTTCGGCGCTGCGCTGGGCAACAAGGTTGAACTCCTGCAAAAGATCGTGCCGACAGTCTCGAAACTCCTCAAGACGTTTCGGGAATTGGGATTGCCCGTGATTCATACACGAGAAGGCCATCGACCCGATCTGTCGGACTGCCCGCCGGCCAAGAGGCGGCGCGGCGATTCCACGCTTCGCATCGGCGACCCAGGCCCCATGGGGCGCATCCTGGTATTGGGCGAGCCGGGAAATGACATCGTCCCGGAACTGCGGCCTGAGGCAGGCGAACTTGTCATCGACAAGCCAGGGAAAGGCGCATTCTATGCCACCGCCTTACAGGAACGTCTCAAAGAGCTCGGCATCACCCATCTGGTCTTTACGGGAGTCACCACCGAGGTCTGTGTGCAAACCAGCATGAGAGAAGCCAACGACCGCGGTTATGACTGCCTCCTGGTCGAAGACGGGACCGAAAGCTATTTCCCCGAGTTTAAACAAGCGACGGTCCGCATGATCCAATCGCAGGGCGGGATCGTCGGCTGGGTGACGACGGCAGATCGCCTAACCGATGCTCTCCGTAATACCTACGGGTGATGAATTGGAGAAGTGAATCAAGGCCGACTTCAAGATTGGAATGTTCTGAGGAAAAGAAATGGAGGAATCGTTACAGACATGGTCTCTTCAACACGGCAGTGTTCGACACCCTACCCTTCAGCAACAGCACGACAAAGAAGCATTGCGTCCACTCATCAAGGCAGTCTATCAGATAATCACGGGGAGTCTCGCGTGAACCAGAGCGAAGTGCTGCTCGCAGTAAACGGCACGCTGATGCGGGGACTCGAGCTCAACCCCAACATGGTGGCCGCCAAGGCCACGTTCGTCCGTGAGGCGATGACCGAACCCACGTACCGTCTCTGGACGATCAACGATGAACATCCAGCGATGTTGCGTGTCACCGATGGGACAGGCGTCAAAGTGGCAGTCGAAGTCTGGGCAGTGCCTGCGGAAGGGTTAGCCGGAATCCTGCTGAATGAGCCTCCCGGTCTGTGCATCGGAAAGGTGCGGCTGGAAGACGGGTCCGTCGTCCTGGGGGTGTTAGGCGAACCCGCGCTCGTCGAAAAGCACCGAGAGATCACCGCATACGGTGGCTGGCGCAGTTATATGGCACAGCGTCCTACCGCGCCATGATGTGAATTAGATCGTTTTTGGATAATTGCGGGGCGGGAGGCCAAGGGAGGCGCGCCTCCACTCCGCAGTGGTCCGAGCCAGATGGTCACCCGCTCGGACTATACTCACCGTGGTTGTGGATAGAGGCAATCAGACCAAACAAATACGAGCTTATAGAACCAAGTCTACCCCGTATGACTTATCCGAGCCCGAGGGGGATGGCTGTTCTCATCGCATTCAATCCTAACCGATAATGGAGTCGTAAGGGATTGGCGACATTCCCTTCGCCCCCAACCGACCCATCTAATTTGCCAGGCTATACACAATCGGAAGGCTTACTACAATTTGCGCCTTCCCGAGGGCCTGCTTCATATAGAGCGGACAGGCTAGTTTCACCGCCTCGATCGCTGCGGCGTCAAGCGCACTGTATCCTGAACTTTTCTGGACAAATACATCGGCCAAATGCCCATCGGATCGAATGACCGCTTTCAAGACCACTTTCCCTTCCTGGCCGTTCATACGGGCTGAATTCGGATAGCGTTTGAGTTCTGCGACTCTTCGCCACAGCGACTCCGCCAGCCATCGATGATCCTCTTTTCCTTCCGTGGCAGGCGATGAAGTCTTGGCCGCCTGGACCGGAGCGACATCCACGGGGCTGTCAGGCGCAGACACCGGCGCAATAACTTCTTGTGGGACAGGACTTTGAGGGGAAAATGTAGGAGCTGATGCGACCGCGACCGGCCCATCTTGAACAGGTTGGGAATCGATCATCGGTTCAGGAGCGACCGCAGTCATGGCTGGCGCAGACTCCTTGGCCTCAACAACCGGTTCAGTTTTTGACTCAGCAACCTTGGCTATCCGTTGTTCAACCGGCTCATCACGCAGTTGCGGAATTTCCACCTTCTGCTCAGTCGGTCGTACCGGCTCGATCGTCGGTGAAAGCGGTTCGACCTGCTGCGTCACCGGTCTTACCGCCTGATACGTCTCCGGCACTCGTTTCATTCGTGACGGAGGCACGATCCTCGCTGGTGGCTGTTCCGGTGTCACGGCCGATTGGACTTGTTCCGGTCTGGATTCGGATTCCGCCGTTTCCACCAAGGCCACGTTCCACTTGTGTACGTCCTCCGGCAAAACAGGTTTGACTTGTGCGAGGAGGGCGAACGCCAAGCCAAGGACGACTCCATGCAGTGTCAGCGAAGCGCCCCAGGCGGGGAGAAAGAATCGATTTTTATCTGTTGATGCCACGTTTCACTATGACTCTTTGCTTGCCGATAAGCAATCCTCCCAATCACCGCTTAGAAAAAGTGCGGGGCGGAGGTCAAGGGAGGCAACCCTCGCCCCGCGCTGGTCCGAGCGGGAGGCAGCTCGCTCGGACAGAACCCAGTCTACGGATCACTCGCCAGCTCGTTTCCAGCCGATCGGCAGTCCATCGGAGGCTCTTCCGTTCCGATGGACTGCCCTCTCCCAGCATGAACTAATTGGTCGCCTGGTTACCTGCTTGTGCAAATCCAGACTCGAAAACGATCACTCCTGTGGGGTTTGGCCCGACAGTCACGTCCTGCTTCTTCAGATTGTCGGTAGCATTGATAATCGAGACCGAATTGTCTACGCCGTTAGATACAACCAGATACTTCGCTTCGCCTGTTCCCCGGGCCAACACATCGAAGCTGTGCGCACCGGTCGACACCAATGGGATTTCCCTCAGCAGCGTCAGTGTCGGAGGTGCCAGCGTCGTCCAGTCATACGCAAACAACCGGTCTTTCTTCGTCGCTGTGGCCCCATTCCCCGCCAGAATGTAGAACCGCTTCGAGTCCGGAGAGAACTTGAATGCTCCCGCTGATGTTCCATCGAGATCCGGTGTGGTCAAATCCGCGATGGCCGGCACCGCAGCGCTCAGATCGATCACCCCCAGTTTGGTCGCTTGTGGGGCGGTCGTTTCCCCGCGCAGCAGGAGATATTTGCCGTCGGCAGAAATCCCGTACGAGGTGTATGGGGTTCCTGCCAAGTCAAAAGTCTTGGTAATTGCAAATGTCGTCGGATCGATCTCCGCGATTTGTCCGTATCCTTCTTGAATGCTGTACACCTTTTTTGTGAACTTGGACCACCGAATCCCGTGTGGACCGGCGGCATTCGGTGTAAATGCGGTCGTGGGTGACGTTGCAGACTCATCATTGCAAGGTGTCGTTTCCTTGGACGAATTGCACAGATCAATTCGTGCAATAATGGTGAGATAATTGGCAGAGGCCTCGTCATCGTCGATGACTGCTATTTCACCGCCGACTTCGCTCGAGACAAATGCACGCTTCGGCACTCCATCTCCGGAGAAAGCCGTAACTTTATGACCATCAGCCAAGAGACAAATGGTTTTTACTACTTTGGGAATGGTCCCCCCCGGCCCGAGATGGGAGTTGTGAATCACGGTCACTGATCCCCCACCCTGAACCGCACAGTTGATCAAATCATCACCCGGAGTCGTGGTCGCCGGGGCATTGTCGCCATCATTCATAATCCAAACAATCTCTCCATCGTTTCTATCACGATAAAGATGGACTGGTCTGGTCCCGGCAGGAAGGTTAACTTCATGAACCGGAGTTGCGCCAGTCAACGGATCGATTGTCGCAACCTTATTCGCTGCCGCAAGAGTCATAAATAGCCAGTCTTCGTTCGAAAACTGCATATCCCCCAAGGCGACATTTTCGAATTTCGCTGCATCGATCGTATTGATCACGGCATTGCCTGAATCACCTCTGATGGCCACACTGGTCAACGTCTTGTCACCGGTGTTGTTGATAAATGCGATCGGTCCGCTAAGGCCGGCGCTGCCGCCGGACGCCGGTAGCCCTGTGGTGGGAGTGGACTCTCCCGAATTGCAGGCTGCCAGGCTCATCAGTGCAAGTCCAAGCACACCCGTTTTGGTATAGGATAACAAAAGTCGTTTCTTCGTGTTGGCTTCCATGGATCGTTCCTTCCTCGTTAGCTGTCGCTCTCGTACCGGGGAGCGCTGCCGGTTTCCTTGCATGAGTTATGTCACACGGTATGAGAGTGGTGGCCCTCGAGGAACGATCTCCGCATGAAACAGACCGACAAGCAGGGTATCGGCGCCGAGATTCCAGACTTGCCCGATGAGAACATCGATCGAGGCTCCGCCCCGACCGTTGGAACCTTCGGCATCGATGCCGCCACAGTGCCAAATGCAATGACTCGCGCCATGATGGGTGCTCGGCGTTTGTCCTTGCGGACAATGCGGCGTGGTCCATTGCGCCGTGAGGTTCCCTTGTGTAACGGACAGAGAACCGGCGAGCCAAAGGGCGATACAGCAGCCCGCCATCGCGCGAACGAACAACGTTCTATGCCTTACACTCCACATTCGTGATCCACAATCCATCATCATCCGATCGCTGCCCTGTCTTCCCCTAGGACGACCCGCCAAAGAGTTGAAATGACTTGGTCATCCCAAAGATGTAGCTGATCTGTTGTTCCAGATTGCCGTTGAAATCCCGGTGAATAGGGATTTGGGCGATGAAATAGAACGAGGCAAAGTTAAATGCATTCAACATAATTCCCGGTGAATACGCGACATAGGTCGAGCCGGTGGTCGGTACCGCCCGAAACTTGATGGCTGGATCGAGCAAGATCGCCGAGCCGGTCCCTGGATTGAACTGGAAAAGCGCCGCGTCCATGGCATCGTTCTGCATATATCGAAAATTGAACTGCTGCATCAGCACCAGCCAGGGAGTCTGCTCGAGGGGGATGATATTGACCCCGAGGCTCGCGTTCACTTCATCGCCGAACTGATAGCCGTCGCTGTTTTTGAACGTGTGCCGATAACTTGCCGAGGCAAATTGATTGACCCGATGGGGAATCAGCTCATACGTTTGATAGATCATCGGGATCACACCGAAGTTTCCCCGTCCGATTTGAAGCGTCGATTCGGCCAAGGTGGTTCCCTGAGCAAACCGGCCGTAGCTACCCGTCGGAAAATCGACACCCACTCCCAAGACGACCATGCTGCGAAGAGTGGGCAACACGTTGTACTTCAGCGTCGCGCGAATATCGCCGAGACCTCGCTCGCTGTAGGGAACCGGCGTGAGGCCGCCGATCTGCGCATTTGACTCTACATGCTTGTATGGGATGGCCACTTGGATGCCGAGACGATCCGTCAGTCCGTAGTTGAGATCAAGGGTCGCGGTGCGGGTCGTGGTCTCGATTCTGTTAACGTTCAAATTTGCTAACGTGAGAGTCCGTTCACCCTGATTGGCAAAGGGGATGCGCCCGCCATCACCCGGTGCGGCCTCCATCGGCGTATAGTTGTAGATGGCATTGATGGTCAACAGACCTTTCATCGGCACTTGCTGTTGAGAGCCGATGACCACAAAGCAACTGACGGACCCACAGGACGCCGCGACGTGGGAAGGCCAGAGCATCGAGACGGTCATTGCGACGACACCACAGACTGCAAAGGCACAGCACCAGAGCTTGCGCGTCATGATTCCACGATCTTTCTGTTTGTCATACGATAGAATCCGCGCATCGGATCCCACCGTAAGACAGGGTTGTTAAGAAAAAGGTCTGCCGACTATGGACGCTAGACAGAAAGGCTGGGAGGCCCGCGGAAGAAGTACGAGAGGGAGATCACACTGAGGACTGCGTTGAAGGGAGGAATGCTTACCCATTCAAGAAGTTGAAGCCCTGATGTGAACTGCACGACGGACGATTCGATCCCCACGCCGCCGGCGCACAGCCACGCACAGATGCCGGTGGAATGAGTTGCCGCCTGATGGCCGGCATGGTGTTCGGCATGGCTGACACTCGGTGCAGCCATGAGCCCGTTCATCAATACGATGACGAGCAGCAATGCCCAGACTAATACCGGCTGTTTTACGGTCACCGTCATAACTGATCGCCTAGTGCAAAGATGCGGCCTTCACCGGTTCTTGTTTCTGAATGCGGGCAACCACATCCAGAATGACTTGCTCGGTCAAGAGTCCGCCCTTGATATATTCTTGAACCACGCCCTTCTCATCGATGAACACGCTCACAGGCAACCCGAAGACCCCAAACTGGTTGGCGACTTTGTTATCCCGATCCATAAGCACCGGGAACGTATGGCCATATTGCTTGATGTGCTCGCGCACCTTGGCATCGTCTTCCAGCTCATTGATGGCCAACACCACAAATCGCTTATCCCGAAGTTTGTCGTACGTGGCCTGCATCGCGGGCATTTCCGTCGTGCACGGCTTGCACCAGGTCGCCCAGAAATTCACGAGCACGACCTTGCCGCGATATTGGCTCAAACTCTGCGACTTACCTTCCAAATCGACTAAACGAAAATCTTCGGCAGCCGTGCCCACCGCCGGAACTCGTGAGCCCATACCCCACCCGTCTAAGGCGGGCAATGCCACCAATACCGAAAGCAGCAGGATTCCCACGGATACGATTTTGAACTCTCTTGATCTCATATGAGCCTCCTTCGATTGAACCGTTGCATTTATGATAGGCTCAGAACCTGAAACACCCTCGTCAAACCAAACACAAAGCTCGTTCCTTGAGCCAGATTCCCATTGAAATCGCGATAGACCGGTATCTGCGCATAGAAGTACACCGACGTATTTTCAGTCAGCGGCGTCTTAATAAGCTCTCCCAGGCTCAGTTGGAAACCTGGTGTATAGGCAAAGTACGTGGATCCGGTTGTCGGAACCGATCGGCTCCTGATGTTCTCATCCAATACGATCACCTCGTCCGGAAACGTGGGGTCGCTTGGAGTCTGTGATCGAGCCAGCGATCCGCGAAAATGATCGCGCTGCATGTAGCGGAAATTGAACTGATTGGTCAACACGAGCCAGGGGACGGTTACAAGATTTGCGCCGGCCGAAAAATCAAATTGATCCCCGAATTGGTAGCCAAAGTTGTTACGAAACGTATGGCGGTAACTGCCGGAGGTGAACTGGTTCAAACGATGCGGAATAATCTCATAGGTTTGATAGAACGACGCCTGAACACCGACTTGACCGCGCCCAAGCTGGGCCGTCGGTTCCATCGTCTCAGCCGGTTCCCCCGAGAGTCCTGCAGTCGTTTGGTTATGATCACCTGTTGGAACGTACACCCCGAAGCCCGTCACTACGAGACTCCGCAGGGACGGCAACACGTTGTATTTGGCATTGATGAAGATGTCACCGAAGCCGTTATCCGAAAACCGTGTTTCTTCTCCGGCTCCGCCGTTCGCCTCTCCTAATCCATCAATATGCCGATGCCTGATCTTCTTATAGGGGATGGCGACTTCCAAGCCGAACCGATCGGTGACCCCGTAGTTGAGATCCAGCGTATACATTTGCGTGATGGTCCGAATCTCTTTGTGGTGCCCCAGAATGAGTTGCCGGTTGTCCAGATCGACAGCGGGAATGACCCCATCGGTCCCACTGAGCAACGTCCCTTGCGGTGTGTAGTTGTAGAAGCCGTTAACGGTGAGCAGACCCTTTGGTGAAACCTGTTGCTGAGATCCGATGACGACAAAACACGTCACAGATCCACAAGATCCATGCGCAGTCTGGACGACAGGCCAGGCCAATGAGAACAGACTCAACCCCAGCAACAACGAAAATAGGTAACGCGCGACTGCCATGATAAAGGGCTCTTTCCCCCAAAGAACGACCGCCTGACCACCTGCAGCAGGACCTCATACGAGATCACATGCGGCAAGGCGACTCTGACGAAATGGCGTAGAGGTTTATGTGCTGAAGGATGGAGGAGCGCGGCTGGAGAAAATGGGAGACGGTTCAGAAATCGAATCGTTTGAATGAAGAATTGGAATGAGCGCGACGGGGCCGTATTCGGTCGGAATCAGGAACACCTCGGTATCGAGCACGGTGCCGGCAGCACACATCCACGAGCAAAGCACGGTTCCGTGCGTGGCTGTTTGATGCTGAGCGTGGTGTCCGGCATGTTCCGCGGATTGAGCTTGAGCCAATCCGCCGACGGCGAGGACACAGAGGACAAGTGAAATTGAAAGAAACTTACGGAGAGCGTTATTCATCGAAGGCACTACTCACATAAACCCAGGTACAACTGAACCGCCAAATACCACTGACACAGTAACTCAAATATTAGGTGACTAGGACAATATCTGTCAAGCCGCCGTTATGCCACAGACAGTCGAGTAGGATTCATTGGAGAGATGCTGTATACTGCCAACCCTATTTCTATGGTAGGAATCCACTCTCACTAAAGGGCGACACGTATCTTTATCCTATGGTTACACAAGTACTCAACCTGATTTTCGGCAGCAAAAACGAACGTGAAATCAAGACCCTGCGGCCGATCGTGGAACAAATCAACGGCTTGGAAGCGGGCCTCACTCCACTCTCCGACCATGCCCTTGCCGACAAGACTCAGGACTTCAAGAAGCGGCTTGAGGCAGGCCAGACACTCGACGATATCTTGCCGGAAGCGTTTGCCGTGTGCCGGGAAATGTCGCGCCGCAAGCTCAACATGCGGCATTTCGATGTCCAGCTGATCGGCGGCATGATTCTGCACCGAGGCCGTATCGCCGAGATGAAAACGGGCGAAGGAAAAACCCTAGTCGCGACGCTGCCGATCTATTTGAATGCTCTGGAAGGCAAGGGCGTCCATCTCGTCACCGTCAACGATTACCTCGCCAAGCGTGACGCCCAATGGATGGCACAGCTCTACCACGCGCTGGGTCTGTCCACCGGAATCATTCAGCACGATGCATCGTTCATGTACGACCCGACCTATGACGCGTCCGACAAACGACTACAGCACCTTCGCCCGTGTACCAGGCCCGAAGCCTATCGTGCCGACATCACCTACGGCACCAACAACGAGTATGGATTCGACTATCTTCGCGACAATCTCGTCGTCACCGATTTGAATCAGTGTGTTCAACGCGAGTTGAACTTCGCCATCGTCGACGAGGTCGACAGCATTTTGATCGACGAAGCCCGGACACCGCTGATCATCTCGGGTCCGACCGATCAGACCACCGATCTCTACTATCGAATTAATGCGATCATTCCTCAACTCAAAGCCGAAGACTACACCATTGAAGAAAAGACCAAGACCGCCGCGCTGACCGAAGATGGCAACGCGCGCGTCGAAAAATTGCTCGGCGTAGACAACCTGTACGACCCGGCCAACATGGACATGGTCCATCACGTGGTGAAGGCGCTCCAAGCGTATACGCTGTATAAGCGCGACGTGGACTATGTGGTGAAGGACGGCGAAGTCATCATCGTCGATGAATTTACCGGCCGGCTCATGCCGGGCCGTCGATGGAGCGACGGGCTGCATCAAGCCGTCGAGGCCAAAGAGGGTGTGAAGATCGCCAATGAGAATCAGACGCTTGCGTCCGTGACCTTTCAAAACTATTTCCGCATGTACAAGAAACTCAGCGGCATGACGGGGACTGCCGATACGGAAGCCGCGGAGTTCGCCAAGATCTATAACCTCGATGTCAACGTCGTGCCGACCAACCGTCAAATGATTCGACAGGATTATGCCGACGTCGTGTATCGGACGGAGAA
Source organism: Nitrospira sp. (assembly GCA_024760545.1). NCBI lineage: Bacteria > Pseudomonadati > Nitrospirota > Nitrospiria > Nitrospirales > Nitrospiraceae > Nitrospira > Nitrospira sp. The sequence goes on from CP060501.1 coordinate 1,805,911, forward strand.
GGAGAAGTTTGCGGCGATCGTCGAAGAGATCAAGGAATGCCATGAGCGTGGGCAGCCGGTCCTCGTCGGAACCATTTCGATCGAAAAGTCCGAGAAACTCTCCGGGCTCTTGAACCGGAATGGCGTCAAGCACAACGTCCTCAACGCCAAGCAGCATGAACGGGAAGCCGAAATTGTGGCTCAAGCCGGACACAAAGGCGCGGTGACGATCGCCACGAACATGGCGGGACGCGGGACGGACATTCTGCTGGGTGGCAATCCGGAATTCATGTACAAGCAGGTGCTCTATCGGGAAGAGAATATGCCGGAGAGCCGGAAACTCGAAATCTATGAAAGCATCCGATCCGACTGCGACAAGGACAAGCAGGAGGTCATCGCGCTTGGCGGACTTCATATCCTCGGTACGGAACGGCATGAAAGCCGCCGGATCGACAATCAGCTTCGCGGACGGGCCGGCCGCCAGGGCGATCCCGGCACATCGAGATTTTACTTGTCGCTTGAAGACGACCTGATGCGGATCTTCGCCTCCGAACGAGTTTCACAGTTGATGCTCAAACTCGGCATGGAGGAAGGCGTCCCCATCGAGCATGGCATGGTCACCCGCGCGATCGCGAACGCCCAGAAGAAGGTCGAAGCGCATAACTTTGAAATCCGCAAACAGCTGCTCGAATACGACGATGTCATGAACAAGCAGCGCGAAGTGATCTATCGTCACCGTCGGGCCGTCCTGAGTGGAGAAAGCCTTACCAACGATCTCCATGACATGATGGATAGTTCAGTGGAATCGTCTCTCAACGTGTACTGCCCCGCAGAACAATACCCCGAGGAATGGGACGTCAAAGGTCTGACTGAAGTCATGCAGGCTCAGTTCGGTCTCGATATCACTCAAGGGAAGAACGACGGCGGAGATTCACTCCGCGACGTCGGACGCGACGCAGTGCTGGAGGATCTTCGGGTCCACGTTCGCGATGCCTATACCAGAAAAGAGCAGGAACTGGGGCCGGACCTGATGCGTTTTCTCGAGAAGACGTTCATGCTCCAAGTCATCGACCATCATTGGAAGGATCACCTGCTGGCGATGGACCACCTGCGGGACGGCATCGGTCTTCGCGGATACGGGCAGAAAGATCCGTTGATTGAGTATAAGCGCGAGGGATTTGACCTCTTTGCGGGCATGATGGAACGAGTCAAAGCCGACACACTCGATCGGCTGTTCCATGTGCAGGCCGTCCGCCACGAAGGCGAACAGCCGGAGCCTCCGCCTCAGCCTGTCATTTCACGTCCGCAGCCCAAGCTCACTTTGAACCGTGGCGACGAACCGGCGACTGCGCCGGCCCCCGCTCACCGTGCCGACAACAAGGTCGGCCGTAATGATCCCTGCCCTTGCGGCAGCGGCAAGAAATACAAGAAGTGTCACGGGGCGTAAGAGCTGAGCTCGGTAGTGGAGCCGGACCTCGAACCTCGTCATGATGCGACAGATCCCCACCGCTGTTGACCGTTCTAGCCTTGCCCGCACACGACTCTAAGGCTGCGCCGAAGCGCGAAGCTGGCCTGTGCAGATATCAGTAGCCAATTGATTCAACAGCCGCCATGCCGAAGTCCAGCTCCACTACCGACCAAATAGAGAAGGGGGAGAAGGCGTGCTACGAAGAGTGAATGGGCCCGACAGAACAGGCGCCTTATTTGAGAGGGACGCTGCAATTCTGCTTGATTTCACCTTGACTTATGCGGGTTCCGAACGCTACTCTATGTACCTTTCGACACCTGAAGATGGGCAGGCGCTGCCCATAGGCTAGGGGTGTCGCTTTTTTCTATTGTGAACGGTGAATTGGAGTTCTCCGTGAGCACAGGGCATCCGGAATTGGTTGCTGCCATTGCCTCTGAGATCGCCGCTTTTGGTCCGATTCCATTTGTTCGCTTCATGGAGTTGGCCCTCTACCACCCACAGTTCGGCTACTACATGCGCGCGCCGGAACACACGACGGAACGGATTGGTTGGCGTGGCGATTTCTACACGAGTTCGGACGTGCACCCGATCCTTGGACAAGCTCTGGCAAAGCAAGCCGAGCAGATGCACCGGTTGCTCGGCCAACCGGGCCAGTTTACCGTCATTGAAATGGGACCCGGCAAAGGGTTGCTGGCGAAACACTTCCTATCGGCTTGCCAGCGTAACTTCAACTCATTGTTCCGGCAGCTTCGGTATGTCCTGATTGAACGAAGCCCCGCCATGCGGGAGGTGCAGCGCAAAAACCTCGATTCCTGGATCGATCAACCGGATCTTCTGACCTGGAAGGAAGATCTTGAAAGTCTCGCGCCCGTCACCGGACTGTTCTTCAGTAATGAACTCGTCGATTCGTTTCCGGTGCACCGAGTTCAAGTGACTTCGAAAGGGATAGAAGAGCTCTGGGTAGACCATCGGGACGGTCGGTTCGTGGAATGCCTGAAACCGTTGTCGTCGGACGCGCTCGCCTCTCACCTCCGCCGCGTGAGGACTGATTGGCCGGAAAGCTATCGTTCCGAGATCAACCTCCATGCGTTGGCCTGGATGGACCAAGTGGCTCGGCATCTGGACCGTGGATTCGTGCTCACCATCGATTACGGTCACACGATGCAGGATCTCTATCAGTCCGACCGAACGGACGGGACGTTCCTCTGTTACTCGCGACACTCCACCCATGAGGATCCATTCACGCGTGTGGGTGACCAAGACATGACCGCCCATGTGGACTTCTCAAGTCTGGCTGCCGCAGGCGAGGAGCGGGGACTTCGGACGAGCGGTTTTACGAATCAACTGAGTTTTCTCATGGGACTCGGTGTCGAACAGATGATGGAGGAGCTGGAACCGGATAGCGGGGAGTTCCACGCGGCGATTCATCTCTTGAAACCGAACGGCATGGGCACCACATTCAAAGTCCTCGTCCAGCACAAGGGAATCCTTGATCCTGAACTCGATGGCCTGAAGTACAAACCGTTCTTTCGTTCGGCGCTCATAGCGCAATCAGCTGCATGAAGGCTCTGGAATGATGGCGTCTAGGACGTTCGGCGACGTTTCACATTTCACGTTTTGCGTTTCACGGTGTCCCCATGAGTAATCCTGGTGTTCCGGAAAACTATTTGCCGATCCTCCTTTTTATCGGTGTGGGCATTGCCCTTGGGACGATCACCCTCTTGGTCGGCCGCTTTGTCCGTCCCAACCAGCCCTATCAGGCCAAGTTATCGCCATATGAAAGCGGAAGTCCGCTCTTTCAGGACGCCCGTGTCCAGTTTCCGATTCGGTACTACATCATCGCGATGCTCTTTGTGATTTTCGATATCGAGATCGTCTTCATGTTTCCCTGGGCCGTTGCATTCAAGAGTCTTGGGCTGGTTGGATTGGTAGAGATGGTCCTGTTCATCGCCATTCTAGTGGTCGGGTTTTGGTACGCATGGAAGAAAGGAGCGCTCGAATGGGACTGAGCGGGTCCTGTCGTCGGCCGACCCATTCGTCCTCGCTCCACCCATCCCCCGGTGGGACCCTTTCGCTGCGGGCGACTGGGTTCTGGTGCCGACGCCACCCGCTCACCATTCTCGCTAAGAGGAAGGCAAGAAGAGGATGAGTCTGCTGGAGCGACAATTTGATGCCAACGTCCTGACGACGAATCTGGACGCCGTCGTCAATTGGGCCAGAAAGTCGGCGCTTTGGCCCATGACCTTCGGATTGGCCTGCTGCGCGATCGAAATGATCGCCAGCGTCTCCTCCCGGTACGATCTTGATCGTTTCGGCGCCGGCGTCTTTCGAGCGTCGCCCAGGCAATCGGACCTCATGATTGTCGCAGGAACGGTCTCGCGCAAGATGGCCCCGGTCATTCGACGAATCTACGATCAAATGCCCGAGCCTCGATACGTCATCTGCATGGGCTCGTGCGCGACGTCGGGCAATCATTACAACAGCTACGCCGTCGTACAGGGCGTGGATCAAATCGTACCGGTGGATGTTTACGTCCCCGGCTGCCCGCCGAGACCAGAGGCATTACTGGACGGGCTTTTAAAATTACAGGAAAAGATCCAACGCGAGAAAGTATTCGTGAAGTAGCGATGTGGCGCGTCACTCGGAAAACGAGTGGGCATCATTTGAATGACGCCTGACACTTGGCGAACTCATGGAATCTCTCATCGAAACCTTACTCAAGAAGTTCCCGGAGGCGGTGCTGTCCGTCGATGTCGACACGGCTCGGTCGGAAACAACGGTCCACGTCGCCGCACCCCGAATCTTGGAAGTCGCTCGTTTTCTTCATGACGATCCCGAAGCGTGCTTCGACCACATCACCGATATCTGTTCCGCCGACTATCCGACCGATCAGCAACGGTTTGAAGTCATCTATCAGCTGCTCTCGCTTCCACACGGCAGACGTATTCGTCTGAAGGCCAGGATCACTGAAGACAACCCGGCTCTCGAGTCGGTGACAAGCGTATGGCGTGGTGCAGCATTCTTGGAACGCGAAGTCTACGACATGATGGGAATCCGATTCTCCGGCCACCCGGATCTGCGTCGCATCCTCCTGCCGGAAGACTATGCGGAAGGATATCCGCTCCGAAAGGATTTTCCGACGGAGGGCCGCGGCTGGCGCAGTCAGTTCGATTTTATCCCGCGTCTCGACGAACCGCCTGTCGAGCAGAGTGAAGGCGAGGTTCCAGCTGAAGAGAGGAAGGTGTTCCTTTCCGAGCCGAACGCATCCTCAACGGGCCGACGGGAAGAATTACTGTTGAACATGGGTCCACAGCATCCGAGCACGCACGGCGTGGTGCGGGTGGTGCTGGAATTAGACGGAGAGCGGATCGTCAAAGCGACGCCTGACCTCGGTTACCTTCATCGGGGAGTCGAGAAGCTGGCCGAAGGCCTCGCCTACATGCAGATCATTCCGCATACCGATCGGCTCGACTATGTCTGCGCGATGGCCAACAACTACGCCTATGTGCGGGCCGTTGAAAAACTGCTCGGCATCACCGTGCCGGAGCGAGCCGAGTATATCCGCACCATCGTCGCGGAGATGCAGCGTATTCTTGGACATCTGTTCTGGCTTGGCGCGCAAGCGTTGGATATCGGAGCGATGACGATCTTCTTTTGGACGTTTCGCGAGCGGGAAATCCTGCTCGACATGTTCGAAAAGCTCTGTGGAGCCCGGCTGACCTTGAATTATTATCGGATCGGCGGGGTGGACAGCGACTTCACTCCGGAGTTGGTGGGCCATCTCAAAACATTCTTGGAAACGTTCCCGCAAAAAGTCAACGAGTACGACTCCCTGCTCGCAGGTAACCGGATTTGGTTGGGACGAACAAAACATATCGCCGTGATATCCGCGGAAGACGCCATCAATTTCGGCCTCACCGGTCCGGCGTTGCGGGGGTCCGGGGTGGCCTATGACGTTCGTAAACTCGAACCCTATGGGGTCTACCATAAGGTGGACTGGGAAGTGCCGGTGGGGAAAAGCGGCGACACCTACGATCGCTATTGGATTCGCGTCGAAGAGATGCGTCAGAGCGCCAGGATCATTTCGCAATGCCTCGACCAGTTGCCGCCGGGCCCGATTATCGCCGATATACCGCAATACATTCCGCCGCCGAAACAGCAAGTCATGCGCGACATGGAGAGCTTGATTCATCATTTCATCATCTTCACGCAAGGATTCAAACCACCGAAGGGAGAAACCTATTGCGCGACCGAAGCCCCGAAGGGCGAGTTGGGATTTTTCATCATCAGTGACGGAAGCCCCCGTCCCTATCGGCTGAAGATTCGCTCTCCCTCTTTCATCCATATGGGCGCCTTCGACCATATGGCGCGGGGCTACTTGATCTCCGACATCATCACGATTTTCGGCACCTACGATGTGGTCATGGGAGAGTGCGACCGGTGAAGGAATCGCGGAGCGCGTCAACCGTCATACGTCAAATCGGGGAGAGTAATCCCCTCGCGCGTTTGACGCGTATCGAATGACATTGAACGAACACGGCCATGACTTTTTCAGAAAAATATAAAGACGAAATCGCCGAGATCTTATCGCGCTACCCGGTCAAGCGCTCCGCCTTGATCCCGCTGCTCTATGTCGCCCAACGTGACCAAGGCTATGTGACCGAGTCGGCCATGAAGGACATCGCACAGATTCTCAAACTGACCCCCCCGCAGGTCTACGAGACGATCACGTTTTACACGATGTTCAACCTGAAGCCGGTGGGCAAGTACCACCTTCAAGTGTGCAAGTCCCTCATGTGCGCTCTCGTCGGGTCGGATACCGTGATCGAATGGATTAAGACGAAGCTGGGGATTGCGCCGGGCGAATCGACGGCCGACGGACTGTTTAGCCTCAGCGTGGTGGAATGTTTAGCGGCTTGCGGGACCGGCCCCATGATGCAGATCAATGAAGACTATTATGAGCGACTGACGGAAGAAAAACTGGACCGGATTTTGTCCGATCTTCGCTCGACCGGGACTAGCCCGCTCAAGAGCGGCCCCTTCATGTGGCCGGAACCGGCGTCCGCGGAGCAGGGCGTGTGACGTATGAGGCGTATCCCGTCGTCGGCAAGAAAGAGTGTGAAGTGGCCTGACACTTCACGAGATTGAGTGATGCCCAAACACGAACTCATTCTTTTGAAAAATATGATGCAACCCGGCTATACCGGGTCGCTGGCGGACTATGAAAAAACGGGGGGCTATCAAGCCTTGCGCATGTCGCTCGGCAAGATCGCCCCGACAGATGTGACCACTATGGTCCGAAAGTCTGGGCTGCGTGGTCGCGGCGGTGCAGGTTTTCCGACCGGGGTAAAATGGGGATTCCTGCCGAAAGAGTATCAAGGTCCCCGTTACCTCTGCTGCAACGCCGACGAGAGCGAGCCCGGTACGTTTAAGGACCGTCAACTCATGGAACGAGACCCGCACCAGGTTTTGGAAGGCATCGTGTTGGCCTGTTATGCCATCGGCGCGGAAACCGGCTACATTTACATTCGCGGCGAAATGGTCTTGGCTTCGAAGATTCTTGAACGAGCCATCGATGAAGCGCGGGCGGCGGGCTACATCGGGAAGAATATTCTCGGCACGGGCGTCAATGCGGACGTGTGGGTGCATCGGGGAGCGGGCGCGTACATTTGTGGGGAAGAAACCGCTCTTCTGGAATCGCTTGAGGGGAAGCGTGGACTTCCTCGAATCAAGCCCCCGTTTCCGGCGACGCATGGGCTCTACAACAAACCGACCGTCGTCAACAACGTCGAGACGCTGGCAAACCTCCCGCATATCATCAACCGAGGCCCCGAATGGTTTGCAGCGATCGGTTCTCCGCCGAAGAGCACCGGCACCAGGGTGTTCTGTGTCAGCGGACATGTGAAACGACCGGGCAATTATGAAGTTCCAATGGGGATGACGGTCCGAGAATTGGTGTATGAGTATGCCGGTGGCATGCGGTCCGATAAGCCGTTGAAAGCTATTATTCCCGGCGGAGCGTCGGCGCCTTTTCTCACACCTGCCCATCTCGACGTGAAACTGGATTTTGAACACGTTGCGGCGGCGGGCTCCATGTTGGGATCCGGCGGCGTGACCGTGATGGAAGAAGGCACCAGCATGGTCTGGGCGGCGCTTAGGCTGATGGAATTTTTCTATCATGAGTCCTGCGGGAAATGTAGTCCCTGCCGAGAAGGCAGTTCGTGGCTCGTCCAGACGCTCCGTAGAATTCTGGCGAAGCGCGGCCGGATGGAGGACCTTGAAACCTTGTTGGATCTATGCAAAAACATCGCAGGCCGCACCGTCTGCGCCTTCGGCGATGCGGAGGTCGCTCCGATCCAGAGCACGCTGAAGCACTGGCGGCAGGAGTATGTCGAGCTCATTAACGAAGCGGAAGCAGCGAATCTCATCAGACCTGAACCGGTGAGACATTAATCGTCTCTGTATACAACCATGCCTGAGACCACGACACAGATGGTTCGAATGACGATCGATGGGATGACGGTCAACGTCCCGAAAGGGACCTTAGTAATCGAAGCGGCCCGCCGTGTCGGCGTCATGATTCCGCATTTCTGCTATCACCCGAAGCTCAAACCGGACGCCAATTGCCGCATGTGCCTGGTCGAAATCGAAAAGATGCCCAAACTTCAAACGGCCTGTAGCACGCCGGTCGACGAAGGGATGAGCGTGCGCACCGCCACGACCGTCGTCAACGATGCCCATCGATCGGTGCTCGAGTTCATCCTTGCCAACCATCCGCTCGATTGTCCGGTCTGCGATCAAGGAGGAAAGTGCGACCTTCAGGACTTTTCCCACCAGTACACAGCGACCAGCCGGTTCGTCGAAACCAAACGCATCTTCCAAAAGGAGTATTTCAGTCCGCTCATCGAGACCCAGATGAATCGCTGCGTGCAGTGTCTCCGCTGCGTTCGATACTGCGATGAAGTGATGGACGTCAAAGCGCTGGCGCCGGTCGGTCGCGGCACCATGACCGAAATCAAGTCCTTCGGCCCGCACCCGTTGGATTGCGAGTTCTGCGGCGGCTGCGTGCAGATCTGCCCGGTGGGAGCGATTACCAGCCGGCTGTCCATGTATGAATATCGGCCCTGGATGCTGAAACGAGCCGAGAGCATTTGCGGATACTGTGGAGACGGCTGTCAGATTACCGTCCAGACAAAGGGGCAGGAATTAGTAGAAGTGAATTCGGCGCATGGGGCGGGACGAAACAATGGGGACTTGTGCGCTCGGGGATTTTTCGGGTTCCATGCCGCCAGCAATCCGGATCGCCTGACTCACCCACTCATTCGGCGCGATGGCATACTCGTACAAGCTACATGGGAAGAAGCCCTGGAATACGTCGCGGGTCGTGTCAGCGAGATTAAAGCGGCTCATGGAGGACAGAGTTTCGGAGGGTTAATCTCGGGCCGATGCACCAACGAAGAGTTGTATCTTTTTCAGAAATTTCTCCGCGTGGCGGTCGGCACCAACAACATCGACAGCAGCGCCCGCTACGGCCACATCAACGGTCTCCAAGCTATGCGACTCGTACAGGGTACCTATCGATGGACCGTCACCTTCGACGACATCCTGGAAGCCGATGTCCTCCTACTCGTCGGCACGAACATCACTGAAACCAATCCCATCACGGGCCTCAAGGTCAAAGAGGCGGTCAAGAAACGCCATGCGACGTTGATCACCATTGAATCGCTGGAACCGGTCATCGACACGATCAGTAATATCGCCAATCTTTCGCACCATCATTTCCGTATTCCGCCCAGCGACATGCCACATGCGATTCTTGGCCTTCTGAAGGCCGTGGCGGAGCAGGACCTGATACAGCCTGACGTCGCGCAACGTTACCCTACCTTTGTCGATGCCGTCACGAAAGCCGTGCGCGCATTCTCCTGGCAGGATCTTCACGCAGCGACCGGTGTGGAGTCTGACTCATTCGTCAAGGCCGCCAAGGCACTCGCAGCCGGACGGCGAGTAATCGTACTGACCGGACAACTCCTGTTGCGCAGCGAGCGTGGATACGGCGCATCCTTGACCCTTCTTGATCTGCTTCTTCTTACAGGAAAACTGGATCAGCCTGGATGCGGTTTTGCGCCGCTCGCAGAAGAAAATAATGACCAGGGTGCCGTCGAAATGGGGGCTGTGGCCGAGTTCCTCCCCGGTGCCTGCTCCGTGACCAGCAGCGCGGACCGCGATCGGATCATGAGGCAATGGAACGGGGACCTTCCGCTCACCGTTGGAGCGTCTCTCGTCGAAATGTTGGATCGCGCCAAGGCCGGATCCCTCAAAGCCATGTTCATCGTCGGGGAAAATCCCGTGGGAAGCCTTCCGGCGCCGGTGCGTGCGGAGGAATCCTTGCGCAAGTTGGATTTGCTGGTCTGTCAGGAGCTGTTTTTGACGGAAACGGCCTCCGTAGCCCACGTCGTGTTGCCGGCCGCTTCTTCCATGGAAAAGAGCGGGACCTTTACAAACACCGAAGGGCATGTTCAAGCCGTTCGTCCGTCCATTGAGCCCATTGGAGAAAGCCGCCCTGACTGGGAAGTCTTCTCTGCCCTTTCCATTCTGTTGGATTCACCGATGGAATACGCCGAGAGCAAAGACATCCTCAAAGAAATTCGGAGCCTCATTCCCGGCTATGGCTCGCTGGGACCGGCACCGTTGCCCCCAAAAGTCGATCAGAGAGCCATGGAACGTTATCTCACTGAAAGCTATCAGCCTGATCTCGCAACGCGGTATCGATTCGTGGCGCCGAAATCCAGGCCGGACGGAACCGTCCGGTTAGAGTTAGTGCAGAGCTTGTTTCACTCCGGGAAGCTGTCCACACGCGCGAAAGGGTTGTTACAAGTGGAGGGCAGCGGCCGGCTCCGTATCAATCCGCATGACGCGGCGCGCTTTGCGCTGGTCGATGGCGATCGAGTCCGCCTATCCAGCACATCCGGAGAAATGACGACCGAGGTAAAAGTTGTGGAGCGGGTTCCACAAGGAACGGCATGGTTTCCAGATCACTTCGGCCAAGCCGCCGTCGGGTTGTTTGAATGCGCCATCGATCCGATCACCCATGTTCCCTCGTTCCAGACAGCGACGGTGTCCATGATGAAGGTCGCATGATGAACCTTGTGCTGATGATGACCATGCTAATCCAGGAGTCTTGCTGTGAGTGAATTCGGGTTACGCCTTGCCATCTCCCTTACTCAGATCGCCGCGGTCATGGGCATCGTGATCGTGACGGTTCTCATCCTGACCCTTGCGGAGCGCAAAGTCTTGGGATGGATGCAGGACCGCATGGGCCCGATGGAAGTCGGCCCCTACGGCATTCTCCAACCGTTTGCCGATGCCATCAAGCTGTTTTTCAAGGAGGACATCGTCCCCGCCGGCGCGAACAAGCTCCTCTTCACGATGGCACCGATTCTGTGTTTGATTCCCGCATTCATCGGGTTTGCCGTGATTCCGTGGGGACCGAACTGGAAGTTCGAGGTCAACGGCATCTCCGTGACGCCGTTCGTGATCAGCGATATCAACATCGGAATTCTCTACATCTTGGCCTTCGCCTCGCTCGGCGCCTATGGCATCATCCTGGGCGGGTGGGCATCCAACAGCAAATACTCGTTGCTTGGAGGCCTGCGGTCAGCCGCACAGATCATCAGCTATGAACTCAACGTCGGACTATCCATTGTCGGGGTGCTGCTTCTGGCCGGCTCGCTCAGCCTTGTGAAAATCACCGATGCCCAAGCCGGAGGGTTTTGGAATTGGTACCTGTTCGCGTTGCCGGCCCCACAAATTTTTGCGTTCGTCGTATACGTGATCTCCTCCGTGGCCGAAACCAACCGCGTCCCGTTCGATTTACCGGAAGCGGAAAGCGAACTTGTTGCCGGGTTCTTTACCGAGTACAGCGGCCTCCGATTCGCATTCTTCTTCCTCGCCGAGTACGCAAATATGGTCCTGGTGTCCTGTGTGGCTGCTGCGCTGTTTCTCGGCGGTTGGAATGCTCCGTACCCAGGAACTATTATGGCGCTCCTCGGCGCCCCATCCTTGGCATGGGCGGAGAACACGATGTGGTTTGCGGTCAAGACGTACTCGTTCTTGTTCCTCTTTTTCTGGCTCAGAGCCACGTTGCCACGGCTGCGATACGATCAACTGATGAGATTCGGCTGGAAGGTGATGCTACCCATCGCATTGGGCAATATCGTTGTGACGTCCCTGGCCGTGTTTTTCTACAACCAGATGAAGTAGGGCACGAGACCCGATATGGCCACTACCCCAACCAGCAAGCGCTTGAGCCTGTCCGAGTGGTTCAAGACCGTCACGTTCTACGAGATTCTCGTCGGCATGAAGGCGACACTGTCCCATCTCCTCAATTACCGTCCCGTAACGTTGCAATATCCCCATGAAAAACGCACATTGCCTGACAACTATCGCGGCATGCTCGCGCTGCTCCGATACGACGACGGGACGGAGAAATGCGTGGGCTGTGATCTGTGTGAAGCGGCGTGCCCGTCGCGTGTCATCCGGGTCGTCAGCGCCGAGGTGCCGGACGAACCGACCAAGCGCTATTCGAAAGAATATTACATGGATATGACCCGTTGCTTATTCTGCGGGATGTGTGTGGATGCCTGTCCCGTCGACGCGCTGGGCATGACGAGGGAATTTGAATGGGCGGTGTACGACAAGCGACAACTCCATCTGAATAAACAACAGTTGCTCGCGATCGGTGACCGCTCGTTTCCGGTCCGCGAGAAACGCTTGGAACTTCAGCATCCAAACGTCGCGTTTTTCAACGTGGCATTCAAGCACGTGCCACCGAAACCGAACTGACCCCGAAGGATCACTCATCGAGAGTCCGATGACTGCAACACCGTTGTCTTAATCTGATCCGGTCGACCTCTAGCTCAGGAACCGTCTCATGGCGCACCTGTTTTTTGGGTACTTTGCGGGAATGATTGCCATAACCTCCATTCTAGTGGTGGTATTGAGAAACCCCGTCTATAGCGCGCTTTCCTTGCTCGTCATGTTTTTCCATGTCGCCGGACTCTTCATCACGCTCCATGCCGAATTCCTGGCGGCTGTGCAGATCATCGTGTATGCCGGGGCCATTCTGGTACTGTATTTGTTCGTCGTGATGTTGCTCAACGTAAAGCAAGACGACCGGTACCACAGCCAATGGCGGATCGCCGCGTGTGTCTGCATTCCGTTGTTGATTGAGACCATCGTGCTGCTCTCCGGCGGGACCGGAGCGACCGACGCCGGCCGTCGCGCGCTCCAGTCGGAACCGCATGCCGCCATCGCTGTCGAAAACACGTTGGCCATCGGTGAAACCCTATACTCGACCTATTTGTTCCCCTTCGAGGTGGCCTCCTTGGTGCTCCTTGTGGCGATGATCGGCGCCATCGTCCTTGCGAAACGGGACATCGGCGGCAATGAAACATAATCCATGGCCCGGATGACGGTTGACGAATGACAGTTCCGATTTCCTACTATCTCATCCTCAGCGCCATTGTTTTTCTGACGGGCGTCGTGGGTGTGCTCATCCGACGCAATATCATCGCCATTCTTCTGTCCGTCGAGCTGATGCTGAACGCGACCAACATCAACTTCGTCGCATTCTCCGACCAGCTGCAAGATCTCGGCGGTCAAGTATTCGTCTTTTTCGCTCTGACGGTAGCCGCGGCGGAGGTCGCGGTCGGGCTCGCAATCATCATCGCCCTTCACCGATCCAGATCCACGATCAACGTCGAAGAGTTCAACCTGCTCAAATGGTAAGGGAATCGTCTCTCGTGAAGCGTGAAGCGTCACTCGCAGAGAATTACAGAGCTTTGCAAGCGTTCGTTCTCATCGCGCTGCACGAACAACGAACGGCGAGGAACGAACTCTGATGTTATACGCCCTCATTCCTCTCCTTCCCCTGGCCGCCTTTCTCGTCTTAGGCTTAGCGGGTTCGTACATCAAGGACCGGGCCCACTTGGTCGCGGTTCCGGCGGTATTGCTGTCGCTCGCGCTGTCGCTGTCGGCATTCTTTGAAGTGGTTTCCGGTGCCGTCATTTCTGTTCCCCTCTATACATGGCTCACCTCCGGCCACCTCGACATTCATATCGGCCTCTATATCGACCGGCTGACTGCCGTCATGCTCCTGCTGGTCACCGGCGTCAGTTCACTCGTGCACGTCTATACCATCGGCTACATGCATGGTGAATCGGGCTATGCCCGCTTCTTCGGCTATATCGCCCTGTTCACCTTCTCCATGCTGATGCTGGTATTGGCCGACAATCTGCTGCAGCTGTTCGTATTCTGGGAGGCCGTCGGACTGTGCTCTTACCTGTTGATCGGCCATTGGTACGAGCGTGCTTCCGCCTGCGCGGCGGCTACCAAGGCTTTTATCGTCAACCGTGTAGGTGATTTCGGGTTCATCCTGGGCCTTCTACTCGTCTGGTACAGCTTTGGCTCGCTCAACTATCACGAGATCTTTCCCGCCGCGCACGAAGCGGGAGAGCTGACCATGAATATCCTCGGCCCGTTCGGCGGAACGTGGGACGTATCCGTGTTCACCCTTATCGGACTCTTACTGTTTACCGGTGCGGTGGGAAAATCAGCGCAAGTCCCGCTCCACGTCTGGCTACCAGATGCCATGGAGGGTCCCACTCCGATCTCGGCTCTCATTCACGCCGCCACGATGGTCACCGCCGGAGTCTTTATGGTCGCACGGCTCGCGCCGATCTACGATCTGTCTCCGACCGCCATGAGCATCATCGCGATCACCGGTGCCGCGACGATGGTCCTCGGAGCGACGATCGCATTGACTCAGACCGACATCAAACGTGTGGTGGCCTACTCAACCGTCAGCCAGCTCGGCTACATGATGATGGCATGCGGCCTCGGTGCGTACGCCTCCGGCATGTATCACCTCTTAACGCATGGCGCCTTCAAGGCGTTGCTCTTTTTGGGCTGCGGCTCCGTGATCATTGCTCTCCACCATGAACAAGATATGAGGCATATGGGCGGCCTCAAGGATAAATTGCCGATCACGTACTGGACGTTTGTGATCGGCTCGTTGGCCCTGGCCGGCTTTCCCCTGACGTCAGGCTTCTTTAGCAAAGACGATATTCTCGTGTCCGCCTGGTCGGCCGGAAGCCTTGGTCAGGTGCTGACACTCTTTGGTTTGCTGACGGCTCTCCTGACCGCCTTTTACAGCTTCAGGTTGGTATTCGTGACCTTTTGGGGAACCTCCCATGTCGATCCGCACCATGCGGCGCATATTCACGAACCCTCGCGGACGATGACGACGCCGCTCCTCATTCTGGCGGTGTTCAGTATTCTCACAGGCTACTTCGGCATCCCATCATTTCTCGACCCAGTGTTTTCCACCGGGCATGAAGCCGCCGCTTACCATGGTTCGGCCGGAATCGTCATCATGGCTGCCGCGACTGCGATGGGCTTATTGGGCATCGCCGCAGCCTACTATGTCTATGTGCTGAACCCCGATTTCCCTGGGCGCTTTGCCGAACGATGGAAGAGCCTGTACCAAGCCTCTTTGAACAAGTGGTACGTCGATGAAGCGTACGATCGCTTGTTCGTGCGGCCCACATTTACGGCTGCCTCGGAACTTTGGAAGCGGGTCGATATTGATGTCATCGATGGAGCCGTCAATGGCCTCGCACGGACGATTACGTGGGGCGGGTGGCTGCTGAGGCTGGTTCAGAGCGGCCAAACCCAGCATTATGCGTTGGCCATGGCGATGGGTCTCGTTATTTTAACGGCGTACCTTCTTCTTTGATGGTGATGAGACAATCAACGAGAACGGATTCGGCATGATTGATTGCAAACGTTACTCGCTGGACGTCGCGTGTGTCAGGGTGGGATCTTCATGACCGGCTTTCCTTGGTTGACAATATTGATCTTCCTCCCGTTGGCTGGAGCGATTGCCGTCTTCGCGGTGAAGGACACTGCTGTACGGCTCACCGCCTTGGCCATTACGCTCGCTGATCTCCTGATCTCGCTTCCTCTCTGGTGGCTGTTTGATGCCTCTTCCGGTCACATGCAGTTCGCGGAGTCGGCGGTATGGATCGCGTCTCTGTCGATTAACTACCGGCTCGGACTCGATGGCATCAGCCTTCCGCTGGTCCTCATGACGACGGTCCTGATGCCGCTCTGCGTCTTGATCTCTTGGCATGCCATCGAAATGAGGGTCCGAGGTTTCATGGCCATGCTCCTGATCATGGAAAGCGCCATGATCGGAGTATTCTCAGCTCTGGATTTCGTGCTGTTCTATGTGTTTTGGGAAGCGATGCTGATCCCCATGTACCTTTTGATCGGAATCTGGGGTGGGCCCAATCGTCTCTATGCCGCGATTAAATTTTTTCTCTATACCTTCGCCGGCAGCGTCTTGCTGCTGGTTGCAATCCTGGTCCTGTATTTCCAGGGCGGCCATACATTCGACATTCTTCAGTTGACCCAAGGCACCTATGGGCTGGCCCTTCAGATCTGGCTCTTTTTCGCCTTCTTTGCGGCATTTGCCGTGAAGGTTCCCATGTTTCCATTTCACACCTGGCTGCCCGACGCGCACGTGGAAGCTCCGACGGCCGGAAGCGTGCTGCTCGCCAGTGTGCTGCTCAAGATGGGAACCTACGGGTTTGTACGTTTCAGCCTTCCCATGTTGCCGGATGCGTCACGGCTGTTCACTCCGCTGATGGTCGTGCTCTCGATCGTGGCGATCATCTACGGGGCCTATATGGCCCTGGCACAAACCGATCTCAAAAAGCTCATTGCCTATTCGAGCGTCAGCCATATGGGCTTCGTGACCCTTGGCCTCTTTGTGTTCAACCTTCAGGGGATCGAGGGCGCCGTCATGCAGATGGTGAACCACGGCATCACCACCGGGGGACTTTTTCTCTGCGTAGGCATGATTTACGAGCGCACGCACAGCCGACAGATCGCGGACAATATCGGCCTCACGAAGCCGATGCCTCGGTATGCCACATTCCTGGTCATTTTCGCGTTGTCTTCGTTGGGACTCCCCGGAACCAACAGTTTCGTCGGGGAGTTTTTGGTGCTCGTGGGGACGTTCCTCTGGAGCAAGATCGCGACGGCGTTCGCCTCATTAGGCATCATCCTGGCCGCTGCTTATTTACTCTGGATGGTTCAACGTGTCGCCTTCGGAGTCCCCTCGCCTCATATGCTCCCGAAACTTCGCGACGTCAACCTGCGTGAGATGGTCACACTCGTGCCGCTTGTGGTCTTGATCTTCTTGATCGGGCTGTTCCCGAACCCCATACTGACCCGCATGCACACGAGTGTTGAGAAAGTCATCGCGCGCATTGCCCCCCCTCCTCAAGAGCGGGCTTCTGCCGCGGGGCGCCTTGAACCGGCTTCTCTTTCTCCCGAAGGGATCGGCTCAACGGCCGACACAACGCTTGTTCAGCGCACGAATGATGCTGCATCTTTCACAAACCTCGCGGCGGAGGGACGACAGCCATGACCTCCTTTTCCGCCGGCGATCTGCTCTTCATCCTGCCTGAATTGTTGGTTATCACCGCGGCGTGCGTCGTGCTGGTGCTCGACCCGGTCCTGCGCGCCTCCGACAAGGATGGCCTGGTCTGGCTGAGTTTGGGAACGCTCGCCATTTGCATGGGGTTGACGGCTTCCCAAATGAGCGTTTCGGCAACGATCTTCAGCGGACTCGTCGTGATCGACGCCTACGGAGCATTTTGGAAACTGCTCCTCTACTTCGTCACCGGCCTGACGATTCTTCTTTCTTATTCGTACCTAAAGGAAGAACGGCTGTACTTCGGCGAATACTATGGCTTTATCCTGCTCGCCCTTACCGGGATGATGGTCATGGTGTCAGCAGCCGACTTATTGACGATGTACCTCGGCACCGAGCTCATGTCGCTCTCGTTGTACGTGATGGCGGGGCTCAAGCGATCCGAGCCTCGGTCCCTCGAGGCTGCGGCGAAATACTTCGTGTTGGGTGCGTTTTCCTCCGGCATTCTCCTCTACGGCATTTCGCTCCTCTACGGGGCGACCGGCAGCACGAGACTTCCAGAGATCGCTGCGGCCATCGCAGGCCGCGGCTTCGATGATCCGTTGCTGCTGTTCTCCACGATCTTGTTGGCGGTGGGATTCAGCTTTAAGTTGGCCGTCGTACCATTCCACATGTGGACACCCGACGTCTATCAGGGCGCTCCAACTTCCGTGACCGCTTTTATGGCGGTGGCTTCGAAGGCTGCAAGCTTCGGCGCGTTCCTCCGCGTGTTCGTGGAAGGCTTAGGGGGGCTCAAAGCCGACTGGTCCGCGATCTTCCTCTTGCTCTGTGTCGCCACGTTGGTGTTGGGCAACATCGTGGCGCTGGTACAAACGAACATCAAGCGGATGTTAGCCTATTCCAGCATTGCCCATGCAGGCTATGCGTTGATCGGCGTGGTGGCCGCGGGACGCGCAGGGAGCTCTTCCGGCATCGCGAGCGTCCTGTTATACCTTGCTCTGTACACGTTCATGACGTTCGGCGCATTCGCCATCGTGGCGATGCTCCGTAAAGGCGGCGTCGAAGGAGAAGAGATCGAAGACTTCACCGGCCTGGCGAGACGCCACCCATTGGCTTCGCTGCTGATGTTGATCTTCATGGTTTCATTGGCGGGGCTTCCTCCGACTGCCGGATTTGTCGGAAAATTGTATGTCTTCATGTCGGCGGTGGAAGCCGGCATGACATGGCTGGCCGCCGTTGCACTGATCTTTGCCGTCATTTCTGCCTATTACTACCTTCGGGTGGTGATGGTCATGTACATGCGCGAGCCGAGCGACAGTGCAGGCACCGTCCCTCAGTTGGTCATGTCACCGACCCTCTCCATCGTGCTGGTTTGCACGGTGGCTGGAGTAGTCATCTTCGGAATCTACCCCAACCCGCTCGTGAACCTCGCCATGCAGGCGGTGTTGACGCTAAAGTAAGACCACCGTGTTTTACCGATACGCATGCGGAGCGCTATGAATGTTCTCCGCTTTCTGTTTGAGAGTTTGAAAGCATTCTTGCGCCAAGGCTGCCCCAGCCTGGCGGCGGCCCTGGCCTTTTTCTCATTGCTCTCGCTGTTTCCGCTCGTGTTTCTTCTCCTCTATGGAATCAGTTTCCTTGTGAGTCAGAATGTCATCGGTGAACAGTTCATGCTCAGCTTTCTCAAAGGATTTCTGCCGTCGCTGGGCGAGCGGCTGGCTGTAGAGCTCCATCGCATCAGCGCATTGGAGAGCGTGCGGTGGCTTGTGTTCCTATCGTTCTTCTGGTTTGGAGGGCTTGTGTTTTACGAGCTCGACTACGCGCTCAACGTGGTGTTTGAGAGTACGCAAAAGCGGCATCCGCTGATTTCCACGGCGATTTCCATCGCCCTCCTGGGATCTACCGGACTTCTGCTGGTCATTTCCTATGTGGCCACACAAACCATCACCTTTTTGACCGCCTACGCGCCTCGGATCTGGCGTCTCGATCTTGTCGCACTCGCTGCACATGACTTTCACCTGTCTTATACGTTGCCCTTTGCCCTCGCATTCCTGACGGTCAGCCTGTTGTACCGTCTTGTGCCTCGTCGCCGCCCTCGGTGGCGTCACGCCATGGCCGGCGCGCTGATTTTCGGCCTGCTCTGGGTCTCGGCAAAATTGGTGTTCGTCAGCTATAGCGACTACGCCACGGTCTACGCGCGACTCTACGGATCGTTGCTGGAAGTCGTGCTCTTACTCCTCTGGGTGTACTATTCGGCCGGCCTTTTACTGTTCGGTGGAATCATCGCCCACAAATTGCAACAACTTGCCCGCATCTCGCCTGCGATACCGGTCGAGCACACCTAGACCAGTCATCCCCGACACGCTCCCTCCAGGTCGCTGACATGCATTTTTTATCTGTAGCCAAGGTTCCTCGCCAGTCCTTGCAACTTCCGGCCTTTTTCTGGCGAGGCGCTCGCTTCCTCGATAAAATGGCTTCCGGCAAGGCTTGGAGCCAATTGCATGGTCGAAGAATACGGCAAAGAACTCATGATGCTCGGGGGGACGATCGCGGGATTTCTCGCCGCGCTCCTGACCGTTATGGAAAAGCTGCTGGACATTCAGCAGCGCGTCCATTCCAAGAAAGAACGGAAATCGTCGACTCAAACAGAGCGCCCGGCTGCGGACCCCGCGCCGAGTGTCAACTTCTTCTCCTCGAAGCCGTTGCGCGGGTCGTCTTACCTGCTGTTGTATGAAATCGGCGTCATTGTTGCGGCAGGGGTGCTACTCAACTATGTCGGCCTGACGCTCAGCCGGCATCTAGAGAGCATCCTGTTTCTCGACATGACAGGTACCGCACTCGTGGCAATCTTACTCGGTCCATGGTGGGGGGCTATCGCCGCATTGCTCTCAAACTCGGTCGTGAATTGGCTGCTCTACCCCGAAGCGGGAGCAGATGTCATCATCTTCCCCTGGTCCTTGGTCAACATGACAGGAGCCTTGTTTTGGGGAATGTTGGCGCGGCAACCGAGCTTTTTACAGTATGTACGTACCGGCAAGAGTTCCGGGGTGGCTCATACGTGGTTTTTGCTCAGTTTCGGTGTGGCGGGTGCTGTCGTCATGAGTGTACCCGGCACCTTCGTGCAATCGGCGCTTCATGAACATGCCATCTTTGCGTTGAATCCTGAAGTCGCCGAATCGCTCAGCATCCGGGTCTCGCACTGGGAGGCTGTCGTCCAGTCATACCTCGAGTCGGCATTCGGAGTGAGTTGGAGTGAAAGCATCAGCTGGTACGTGGTCAACTGGTTTCAAAACTGCGTGCGGTACATACCCGATAAAACAATGAGTGCGGCCATTGCGCTGGTCATTCTGAAATATGGATATCCGTTGTTCGAACGAGAACTGATCCACGGTGGTCCGGAGGGAGAACGCCCCGAAGATGAGCGAATCCTTCCACTCGTGCTCGGACTGATCTATGCCCCCTCTTATGCATCCCTCATCAGCCAAGAAGACTACACCGGCCATCTCTTCTGGCCTCTATGGTCCATACCCTGGTTGTTCATTCTGTATGGCTACTTTAGAATCCGGTATTGGGGATCGCCGGACGAGTCGCTCCGCTCCGCTCGTATACTACGAGCCGAGCGGTATGCGCGAGCGCTCAAACAGGTCGGGAAAGAACCATCCTACGAATTCTGTCGTCGGCTGACTTTCGCAACACTGATTGCGAGTCTGATTTTCGCGCTCTGCTTGCCGATTCTCTTGATGGATTTTTATCGCGTCACGTTCAAGTTCTTTTGCGTCGTCTACGGGTTTCTGCTCGTCGTCCACCTTATTCGTGTCGCCATCGCGCAGAATATCTCCGTGGCGCGGGCCGACTGATCGAGCCCTTCTCGAATCGCCGATTGAACGTGATCTCACCTGCGGCCGGAGGACCCTCTCAGTTGCAGAAAATGCACGATGGCCGAATGGGTCACGAGCCCGACGATCTCTCCATCGTGCATGACGATCAGCCGATCCCACCCCTCGCGAGCCATCCGTTCCAGAGCCTGAATCACGGACGCATCCGGTTCGATCACGAAGGATTGCGTCAGAGGGCTCATCACCTGGTCGACTCGACGCCAGGTCCAGAGTGCGGGCTGAACGGTCTGAATTTCCGACACACTGATCAGCCCTACAAGCCGCCCGTCCTCCAACACCGGAAAGCCTCCATAGCCGTAGGGCTGGAAATACAGGTTCACCGCCTCCTCAAGCGTACAATGTGAAGGAATTGCGGTGACCGCTGTCACCATTAGGTCACGGATCGGGATTGAGGCCAATGACTCCCGCGTTGCGGCTTGGCGGCGGCTCGCCAATGCGGCGGCGAAGAGAAACATGCCGATGAGGAGGACCCATCCTCCGTTCGATAGCATCGAAGAAGGCAATTCTCCGCTCACTGCCCCGTAAAGGACCCCTAGGCCCAACAATCCAAGCATGATTCCAAACGCGAGCCCGATCACCGCCGCCTGTTTCGTGGCCCGATAGAAATCTTTTCCCCACGCCCAAAGGCCTGCCCGCAACACGCGTCCGCCATCTAGCGGAAACCCGGGAATGAGGTTGAAGAGCCCGAGTTGCATATTGACCATACCCAGCAAGGCGCCGAGCATGATCAACCCCTGTAAGCCGTGCTGCCGTTGGATAGCCTCCGCCAGCACGACAAGCACAAAACAGGTGCCACCGATCACAAAACTTACGGCGGGTCCGGCTAGCGCGATTAAGAACTCAGCCCGCGGCGTAGGGGCTTCTTTCCGCATGTGAGCCACGCCCCCGAAAATGAACAGCGTGATTTGCTCGATCGGAATGCGATAGTACAACGCCACGTAGGAATGGCCCAGCTCGTGTAACAGCACGGAGAGAAACAAGAGAACCGCGGCCACGGCACCCATCGCCCAGTAGCGCTCTGGAGGGAGACCGGGCAGACTTTCCGGCAGATATCCAGTCGACAGAGACCAGGTCACCAGGAGAAAGACCAGGAACCATGATGCATGGACGCGGATGGGAATTCCCAATGCGCGCCCGATCTCCCAGGACGGCAGATGCATAGACACCACCGTAACAGCTGAATGCGCATAGGGTCAAATTCTTCCGCATCAGTTCAGGTATACTACCTTCATGCAGCGACCATTTGGCCGATTCGTGTGGCTTGTCGTCCTGTCGGCAGGGATCTTGGGGCTTGTGCCTCCGGCAGAAAGTGTTGCCCAAGTCATCAAGTCCGGTCCGCCTCGCTGCCCGGGGGTGGCACTGACGTTCGATCTCTGCCCAGTGCGAAAAGGGCCGGGCTACGATCAGCCTTTGATCGACTTTCTGGTCACGCACCGTATCCCCGCGACCTTCTTCATGTCGGGCAAGTGGATGGCCAGACATGAGGCGGAAGTGGATCATTTGCTGGGCATGGACTTTTTCGAAGTCGGGACGCACGGGGAAGTACACGCCCATCTTCCCATGCACGATGCGGACGAACAGCGGATGGAGATACTCGGCCCAGTCAAAGCGCTGCGCGAGCACTATGCGCATGATGCGACGTTGTTCCGGCCACCGTATGGAGAGTACAACGATGTGACCGTTGCCGTGGTGAACATGCTCGGCCTGCGATTCATCCAATGGAACATCGAATCAGGCGATCCGGACCCCACGCTCACAGCGGAGCAGATTCTCAACAGAGTCGCCACACGTGCCAAGCCCGGCAGTATCGTCGTCTTTCATGCGAACGGGAAGGGCAAGCAAACCCGTCAGGTCATCGAGCAGCTGACAACGGACATTCTTCCCAGGAAGGGGCTCCACCCGATGACCGTCAGCGAGTTGTTGAATTGTACGTCTTCGACTCCATGACAACACAGACGATCAGAGCGATGAATTCGGGCGATCGGGAAGCGGTGGTCCGACTGCTGGAAGAATCCGATCCCTGGAAGACACTCGGCTACACAAAGGACGATTGGAACCGCATCTTTTGTCCCATCCCTCAAGGTCGTGATTGTTATGTGGTCGACCTCGAAGGGCGCGTGGCGGGCATCGCCATCGTGAAGCAGAAATTTTTGCTGGGCGACTATCTCGAGCTTTTGGGTGTGGCGGGGTGGGCCCGCCACAGGGGCATCGGCGGCCAGCTCCTAAGCCACATTGAACAGCTCGTCTTCGAACGAACCAAGAATCTCTTTGCCTGTGTATCGGATTTCAACGAACCAGCGAGGGTCTTTTACAAGAAACATGGCTATCAAGAGATCGGTCCCATGCCCAACTTCCTGATTCCGGGCAGCGCCGAAATGCTGCTACGCAAGACGGCAGGACCGGACAGGACCGGCAGAGCAGATAGCTGATAGCATATGGCAGAGGAAGACGCCGCGCGTTCATACCGACTCTTGCTCTCAGCCATAGACGATCTGCTATAACCTCTTCTTATGAAGGTCAAAAAGCTGCTCCATACGAGAATGCGAGTCAGCGATCTGGACGAGACCATTCGATTCTACACCACCGTGCTGGGTCTTGAGGTCGTCGAGCGGAAGACCTCTCCCCGCGGATCACATCTGGCGTTCTTAAAAGTGCCCAACAGCGAGGAGCTGATCGAACTGACCAGCTTTCCCCCGAGCGGGCCCGTGAAGGTCCAGGAAGATCTTGTCCATCTGGCCTTCCAAGTTGAAAGCCTCGACGACACGATCGCATCCCTCAATGCGCAGGGGATCAAGATTACCGATGGTCCGACCAGAACGTCCTCGGGGAGTCGATTTATCTTTCTCGATGCGCCCGACGGCTACGAGATCGAGCTGATCGAACGGCCGACCGGCGTCAAGATCGTCTGATTTCGTGAATCATCGCTCGTGACAATGGCCGGGCTGAGTTGTCATCGGGCCTTCTTCACCCCATTGACGATCCCGGGACACTCACAGTATTGTTCCCCGCTTCACGCACCACCCGATACCGAAGGAGCCTTGGGATGAAGAATGCCTTTTTCCGCGGTCATGGGCTTGGCAATGACTATCTCGTGATGGATCCTCGCGAGCTGACGTTCAAACTTTCTCCCAAAAACATCACATCGGTCTGCGACCGCAACTGGGGGGTGGGCAGCGACGGCATTTTGGCGCTGGTGTCATCAAAGAAGGCCGATTTCGGCCTGCGGATCTTCAACCCGGACGGCAGCGAGGCGGAAAAGTCAGGGAACGGCCTGCGGATCTTTGCCCGCTATCTCCACGCCACCGGCAAGACCAAGAAGAAGCATTTCACCGTGGAGACAAAAGGCGGGGTGGTCACCATTGACCTTCATGTGGACCGGCATAAGGACGCCAGTGCTGTGACCGTCGAGATGGGAATAGCCACGTTCAAGCCCAACACCCTCCCCTGCTCGCTCGATGTACCCGAATTGATTCAGCAGCCGATCGAGGCAGCAGGACATTCGTTGGTCTTTACCGGCGTCAGTGTGGGCAATCCCCATTGCGTGGTCTTTAAACCGGCGGGTGCTTCCTGGTCGCGGGAAGAACTGTTGACGCTCGGCCCGGCCTTGGAGAATCATGCCCTGTTCCCCAAGCGGATCAATGTGCAATTGGCCGTCCCGACCGGGTCCAAAGAAATCTTCATCCTCATTTGGGAGAGAGGCGCCGGAGAGACACAGGCCTCCGGCTCGTCGTCCTGCGCGGCAGCCAGTGCGGCGGTTCGCCTCGGATTGGTCAAGAGTCCCGTCACCGTGAAGATGCCGGGCGGCGTGCTGAATATCGATGTGGCTCCCGATTTTAGCTTGACCATGAAAGGGCCGGTGGCCGAAGTCGCCCGAGGCTCTCTCAGCCCTTCGTTTGTGCGATCACTGAGATAGAGCCGCGATCAGTCTCTGTTCACTGGCCGGGATTGTCGTTGCCCGGTTGCTCCCCTCACCCCCGCACCGTAGAATGTCAAGGCCTTCGGTTGGTCACGCTCTGGCTGATGGCTGAAAACTGACGGCTTTATGACCTCTTCCCTTCAGTCTAAACTCGCGCACCTGCCCGATAGTCCAGGAGTCTACCTGTTCAAGGGCGCTCAGGGGGAGATCCTGTACATTGGGAAAGCGGCGGTATTGGCTGACCGAGTCCGCTCCTACTTCAAGAAAGGAGCGGATCACAGCCCAAAGACCGGCCTGCTCGTCAGCCAAGTCACCGACTTGGAAACGATGGTGACCCGGTCCGAACTCGAAGCCCTGATTCTTGAGAGTAACCTGGTCAAGCGCCATAAACCCCGGTTCAACATCGTTTTGCGGGACGACAAGCAGTACCCCTATGTGCGGCTACCTATCAAGGATGATTTCCCGCGGCTTTCGATCGTGCGCCGTGTGCAAAAGGATGGAGCGCTGTACTACGGTCCTTATACGCCGGCGAACGCCCTGCGTGAGACGTTGAAAGTGATCAAACATGTCTTCCCTCTCGCCACTTGCTCCATCGACATCGACGGCACAGCTGAGCGGGCCTGCATCGAGTTCGAAATCAAGCGCTGCATGGCGCCGTGCACGGGCAACCAGTCGAAGGAGGAATACCATCAGATCGTCAAACAGGTCCGGCAATTTCTGGAAGGGCGGGATCACGAGCTGCTCGACGACCTCCGAGCCAAAATGGAGGCGGCGGCGGCGTGCGAAGAATTCGAAGAAGCCGCCCGCTTGAGAGACCGCCTCTTCAAGATCGAGCGGATGCTGGAGAAACAGCGCATTACGCAGACTTCGGCCATGGATCAGGATGTGCTGGGGCTCGCGCGGCGAGGTGCGGCAGTCGATCTCCAAATTTTGTTCGTACGCGGCGGCCTGCTGATCGGGCGGAAAGATTTCTTCTGGCCACAGTCGGCTGATGCGCCGGACAATGAACTCGTCCGATCCGCGATCGAGCAATTTTACAATAAGGATGGCCAGCCGCCGAGAGAGGTCTTGGTCCCGACAGACCTGGACGATATCGCACTGATCGAGCAATGGCTTTCTGACAAACGCGGAGAATCCGTCCGCGTCCTGTCGCCTGAGCGTGGTGCCAAGCATCAGCTGGTGCTCCTGGCTGAGGAAAACGCGGCCTCAGCCGTTGCCGACCATCTACGCAACGAAGAGCTCGATCAGCAAGCCGGTGAGGAACTAAAACGGCTGCTGCGTCTGGAGCGCGCTCCTCGTCGAATTGAAGGGTTCGACATCTCCAATACGATGGGTAACCAATCCGTTGCTTCAATGGTGGTGTGGGAAGATGGGCAGATGAAGAAGGCAGACTACCGCCGATTCAAGATCCAGACGGTAGTCGGGGCCAATGACTTCGCCAGCATGAAAGAAGTCATCACGCGGCGCTACGGCGAGGCGCAGGACCTAGCCAGACCGGACTTGATTCTTATAGACGGAGGGCTCGGGCAACTGGGCGCAGCAATGGACGGGCTGAAGCAGGTTGGGCAACAAGGCCTGCCCATTCTCGGCTTGGCAAAAGCGA
The DNA here is from genome assembly GCA_024760545.1 of Nitrospira sp. Lineage (NCBI taxonomy): Bacteria > Pseudomonadati > Nitrospirota > Nitrospiria > Nitrospirales > Nitrospiraceae > Nitrospira > Nitrospira sp. Next base: position 1,832,275 of record CP060501.1, read on the forward strand.
GAAGGGAAAAAGAGGAAAGGATATTCCTAGCCGGTCGAAAAAACCCGATTACCCTCATCACCACCGCTCCGGCCACCCATCTCTTGCAGCGGATTCGGGATGAAGCCCATCGCTTCGCGGTCACATTTCATCGAAAACTGCGCGGGAAGTCATTGGTGAGCTCTAAACTCGACAAGGTGATCGGGATTGGGGAGATTCGGCGCACCCAGCTCTTGAGCCGGTTCGGCAGTCTAGACCAGCTGGCCTCAGCCAGCGACGAAGCGCTGCGGGAGGCCGGTCTTAGCGCAGAGACCATCTCGGACCTCCGTCGGGCACTTGCCAAGTAATGTGCATCCACACTCTAGAAGAGAGTACGCACACTGACCGTACCTAAGTGCACAAAGGCATGGTACGTCCCGTGGACGGTCGGATTCAAATTGTCGACAACGGTGCGCGATTCATAGAACCATTCCTGATAGGCGAGATCCAGTCCCATGCCCTTCGGCCACAGAGCCGACTTTCCGCTGCAAGGAATGACGCCCAGAAATCGCCCGGCTCCCTTGCAAAGGAAACCAGTGCCAAGAGATAAGGTATGAGCCGTCAAGGAGATAGTCGCGGGGTTGAACGTTCGACCAGGGACAGGGTCCTCTGTATACGTATAGCCTGAACGCACCGCGACCTCCCAGTACGGTAGCCATCGTGGATTCAGCCACTTATGCTCGGTTCCTAGTGCAATCACCGGTACATTATTCCACTGTTGAGGCTGGGGAATCGTGACTCCGTTTGAGAGGTGGATATCAAGATTCTTATTCAAACTCCAACCGACATATTCGACATTGAGCTCGACCTTCCACTCTCTCTCGCTGGTGCGTACCGGCCAGATAGCGATGCCTCCGGTAACTATGTGCGGCAACACAAGATCGGTGGAGGCATCGGCCGCCTTCGCGCCATTGACTAACAGCAACCCATGCAAAGGCAGGACTGCCTGACTGCGATAGACCAGCCCGACAGACAGGATCGGCTTACCGGCCTCATTTCTCACGGGGGTATACAACAAACTGGCCGTCACGCCTGCCGCGGTCCCATTCCCGTTCAGTTCGATAGACGCTCCAGCTGGGATCCCCAAGGCTCCGGCGCTTACCTGTTTCTGCTCCACATGTCCTTCGCCGAGAAAGCTCACAAACGTGTAAATATCAGCACTTACACCTACTGACAGATCTTCGCTTACCTTGTAAGCAATGGTGGGCTTGATAGCGATCAGCGGGAGTGCTGCCGAGGTCACAGCCGTGTTGAACGGGCCATCAACCGGGTACCGGGTATTCAAGCCGTACGGCGATGTTAACCCGATGCCGACCGTTACTGGCGAGAGAATGGGCAATCCAATGGACGCAAGATTGGCACTCAGGTAAAAATTACTGGGAGGAGGCCAGTTCACGCTTCCGTTGAAGTCGCCACGGCTATCAAGACCTGTCGGGCTTTTGAATTTGACGGATCCCCCGAGCAAATTTAGCCCAACGATGCTTTGGACACCTGCTACTTGGGTCAACCCGGCCGGGTTGTAGTGGATGGCTGATGCATCATCGGCTTCTGCCGCGAATGCATTGCCCTGTCCTGCGGCGCGCGCTCCCTGAGGCTGAAAGCGAAGGGCTTGGGCACCGGCCACCGTTGGTTCCAGGAGAGAATACGAGAGGATGAATACAATGACGAGCCTACCGATGAGCCATGCTTGCATCCGGACCTTGGCACCCTGCTAAATTATTTGCCCCGTCTCACTCTTAGGGATGATCTTCTCATAACAGGCGAAAGTAAATAGGGAGATGAGGCGGGCGTATGGGGACAATCGGCCCTATATATGATATTTAAACGGCCCTATCATGCTTTTCATCTGATTTTTTCATAACTCGTATGGTATATAGTCACGTCCCCAAAGGGCAGGAGGGTCTCTAATGGCTCATACATCGACAAAACAACCTTTCCCGCGGACTGCCTTCGACGCTCTCTCCAAGTCTGAGTGCAGGAACTTTCTTGAAGTCCTCCACTACGCGATGCAGGCAGAGACTCCGGATCACGTGCGGGACGTGCTCGTTCTATTCCAAAACCATTTCTCCTTCACGAGGGCCTTAGGGGGGCTTGCTCGGCTCGGGCCAGATCGAACCTTTGCTGGATTCAGTAATGTCGTCAACGCCAGTTATCCGGATGAATGGCTCTACATGTACTGGAAAAATGGCTTTGCTGACGTCGACCCGGTATTCAAGTCGGCTTTGAAATCGCCAGGCACGCAACATTGGCGAGAGATCTATCAACACATGTCTTCCGAGAAAGAACATGAGTTTATCGCCACGGCGCGGCAATTTGGTCTCTGTGATGGCATTACAACAGGCTCAGTCGATCAGGCCTGTGGAGTTGCTACTTTTTGTTCGTTCGCCAGTGAACATGCTCTCGACGCGAAACGATTGGTTCCACTCGTCGAATACGCAGGCTATTACATTCATATGGCCCTGCTCAGAACCGCTCCCAAATCTGTGTCGCAAACAGATCGATGCGTCAAAGAGCTTTCCTCGCGAGAAGTCACGATCCTCAATTGGATGAAGAACGGAAAAACCAATTGGGAAATCGGCAAGATTCTGGGAGTCAGTGAGCGAACTATACGATTCCACATTGAGAGCATCTTCTCCAAACTAGAGGTGACTTCCCGCTCCCAAGCGGTTGCAACCGCCATAGAACACGGGCTACCCGCCCTCCATGGGTTGCCGACCGCCATTTAGGCATTCAATTCGCACTAGCGGAGTCCAAACCGCTACCCTATCACCGAAGCAGTTAGGCTGCGCGCACCAGCAGTCGGTCTTCTGCCAATTGTGCATATTCCGCTGCATCACTTTCTTGGCCCAGTACTGGTCGGCATCCGTATTCCGGCTTGGGAACCAGTGTTGTCGTCGTCAACCAATCCAACATAGCAGGACGACACGTTGAGGCTTGAGATCTAAATTCGTCCAGATCGAGCAACCCCCCGATAGAAAAAACCTCAGCTGGAGGCAAAGCTACTGGCTCCCCTATGGCCCGGCATGGCCATCCCATGCGCTGGACAACCCGCAAAAGCCTGTGTTCCACCACCATATATGTATAGCGGACCTCATGAAGCAGACACCATTGATACATCCCTTTGAAGATCGCTTTCATGAGCCTTGCAGAAAGGCCACGATCTGCGATCGCTGGATCAACGGCCAGTCGAGTAATTTCCGCCGTATCGATTTGCTTTCGAACACGATGGCTCCCCACAAGGCAGGCGCTGAATTCACTCTCCAGCATGAACGGGACAGGCGCATGGGTCATGCGGACTAACCCAAGCAGTCTGGTTTCATCCGCGAATATCCCGATTGAGGTACTCCAAGTATCGTACACATCGGCTTCGAGCCGGTCGGCCCGCTCAGGCACCCACTTCAGCCGTTCAGCAAATACGCGATGCCGCAATCGATACGCCTGAGTGAGGTCCTCCTTGGTTTCGAGTGTCTTGACGAGAAACTCTCCCTCATAGAAGGCAATTTCCTTTGCCTCTCCGGCCGCGAATGCTTGCATACTGTCTCCTTTCAGTATGGCCTGATGCGGAGCCCATATAGGGCCGATTGTCTAGTAGGGGAGGCGAATGGAACCATTTCAACTAAGGAAACGTCACCTGGCGGACCCGCCAGGTGATTTTCCGTCCGCAATCACGTAGATAATGACGATACAACTAGATGCTGCGGTTTCGGCGGCTTTGGTGGAACTCAGGCAAGAAGACCGGAAAAAAGGAGGTACGCGTGACAGAAGGCAGGACAAAGTTTCAACTGTTGGACGGGGGACTCCGCCCAACCCCAGCCCTGTCAGTCACCCAGTCAGTTCGACCGCTCAAGGAATCCCTCGGCGTGTGTCAATTGGAACCTTGCGCGGGTGAACTGACGATCGCGTTCAAAGCGACCGAACGCCGATTGCATAAACTATTGGAAGATCGTACCCGGATTGGTCGAGACTTGCATGACTGCGTGTTGCAATCGCTGTATGCCATTGGCCTTACTATTGAAACCTCTCAACGGACCCGGAGTAATCACTCAGTGGAAACCAAAGAAACCGATAGCCGGATGATCTGGCAGATCAATCAACTCATTCATGAAATCCGCGGGATGATTCACGAATTGGAGTCCGGTACCGTCCAAGAGTTTGACTTGTCCTCGGAACTCAACACACTATGCACGACCTATGAGCAAACAAACCGGTTGCACATGAAGCTGGATCTTCAGCGCAGCGCCATTGAGGTGTTGACGAATGAGGAAGAGCGCGAGATCTTGAATATCGTCCGAGAGGCTCTCAGTAACTGCGCTCGCCACGCTCAGGCGACCCGAGCCGTGGTCTCGATTCGCATGAAAGAAACGAGAATTCGCGTCAGCATCTCCGACGATGGTATTGGGTTTTCCACGGCTGTAGGGCAACCACGTGGATACGGGCTTATCAATATGGAAGCTCGAGCCAAGAAACTCGGCGGGAGATTGTGGGTGCAGTCGAAGAGTGGAGGAGGCACGCAAGTCATTGCGGAGTTTTCATTGGAACCCCTTCTCACCCCTGTATGAAACAACCATCGACCAGCATCGTGCTTGTGGATGACCATGAGATGGTCCGCAGGGGGCTGCGCGCCCTGCTGCACCTTGAACCGGATATGACGATCGTGGGAGAGGCCGGGACTATCGCGGACGGTGTGGCGATCGTTGAGCGTCTCAACCCTCAGATGGTCCTGCTTGATGTGAAACTTCCCGACGCTTCAGTCACTGAAGCCTGCCGACGGCTTCTGGCCGTTGCACCGAAGCTGCGGATTCTCGTCCTCACCAGTTACGCCGAGGATACCACGGTGATGGCTGCCGTTCAGAACGGGGCGCATGGATATGTGCTCAAGGATGTCCGCATGGATGACCTCATCCGTGCCATTCGCACCGTCGCCACCGGTCAGGGCTATCTGGACCCACGAGTGACCCAGCAGGCGCTCCACTGGATTCGGACCAGCTCACATCTGGGCGTGACTCCCCAAGGAGTCTCCCGATTATCCCCGCAGGAACGCCTCATTCTGCCTCTCCTGGCGGAAGGAAAAACAAACAAAGAGATTGCGGTCCAGCTTCGTTTGAGCGATAAGACGGTGAAAAATTACCTGGCGAATATCTTCGATAAGCTGCATGTCAAACGTCGAACGGAAGCCGTCGCCTGGTTTATGAAGGAAACACATGTGCCCGGGGCCGCCCGAAGTCCTAAATTCTAGGGCTCCTGTGACCTTCTAGCGCTCGCCTGTCCTCGTGAAAACTTCTTTATCCCACCCCCCTTCTGGTCTTGTAGGATCGACGGGCTCTATGCTATTCCCTAATTGTTGTTCCAGGATCGGTCCATCTGCGAAGGAGAACGGGCTCGCCTCGCAGTTTCATCCGACCTAAACACCGAGATTCGTCTCTATGGGTTCGCCATCGAATACTGATCGGGCACTGTCCGTCGAACTTGCCCAGTTACGGCATCAAGTCCTCGAACTGCAGCAGGCTTTAGCCAATGCAGGACAAGACCATCTCCTCGCACAAGCGTGGGCGCTTGGGGCTGCCCAGGTCGGAACATGGGAATGGGAAGTCAGCACGAATCGTGTCATCTTGTCCTTGGAAACCGAACGGATCTTCGGCCTTCTTCCCGGATCCTTCGACGGCACCTATCAAGGATTCATCGCCCTCGTCCACCCAGAGGACCGTCAGCCGTTCAGCGCCGCCATGGCGACGGCAGTGGAAGACCGGACGTTCTATCGCATCGAACATCGCATCATGACTCCGCGTGGAACCATCCGGTGGGTTGCGTGCCGCGGCCGGGCCATGTGCAACGGGAACAAACCCGTGGCGGGCATGGTCGGCACTATTGAAGATATCACCGCGTGTCAACAGTCGGAACCGGTCCAACAAGGCATTCAAGAAACACTTGAAGCACATGTCCGTGAACACGCGACAGGATCAGAACAGGCCGTGCTCGATCTCAAGAAAGAAATCGAGCGGAGACAACAGGCTGAATCAGCGCTCAGGGCCAGTGAGCTATCCTACCAATCGCTGTATGAGCAGAACCCCTTCATGTACTTCACGCTGACTCCCGACGGGACCGTGTTATCCGTGAACCGCTTTGGTGCGGATCAACTCGGATATCCCAAAGAGGACCTCATCGGCCAATCGATCCTGAACGTGCTTGACCCAAAGGATCAGCAGACCGTGTTGTCACAACTCAAAGCCTGTGCGGCCACTCCATACTCGCCTTTACAGTGGGAAGTTCAAAAGATCAGGAGCGACGGAACACGGCTGTGGGTCAAAGAGCGGGCGCGCGCGATTCACGACCAAACCGGCCGCATCTTTGTGCTCGTCGTCTGTGAAGACATCACCGAGCGTAGGCGGGCTCAAACCCAGCTGCATGAAGCCTCGCGTTTGCTCTATACGCTTGTCGAAGAATCGGCATTCCCACTCGTCCGTCTTGATCGAGAAGGACGGGTGATCAGCTGGAACCATGCTGCCACACGCCTGTTCGGCTGGTCTGAAGAGGAGGTGTTGGGGCGTGAACTCCCTTATGTTCCCCCGGGTGAGGAAGCAACGGCCGATGCATTATGGCAAGCGGGGATCAACGGAGAGTTGGCCGGCCCGGTGGAGCTCAGACGCCGACGAAAGGACGGTCAGATACTCGACCTCCTCCTTTGGCCCGTCTGCGTCCATGACGAGTTCGGACAGCTCTCGATGGCCGTCGGCTTGTATGTCGATCTCTCGGACCTGAGACGAGCCGAGGAAGCCAAGGTCAAGAGCGAAGCTCGCCTCCGTTCATTCCTGGACGCTCTGGACGACTTGGCGTTTGAATTCGACCGGGACGGGAGATATCTCAACGTGTGGACCCGGAACGAAGATAAACTTCTTCTTCCCAAACAAGATCTCATCGGCAGACACGTCACGGATGTCTTCGGACCTGAAGCCGGCGCGCATTATCTCACCGCGATTCGTCAGGTCGTCGATACAGGCGAAACAGCCACGGTTGAATACATCGTACCGTTGGAAGGGGCTTTACGACACTTTGCCGGGACCTTAACACTCATCCCGGCGAGTGGGGAACATCAGGCCACAGTGGGTTGCATCGTACGCGACATCACCGAAAGTCGCCTCGCCGAAGAGCAAGTTCGGGAGAGCGAGATGCGCTGGAGAGCGCTCTATGAACATGCGGGAGTCGGAATTGCCCAGCTCGACTTAGACGGACGGTTTCTCAGAGTAAATTCGCACCTGTGCGGGATGTTGGGGTATTCGTTGGAGACGATGTTCCGGACGAGGTTTCAAGAACTCACACATCCCGATGACCTCGCAGCCAATCTTGACTATCTTGACGAATTGCTCGAGGGAAAACGTCCTTCCTACTCGATGGAAAAGCGGTATCGTCGGAGCGACAACACCTGGACATGGGTCGACTTGACCGTTTCGCTTGTCCGGAATGCCTCAGGCAATCCGGCCTATTTCATCGCCGTTGTTCAGCATATCGATGATCGAAAGCAGGCAGAAACCCATTTGCGAAAAAGCGAACAGGCAATCCGATCGTTGCATGAAGCCACGTCACATCCCGGGCTCACCTTCGACCAGCGCATTCAAACCGTCTTGGAGATCGGCTGTCGCCGTTTTCACCTCCCCATCGGCTTCGTCACCAGTGTTCGCGGCGATCAACTGGAGCTGACGCACGTTTGGCCGTCAAATGGCTCTTTCACGCCCGGCATGCGCATGCCGTTGTCTCAGACCTGTTGTGGCGAGACGTTGAAGGCGAATGATGTCGTGTGCTTTAACCATGTCGGAGCCTCAGCGTGGTCCAACCATCCCGGCTATAAGAACCTCGGACTTGAATGCTACATCGGCACCACATTGATCGATCAAGAGCGGCCACACGGCACAATCTGTTTTATGGGACCCGAGCCTTCTCCCAACCGCTTTAGCCAAGCCGACAAGGATTTTTTACAACTCATGGCGCGCTGGATCAGTGGAGAACTCCTGCGAAGAGACTCTGAACAAGCCTTGAAAGAACAAGAAGCGCTTTTACGGGCGGTCATCGAAACGGCGACTGACGCGATTTTCATGAAAGATGGCGATGGACGCTACCGGTTCATCAATTCAGCCGGAGCGCTGGTCATTGGAAAGTCTACCACCGAAATTATTGGGAAGAGCGATGACGCAATCTTTCCTCCGGCCATCGCAACGCGTCTCATGGCCGATGATCAAAAGGTTTTTTCTGGAGCTGTGCAGCGACAATTTGAGGAGATTCTTCCGATGAAGGGAGAATCTCGGACTTTCTATTCGATCAAAACCCCTCACCGGGATCGGACCGGCCGGATCGTCGGCTTGGTCGGCGTGTCACGTGACATGACCCACGTCAAACGTGCTGAGCAAGCCCTGCGTCTCACCCAGATCGCTGTCGACCGGTCCGCCGACCTCGTCTTTTGGATCGACAAATCAGCGCGCTTTCTCTACGTCAACGACGCGTCCTGTCAGCGGTTGGGGTACACACATGAAGAACTCCTCCGCATGACCGTTGCCGATATCGATCCCGATCATCAGATGGACCGGTGGCCTGAACATTGGGAAGAGCTGCGCCGGTCAGGCCGCCTCCGCTTCGAATCACGACACCGTGCTCAATCGGGAGAAACCTATCCCGTCGAAGTTGTCGCCAATTTCGTTGCCGTCGAAGGCCGTGAATACAACTTCGCCTTCGTTCGCGACATCTCCGAGCGGAAACGCTCGTATTCACTCCTGCAAGCCGCCATCAACTCAGTCGCCGACGGTTTACTCGTCATCGATCGACAAGGTACGGTGACGAGTGTCAACCAGCGCTTCCTACATCTATGGAATATTCCACACACACTGGCCGATAACCGAGACGACGCGGCATTGCTGGCGTTTATGGCGGACCAACTTCGGGACCCTCAAGCCTTCTTGAGGAAGGTTCGCGAGCTCTATACGTATCGTGAACAAGAAAGCTTCGATGTGCTCGAATTCAACGATGGACGCGTCTTCGAGCGCTTTTCACGACCTCAGATTCTCGCCGGGGAAATCGTCGGCCGTGTCTGGAGTTTTCGTGATATTACCGAGCAGAAGCGCGCCGAGAAAGCGCTACGTGATAGCGAGCTGAGGCTCCAGCATTTTGTCGCGGAAGCTCCGGTCGGGCTGTGTATTCTGGATCAAGACTGGTGCACGATCTGCGCCAACAAAGCCTTGTGTGAGTTAACGGGGTATGAAGAGCATGAAATCGTCGGAAGCACGTACGCCCTATATACGCATCCGGATGATCTCTCGGCCAACATCGTATTGACGGATGAGTTTTTTCGAGGAGTCCGATCGAGCTACGCCTATGAAAAACGGTACATTAGGAAATCAGGTGAAATCATTTGGGTCTCAGTCAAGGCGACCCGTATCGAGTTATCAGACAAAACCGGACCCTTTCTCCTTGCCGCAATTCAGGATATCACCGAGCGCAAGCTGGCGACTGAAGAACGAGAGCAATTGAGCCGGGATCTGCACGATAACATTTTGCAAGCGCTCTATGCCGTCGGTATGCAGCTGGAGGCCGGCAAGCTCTCCTTGGGACGCTCCACCCGCCGGTCGAAAGCGCATATGACTCAAGCCGTCACCCAACTCAACAACCTCATGGTCGATGTTCGGCGCTTCATTGCCCCATTGACCCAACGGACGCCCGCGAAGTTGGACTTCGGACAAGCACTGGAACAACTGACCGCTTCGATGACAGGCGCCGACCATACCACACCTGAGCTGGACATCAAGACCCCCGTCCTGTCCTTCATCACTCCCCAACTGGGAGAGCAACTCCTCAGTATCGCACGCGAGGCTCTCAGCAATAGCATGCGCCATGCTCGTGCCTCCCGTCGATGGGTGTGTCTGAGTCTGATGGATAATACGATCCGTTTAGTCATCGGTGACGACGGCGTCGGCTTTGCTCCCAAGCGCAAGCGTCGCACGGGTCACGGACTCAGCAATATGGCAGCCCGCGCCAGACGCCTCCTTGCCACGTTTGCTCTCGATAGCACGCCGGGGCTGGGCACAACTATTACCGTGGATATTCCATTGAAAAAGGGCACTGTCTATGAATAGATCCCCACTGATTCGGCTGGTCATCGTGGATGATCATGAAGTGGTGCGCATCGGTCTCTGTGCTGTCCTCAATCTCACACCCGGGATGAAGGTCGTGGGCCAGGGAAAGCGAATGGAGGAAGCAAAAAAACTCTGTCTCCGGCTCAAGCCGGATCTCGTGCTGCTGGACATCCGATTACCGGACGGGAGCGGGGTGGACGCCGCCCGCGAAATTCTTACGAAGTGTCCTCAAACCCGTGTACTGTTCCTGACGAGTTTTGCGGATGATCATACCGTGTTGGAAGCGATTCTCGCCGGCGCTCACGGATACATCCTCAAAGACATCGCTTCCAAGGCTCTCGTGCGTGCCATTCGGACCGTGGCTTCCGGACAAGCGCTCATTGACCCGCGGTTGACAAAACATACGTTGGAATGGCTGAAGAATCTGTACAGTGAGCCGGGGCAATCGAAACGCCCGCTCCTTTCTCCTCAGGAGCAACGGCTCCTGCCCTTGGTAGCGAGAGGCCTGACGAATAAAGAGATCGCGCATGATCTACGGCTGAGCGAAAAGACCATCAAGAACTACCTCTCAAATATCTATTCAAAGCTGAGTATCGGACGACGGTCGCAGATTGCCGCCTTCTATGCCGGAAGTTTTAAAGGCTCTGGTTCGCAATTACCCCTGGACACTCCCTAAGTCCGACAGGGCCTGCGACTCGGAGACGGGGTGAGCTGCTTCACCGTGCAGCACGCTCAGTCGATAGAATTGACACCTTGGAAGTCACTGACTAGGATACACCTCACCGTCGATTCTATTTTCCCCAGATGTGTCATCGTTCGACTGTGAGGAGGTGTTAATGTCCGACGCTCGTTTGTCCGAATCCCGAGAGACACTTTCATCACCTAAGCCCTCTCACTCAGCCAGCAATCAGGTCGAGGCGGTGTTCGAGGCGGTCGTCTTCGCCAGTCGATGGATTCAAGCACCGCTCTATGCCGGCCTCATCGTCGCGGAACTGCTGTACGCCTACAAATTTCTCCTCGAGCTCTGGGAAATGGTAATCCACATCAACCAAATGAATGAAACCGTGTTCATGCTAGGAGTCTTGGGTTTGATTGACGTGACCATGGTGGCCAATTTGCTGACCATGGTCGTGATCGGCGGGTACGCAACGTTCGTCAGCAAGCTGGATTTGGAACAGCATCCGGACCGCCCGGATTGGCTCACACACGTCGATCCCGGGACGATCAAAATCAAACTCGCGGCCTCGCTGATAGGGATCTCCAGCATTCATCTCCTGAAAGCCTTCGTCGACGTGGCGAACGAGAACCCTGAACATATCAAGTGGAAAATCTTTATCCACATGACTTTCTTGGCCTCGGCCATCCTCTTGGCCTGGACCGATAAGATCATGCAGAAAGACAAGAAGCACTGAACGCTTCATGGAACCAGTTCGTCACAGGTAGGCGTGCATGACCGGTCTCCATTTGAATCAAGGCCGGCCCGGCAATAACTACGAACAGCGTGCGAGCGCGACAATACGCTAGCGTGAGAGTACTTCAGGAACCCACGAGGCGGTCACAGACTTGATCGCTTCGACAGTGAGTGGTCCATCGAGATATCCGTCGATGTGACACGTCCTATTGGCAGGAAGATCGCTGTCGGATAGCCCGCGCCCGAGGGCGACTATGTGAAGGCTTGGTAAACGTTCCTTGAGTTGCAGCACGTTCATGCGTTCCGTCTCATCGACCACCCGGTCGAAATCCGCAAATAGCAACAGCGGTGTCGGTATGGGGCGTAGACTTCTCAGTTCCTCCACGGAAATGACCGTTTGAACTCGACAGCCGAGTTTTTCTAACGTTCTCACAAGAACGGTCTGACTGACCACGTCTTTCATCATGACCAGCGCATTCCCAGGCTCGAAAGCCGGCTTCCGACTATCACTGGCTCGAGCAAGCGATAAATCAAACCAAAATTGGCTTCCTTTCCCGGGCTCACTTTCGAATTCCAGCGTTCCGCCCATCAGCTCGACGAGCTGTTTGGCGAGTGCCAATCCCAACCCGGTCCCGCCATACCTGCGTCGATCGGACCCGTCTGCTTGCACAAACGGCTGGAACAATCGGTAGGCAGCCGACTTACTGATCCCGATCCCGGTGTCACTGACGAGAAATCGGATACGGCTGGCCCCTGGTTGCAGCCCAGACGACAACTCGCCGGACGATGGCGCAACCAGTTGGACACGCAACCAAACCTCTCCCCGCTCGGTAAATTTCACAGCGTTGCTGAGCAATACCGATAGAAGACGGCCGATACGGACCGGATCGCCCCAGAGCTTCATCGGCACCGTCGATGCGATTTCGTGACGAAGGAGAAGACCTTTCTCTTCCGACCGCTCTTGAAACAGAGCGAGATTCTCGTTGATCACCGCACTCAACACAAATTCCTCCCGGATGAGCATGACTCGCCCTGATTCCAATTTGGAAAAGTCCAAGATATCGTTCACGATTTCGAGCAAGGCTTTGGCGGACAGCCGAATCGTCTCGGCACAATCCCGCTGCTCCGGCGTCAGCTCGGTCTCAAGCAACAATTCATCCATCCCGATAATGCCGTTCATTGGAGTACGAATCTCATGGCTGATCGTGGCAAGAAATTCAGATTTCAACCGAGCCCCTTCAAGAGCCCCGTCTCGAGCCTGAACCAGCTTGTCCTGGCTGTCCCGCAATTCTTGCATGGCTTGACCGGCTCGTAACATGTATCGCACCCGGTGTTTCAGCAACAGGCCATTGATCGGCTTGACGATGAAATCGGTAGCTCCGGCATCATACGCTTGAGTAACGGACTGATAGTCTTCCAGCCCTGTCATGATGAGTACAGGTGTATGCATGCCTTCCGGCAACCGCCGCAACTCGGCACAGACGGCAAATCCATCCATTTCAGGCATCATGATGTCCAACAGCACCAGATCAGGACGGGTCCTGACGAACACCTCAAGCCCTCGTCGACCATGTTCGGCCTCTTCAACCAACCAGCCTGATTGCTCAAGCGCTTCACGGGCCAGCAATCGCGCGACGGAATCATCGTCGATGATCAGAACGGTCGGGCAATGCTCTTCCATCATGCTGCGGACCTCCCCTTCTCCAGCTCTGCTTGAAAGGCGGTACACACAGCCGTGTAATGTTGCTCGAGTTCGCTCAAGATTTCGTGAGCACGATCCAGATCTTGACCGGCACCCATCAGTTCCAATTCGCGACAGTCGGCAGCTAGAACGGAGGCTCCGAGTTGGGCGCTGCTCGACTTCAGACAATGCGCGGAAGCCCGCAACTCAGCCGCATTCTTTGACAGGACAGCGCGGCGTATCCGATCGATCATCGCTGGTGACGCGTCGATGTATTCAGACAAGATGCGAGCGAAGATGTCCGGGTGGCCAGGCCGTTGCAATTCGCGGATGGCAGCCAACGCCGCTTGATCGATGATCGTCACGTCAACACGTGTGTCATCACGAGTCCCCACTCTCTGAGGAACGGTTGGTTGTCGGCCACACGTCTCCAGCGATGGCGAACTCGGCGTTACGCCGCACCCTTCTACTGGCTCGGCTTTCCCCCTCGGCAGCCAACGAGCCAATACATGTTCGAGTTGTGAAGGTGTATAGGGTTTCGTCAGGTAGTCGTCCATGCCGGCGGCCAGGCAAAGGTCCCGGTCTCCCTGCATCGCATGCGCCGTCAGAGCCACGATCGGCACCCGGCGGATGCCTATATCCCCCACTCGCTGGGCTTCATGTTCTCTGATCAACCGGGTTGCGGCAAGACCGTCCATCTCAGGCATCTGGCAATCCATGAAGACGAGCGCATAGTCCGTCACGGCTGTTGCTGCGACCGCTTCTCGCCCGTTCTCAGCGGTATCGATCAGGCAATTGAACGCTTCCAGCATGCCGTACGCGACCTCGCGGTTCACCGGGTTGTCCTCAACCAGCAGAATGCGCACTTCGGCGGATCCGACCGGTTGATGATCGACGTTTTCAGACTCAACCTCATGTCCTCCTAAGATGGGAGATAACACCGGGCTGTGAACGGGATTGCATTGCGCGAAATAGGCGGTAAACCCGAAGATAGACCCCTTACCCGGATGACTCCAGAGCTCGATGTTTCCACCCATCAATGTGACAAGCTGCTTGACGATTGCGAGCCCCAAGCCGGTCCCACCGTATTTCCTGGTGGTCGAACCATCGGCCTGGGAAAATGCGTCGAAGATGTGGGCTTGAACTTCGGGAGCAATGCCGATGCCGGTATCATGGACCGTAACGGATAGTCCGTGCAGATCCCCCCTCTGATCCTCAAGAGCAACACATACCTTAATGCTTCCCTGTTCCGTGAATTTGACGGCATTTCCGACCAGATTCACGACGATTTGTCTCAGCCGGATCGGATCGCCGAGCAGATACCCAGGGATATCACGGTCGATCTGCCAGGAAAGTGTCAGCTGTTTCTTCTGCGCTGCCGGTCCTAACAGATCAACCGCTTCCTGGATCGTCCGACGAACTTCGAAGGGAATCGCCTCAAGCTGCAGTTTCCCGGCCTCGATCTTCGAAAAGTCCAAAATGTCGTTGATGATGGCGAGTAATACCGTGCCGGATCGGTGGATCGATTCCGCCAAATGCCGCTCTCTGTGACCAAGCGCACATCGCAGCAAAAGATCCGCCATGCCCAACACTCCGTTCATGGGAGTGCGAATTTCGTGACTCATGTTTGCCAGGAACTGACTCTTGGCGCGACTGACGGCCTCGGCAGTTTCCTTGGCATGACGAAGCGTTTCTTCTGCCGATTTTTGATCAGTGACATCGATATTGATTCCGACCATACGGTTCGACAACGCAGCGTCGCTCTTGATCGCAGTCCCGCGCCCAAGAATCCACCGATAGGAGCCGTTCTTATGACGAAGACGATGCTCAAGTTCGAATCGAGATGGCCGTGCGAGCAAATACGCCTCGATGGTATTCCAAACACGGTCGTAATCCTCAGGGTGGAGCCGGCTTTTCCACTCCGCGAATGTATTGCCCAACTCGTGATCCTCATACCCAAGTTGCCGCTTCCATTCAGGCGAGAGATACACAACATTCGATTTCAAATCCCAGTCCCAAATCCCAATGTTCGCGCTCTGGACCGTCATCGTCAGCCGTTCTTCACTGGTTCGCAACGCCTGCTCAACCTTCCGTCTATCGGCAGCCTCGATGGCTAAAGCCACCGCATTGGCGATGGACGTGGCGAAATGTTGCTCTTCGCGCGTCCAACGTCGCATAGGGCCGATATGCTCATGACAGATCACACCGATCATCCTGCCTTCCGAGAGAATCGGAACGTCGAGCATGGACGTAATCCCCAGCGGCGCCAAATACCCCTCGGCAAATTCCGCAGTCCTCGGATCGGCTTGCGCATCATCGGCTGATACGATTCGCTCGGTATCCAGCTCCTGAAAATACCGGGGATATGCGATCGCCGACAGTTCGAGGCCTTGGGAATGTTCTCGAGTGGTCAATTGATAGAGATTGACGCACTGAATGGCGGACCGATCCGCCGTAAAGAACCAGATACTGACTCTCGCTGCATGAAGACACTCCGCTGCCACGCGTGTGACGGCTTGAAATGCTTCTTGAAGATTACCCCCGTAGACTTGCGGGCTTTTGGCCACTTCCGACAACCCCGCCTGAATTCGACGAAGAAGGCCTTCGGTCTGTTGCCGCTCTCGCTCTACCCGCTTCTCCTGACTGATGTCTCTGAACACGAGCACCGCGCCGGTGACGGTGCCATTCGAAAGCATGGGGGTCACGACCAGCGAGATGGGCACAAACTGACCGTCCGTTCTCACCAACAAACCATCGTCCGTTCGGTACGGTTCGCCGGAGGCAAGCGTCGGCAGCGTGGCATCGGTGATGAGACAGTGTTCTCGGTATTCTTCGGGTCCCGGAGAGATCATCCGATAGACAGGACGATCGCCTAGGGCATGCGCGGCTTCTCCCAACAGTTGCTCGGCGTGGGGATTCATCATCTGAATCTTCCACGCCGCATCCACGACGCACAGTCCATCTCCCAGCGCGTGCAAAACCGCCTGGAGTTTGTTTCGCTCCTGTGCGAGCTGAGTTTCGCTGGTTTGTTTGAGTTGCGCATAGAGATCCTGCATCTCCTTTGAAGAGAGGGCCAGCGATCGTTCCAGGAGCGCATGACCTTGATCGGCTTCCATATAGCTCCGGCTGATCCTCTCCAGCAGGTCACTCCACACCTCCGGCGACGGTGGGAGATGCTCTTGATCTAGGCCTAACCGCCTCAGTTGTCGTGTCAGTAGGGGGTGCATGAGAAATCACGCCGCTTCGCTCAGCGTCGTCAACGTCATCGTCTGATTGTGAAGATCGCAGGTTTCCGCCGTAAACGGAGAAATTTCCCCATAGGAATAGAATCCGATCTGCTGCGTCCCTTTGGGAAACACATCCAGAGTGGCCTCGGTTTCCTCTTCTGTCCGCTCTCCGAGAACGAGTCGTCGACCGACGCAACTGATGGCAACGGCTAAGGTGCAAGAGTTGGCGTCGGCTGCTGACTTGGTGGAAAATGCCGCTTCGGACGCCCCATGGACGAGCCGATCAAAATTGGCCTTCATCAGCTGCGCGAGAGACCCTTCCGGAATATCGCCAGCGAAGGTCAGAGATTGTTCCTCTTCGTTCACCGCAAGAATCGTTCGAACCAGGCTCTTGGAATCTGCTTGATGGGCACGTAGTGCGAGCGGGAAGAGGAGGCCGGTTGCCGGCAAACCGGAGGCTCGATCACCAAGATACTCCTTATACAGCTGAAGAGCAGGACGGCCATCGAGCTCGAACAGGACGTTTCCACTTGATCTGGTAACACGCCGCTCATGGCCGAACCGATCCCAGCCACCCTTTGTTCCGTGCCCGATCCTGATGCGATCTCCATAGGTAACCGACAGCCGTCACAAAACCCGATTGAGGCCGGCGGTCCTGCAGCACCCAGGTCCGATGAAATCGATCACCATCGCCGGCCAATCCGCCGGTCACCACGACGGAAGGGGATACCTCTGAATTCAGGCCCCGTACCAGTTCGCTCCCGTTCACACAAAGGCCGTCCGAAAGGACAAGGATGCCTTTCAATCGTGGGTCGTTCAGCTGTCTGGCAATATGCTGCCCAGCGGTGAACGAATCTTCCGCTGAGTGAGCAGGAGCACCGGCCATCCGAAGATCCGTATGATCGAATCGGACAATCGCCGCGCTCACGCTCTCGTCGAAGATCTGCGTCCCTAAAATCTCGCCGGCGGTCGAGCAGCCGATGGCTGTCGAATGGGGGTATTCATCGACCAACTCGCGGATCGGGTTGTCCGCATCGATAAAAGTGGAAGAACCGAACAGCACGATCAGTGTCCGATGGGAATCTATCTGAGGCCGATTCTTGATGGACCACCCTTCACTACGATCATATTGGAATGTATGAACCTCCATCTTGTGCTCTCCATGATGTCTGAGGCTAGGCCGCCCACCAATCGGCACTTGCGTCAAACCAACTAGGTAGTGTTTCGGTATGTCAATCACAAAACTTGATAAGACTGGGAATGAGGGCTACGGGAATGACAACTAATCGATACCTTAGGTGAATTCTAAATCCTACAGATGTACACCTACGTGCTTGATAAGGCACCTGATCGTGCTAGGAGCAGGGGAAACCTTGAATTAATTCGGTTCCGAGTGAGGCCGCCATTCAAGCCCTGCCAGTAGGGAGTCCCGGTGAGAGCCCAGATCGTACCGCACTATTACCCTTAGTGGAGGTGGTGGATATCAGTCAGCAGCGCCTTGAGCCGATGGTATGGCACTACTCATATGAAACTTATGACCACCCTGAAGTAAGGCTTCCCCTTGCATCACGCCAATGGGGTGTCCAGGCGAGGGTCACGAGTTTGACAGCAATGTTAGCCTTGGTGGGTTTGATAGAGATGGTTTCGAGTTTTTCGTTCAACGGATCGGATGCGGCAGCCAACGCTTCGCTCTCCGACTTGAACTGCGCTTCGAGATCCATCAGTTGCTGTTGAAGCGCCGCGACATTTTCCTCGGCTACCCCGACATCCTGCGACTCTTTCATGACGCGGCCGGCACTCCGGATCGCAGTCGTGGCTCGTCCGATATTTGACGCGCTGATCGCCTTCCGTCCAAGAAAGGCCCCCAGAATGGAAGCTCCCACGGAAATCGCCGCTTGCATCTGGCTGGAACGGGATTCGGTCTGCTGCTTTTCCTTCGCCAACTCCGCACGCCTGACTCGTTCTTGAAGTGTCGCAATCTTGGAACCGTATTTCTGGCGAAGCGCCTCCGCGCCCTTGTCGCGCTGTTCTCGCCCGGTCTGCTGTAACCGCACTCGGAAGTCGCGCTCAGATTCGCCAGGCTTAGACACTTCCTTGGTAATGGAACTCCTGTACAACTCAACTTTCTGCGTCCGGAAGAGCCAACCGCCGAACTCCTTGTTCCAGTCGGCGTAACTCTTGGCCTTGCCGGCACTTGTCGGCAAGCCAAGAAACTGCGCGCCCTCTTTTGGGTTCTGTTCGAGATCGGCCACCGCCACATCCACTGGTGTTCCACGGTCCCAGTCGACAGTCACCGGGCCATCGCCCATGGGTGCCAGGACAATCACATCCTGGATCGTGTCGATCCCGCTTTTCGTATCGGAGAAGCGGATCTGCGACGAGCCGAGCAACATGGGCGCATAGATCAACTCGCTGCCTTCAGGCTGCGTCCCACGCAATGGCACGAAGTGTTGCGGGACATCCGGCGGGACGATGGGACGTGCGCTGCCTTTGGGTGACTTGGCTGGTTTTCCGGCAGCACGAGGCGCACCAACTCCCGCTTGAGCATCGCGCACAGGATCCATCAGCTGCTTGATCTGTGTCCTTGTCAGAGGTCCACGGAGATAGGAGAGGCACCACCGTGTCTCAAACACGACCGGCTCATCCTCATGCACATTGTTCATCAGAAAGATCCGATTGCCGAGACCTGCCAAGGTTTGTTCCATGCGGCCACGGTCGAATTTCTTCCCGGCGCTAGTCGAAGCCCCTTCCAACCCCTCCAACACTCGGGCTTTATCCCGTTCAGTCTGCAACCGTCCAATGAACCACGTGCCCGTATTGGCCAATCCCTTGTAATCGAGATCGACGGGATTCTGCGTCGCGAGCACGACCCCCAAACCAAACGCCCGCGCCTGCTTGAGCAAAGTCATCAGCGGCAGCTTGGATGGAGGATTGGCCACGGGCGGGAAATACCCGAAGATCTCGTCCATATACACGAGGGCCCGCAGACTGGTGGTGCCCGATTGAGCTCTCATCCAACCGACCATCTGACTGAGCAAGAGCGTCACGAAAAACATGCGTTCTGCGTCGTTCAAATGAGCGATTGAAAAGATCGCCAGACGTGGCTTACCCGACGAGGTGTAGAGCAGCTGCTGAATATCGAGCGATTCTCCTTCCAGCCAGGCTTGAAATCCTGGAGCCGCCAAAAGATTGTTCAGCTTCATCGCGAGTGCAAAGCGGTCCTTAGACGGGAAAAACGAATCTATGTCCATCACGCCGATCTTCGACACCGGCGGCGATTGGATGGCCTGAATCAGTGCTGCAAGATCGAGATCTTCCTCTTGCTTCCACGTCTGATCCAGAATCGTCGATAGGAGAATGTGCTCGCGGCTTTGGATCGGATCGGCTTCGATCCCAAGTAAGCCCAACAAACTGGTCACGGTCGTACTGATTCGTTCACGCAGAAGTTCGGAGTCCTCACGCACATCAGCCGTCGGCGCGGCAAAAGACTTAAGGATAGAGACCGGGAGTCCGGCGTTACTGCCGGGCGTATAAATCGCGATGTCTGCAGCATCCCGGAGGCGCTGTATACGAGCGCCATCCTGTTGCCATCCAGCCAAGCCCTTGGTCCATAATTCAGCCTGTGCCTTCGCATACTCGATGGACGACAGGCATTTCTTGCGCGCATCGTCCTCATTGATCCATGGCTGAAAATCTTCGCCCTGGAGCGACGGGAACGTCAGCATCAAATTGCCAAGGTCGCCTTTTGGATCGATGATAATGGCGGGAATGTTGTCGATCGCCGCCTCTTCAAGAAGCGCAAGACAAAGTCCGGTCTTGCCGCTGCCGGTCATGCCGACGCAAACAGCATGCGTCACGAGATCTTTGGAATCATAGAGCAGCAAACCAGGCTTGGCTTGCTTAGCCGCGAGATCATATGGCCGTCCCAGGTAGAAGACACCGAGCTTTTCGAAATCTTCCGTGGCCAGGGGTGCAGACGGGGATGCCGGTGAGGATTTCTTTTCGAGACTCTCGGACTTCGCACTCGAGTCGGTCTTTTTCGATTTCGGCATACCCATACCCCCTTCGCTCAACAGCCGAGATAGATGTGTGCGGTATTGTAGTGGCCTAAAGAATGTGCTGCAAGCGGGCTTGGTAAGGTTTCATCAATCGGGCGAGCTGCGGTCTAAGCCTAGCGAGGGACAGAAGCAGGATGGTGAGAAGGTTGATTACGGCTCGAACGATAACACATCGTCGTATCCTCGATCGTCACCATTCTTTGAAGATGATGAACACCGCCACCACGATAAGCGCGAACCCCACCACATAGTTCCACTTCATCGCTTCTTTCAAGTAGACGACTGAGAAAATCGAGAACACGACCAGGGTGATGACCTCCTGGATCGTCTTGAGTTGCGCCGCATTGAACTGGGCATGGCCGATCCGATTGGCCGGCACTTGAAAGCAGTATTCGATGAACGCAATACCCCAACTCGCCAGAATCACCGTGAACAAGGGATATTCCTTGAATTTCAAGTGGCCGTACCACGCGAATGTCATGAATATGTTCGAAATCGTCAACAACGCCACAGTCTGCATCGGACACACCCCTCCCTCTTTTAGGCACGGTTGGCCTATTGTCCCTTGAATGGGCACAGCAGAAAAGGAAATGATCAATTACCGGAAAGACCTATGGAGGAGCAAGGGATGAGCTGACAAGAAGTGAAAAGAGCGCGTTCAGACAGGAGAACACATCTGGCTGCATGTCACGCCAAGCTACCTCGTGACTTTATCGAAGAACACCCAAAAACCACAGCAAGACCAAGAGACTGGCCGGAACTCCGAGGAGCCATAAAATGAAACCTTTTCCCATCGTTCCCATAGATCCCTCCTTCTTCGAGTTGTGTTTTCGCGTCTATTGAATCAGCAATGAGTGTCCTCGTCAGTTAACCGGAGGTCTGCGACCTGTCAGCAAATGGACGAGCAGAAAGATGATCGCGATGAGAAATAATACCCATGAAATATGCGTGGCCACGGCGGCTGCACCACCGGCCCCCACCGCCGCCGCAACAAATCCTATGATGAGGAACACCAGCGCATAGTAGAGCATACGATTCCCCTCTGGTTGTGCGAAGAACCGGGTCTCGATCCGGTTCTTCGCTGCCTCAACTGTTCATCGAACGGACATGCGGTCATCCATGAAAACTGCGAATCAATTTACTGGCTCTACATGCTTACCGGTTTGTACGTGTCTCGTTCGCTTCATTGGCACCGTGACAACAAAGGATAGTCTGATCAGGTTGCATCGCGCCGATTGATGAAGCAGAACCTTTCACAAGCTTCTCCAGAGAATCGAGATATTCCCCATATCTCCACACTGACTTTTGGCTATCGCAGCACACCGACCATGTTAGTAAGCGTTTCATTCTCAGCCTTTTACTTATTGGTCTTCTCGGACTTAATAGGGTGGTGTTGCTTAAACCATTCATCGGTCCAACGTTTCACTTCCTCTCTCTTGTCTCCGTACCGTTCCTGCACCCTGCCCTCGAACTTGTCGTAATTGCCTTCAATGACGAGCAAGTCATCGTCTGTCAATTTTCCCCATTGCTTCTTCAAATCGCCTTTGAATTGTTTCCAGTTCCCCTCGAATTGGTCCTTATTTACGATCAGAACGACTGGAGGGATCTCTGAATGCATGTTCACATTTCCAATGCTCATGGCAGATGCCGTCGAACCGGAACCGGCCCAAATACCCGTCATGATGAGAGCCGCTACGAAAAGTGGAATTGACGGAATTGTCTTCATAAAACCTCCCATGTGTGACCTGCGGGAGATACTAGGCAAAGGACGGGCCACGAAGCTCCCTCGTGCGAAAGGCCCGCTGAGACTTTGATTTAATAGGGAATAAACTGAATTATTTGATAGAGGACATCAGATGTGTGAGAAGGGTCGGGACTGACAAGTTGTCAGAGGATAAAACGAGAATAGTTAATTATTTTCATAGAAAACCATGTGTTGGGACAGATAGGACAACTTGTCCTGGTGCGTCCCTCGGATGCGCGGAATGGGATAACATGATCCGAGCCTGATGGCCAATTACGCCATCAGCCACCACTTCCCCTTTTCCTTCCTCAACGCGGGCGGAAGGGGTGAGCATGAAGGATTCGCCGTAGCGCTCAATGCCATTCATGAGCTGTAACAGTGCTGGGCGCCGTTCCATCAGTTCGTCCGATAAGGCGCACAGCCGATCGTTAAGGAACCGCCTCGCATCGGACTTCATCGCATCACGGTGATCCGCAATGCTCATCCCTTTGGCCCGCTCTATACACCCGCCTCTTTCAGCACCTGTCCCGTATAGGACCGCTTCGCCTTCGCAACTTCTCTCGGCGGGCCTTCGGCCACGATCTCGCCGCCTCGATCGCCACCTTCCGGCCCCATGTCGATAATCCAATCGGCGTTTTTGATGACATCCAGATTGTGTTCGATCACCAACACGGTGTTTCCGGTTTCCACCAAGCGATCCAGCACATCGAGCAGACGCTGGACATCGGCAAAATGCAGGCCGGTCGTCGGCTCGTCGAGGATGTACATCGTGCGGCCTGTTGCCCGCTTGGAGAGTTCGCGTGACAGCTTCACTCGCTGCGCTTCGCCGCCGGAGAGGGTTGTGGCCGACTGTCCCAATTTCACATAGTGCAAGCCGACATCATGCAGGGTCTGTAGTTTCGTCTTGATCAACGGGATATGTTCGAAGAACTCTAATGCGTCGTCCACCGTCATGTTCAGGACATCGGCAATGCTCTTGCCCTTATGCAGAATCTCCAGCGTTTCACGGTTGTAGCGTTGTCCCTTACAGACCTCGCAGGTCACATAGACATCCGGCAGGAAATGCATCTCGATCTTGATGAGCCCGTCCCCTTGACAGGCTTCACACCGCCCACCTTTGACATTGAAACTGTATCGCCCGGGCTTGTATCCACGGACACGCGACTCCGGCAAATTGGAATAGAGATCACGGATGTAGCCGAACAGGCCGGTATACGTCGCAGGGTTCGACCGAGGGGTGCGGCCGATCGGTGACTGATCGATGTCGATGACCTTATCGAGCGCGTCAACCCCCTTCAGTTCTTTGCACCCATCGATCCTGGGCTTTTTGTGATAGAGCAGTTGCGAGAGCGAATGGAACAGCACCTCCAACACGAGGGTGCTCTTTCCCGATCCGGAGACTCCCGTCACGCAGGTAAAGAGTCCCAGCGGAATACGCGCGGTCACGTTCTTTAGATTATGTTTCTGTGCCCCGACGACGAACAGCGTTCCCTTCGCCTTCCGCTGCCGCTGTGGCACGGACACGGTCTGCGCGCCGCGCAGATACTGACCCGTCAACGAGTTGGGATTGCCCATGATTTGTTGAGGCGTCCCTTCCGCGATCACATGCCCGCCATGCGAACCTGCGCCGGGCCCCATATCGAGAAGATGGTCGGCGGCCTGCATCGTCTCGGCATCATGCTCAACCACTACCACCGTGTTGCCGAGATCTCGCAATCGCAGCAACGTCTGCAACAACCGTCGATTGTCGCGTTGGTGCAGCCCGATGGATGGTTCGTCCAAGATGTACAACACCCCGACCAAGCCCGAGCCGATCTGCGTGGCTAGTCTAATGCGTTGCCCTTCGCCACCGGATAAGGTGGCTGCGGCTCGATCGAGCGTCAAATAGTCCAGGCCCACATTGACAAGAAAACCAAGCCGTTCACGAATTTCTTTCAGGATTCGATGCGCGATCACCAGCTCACGGTCGGTAAATTTGAGCGACAGGAAGAAGTCCGCCGCAGCACGAACCGAGAGTTTCGTCACCTCGGAGATCGACTTCTTGGCTAATTTGATGGACAGACTTTCCGGCCTGAGCCGCGCGCCACGGCAGACTTCGCAGGGTTCCAACAGTGTGAAATCTTCTTCTTCCTGACCACCCGGGGTCACGGCATAGCCGATGCCATCACAGGCCGGACAGGCGCCGTGCGGACCATTGAAGGAAAACACCCGGGGCGTGATCTCCGGATAACTCACGCCGCAATTGATACAGGCCAATTTGTCACTGTAGGGGCGGGTATGACCGTCCTCCGTCAGGACGGCTACGAGTCCACCGGTCAATTTCAACGAGGTTTCAACAGAATCCGCCAGTCGGCGCATCAAGGCATCGCCTGGTTTCATCACCAGCCGATCGACGATGATCTCAATCGTGTGCTTCTTTTGTTTGTCGAGAAGAATGTCCTCACCTAAATCGACGAGCTTGCCGTCGACGCGGGCGCGGACATAACCCGCCTTTCGCATCTCCTGCAGTTCCTTCCGGTATTCACCCTTTCGCCCGCGCACGATCGGGGCAAGGATCTGGAACTTCATACCTTCCGGCAAGGAGGCAATGGCATCGACCATCTGCTGTACGGTCTGTGCGGTGATCTCTTCGCCACATTGGAAGCAGTAGGGTTGCCCGACGCGGGCAAAGAGCAGTCGGAGATAGTCATAGATTTCCGTGACGGTACCGACGGTAGAACGGGGATTGTGGCTCGTGCTCTTCTGCTCGATCGAGATGGCGGGAGAGAGCCCTTCGATCGAATCGACATCCGGCTTTCCCATTTGCTCAAGGAACTGCCGAGCATAAGCCGACAGCGACTCCACGTACCGCCGCTGTCCTTCCGCATAGATCGTATCGAAGGCAAGTGAGGACTTGCCGGACCCGCTCAAACCGGTGATCACCACCAGCTTGTCGCGCGGAATTTCCACGTCGATGTTCTTGAGGTTGTGCTCTCGCGCGCCCTTGATGATGATGGAGTTGCCCATAAAGAGACGAGGATTATAGCATGTGGAAATCAAGGAGCAGAAAGCAGTCCCACGGCAAAGGTTGGACCCCGAAGCATGTCGCGTTTCCGGTTGCCGTGAAGAGCCGGCAATTACTTGGGCGCCGGCTCTTTTTCTTCACGTGACCGCTCCGGCTGCTTACCAGTGGAGCGAATGTTGATGAGCTTATTCAAGACGTCAAACCAAAATGGGGCGCCAAGAGAAACCGCAATGGTCGTCAGCGCCAGTCCGATGATCTTCAATGACCAATCGCCAGCTTCGGATGGAGCTGACCTGGGGTTACCGGCTTCGCGCGACCAACCGATCGGAAGCCCCAGTTTCCTAATTTCAGAAGACATCTGCTGAACTCGCTCCGTTGTGCCTTTCGCGTCCTGAGGTAGCGGCTCTTTGGCCGTTGTCTCTGCCATGGCAACTAACGACGCGCGCAACGTCGCGTCATGAGCCAGCGTATTCGCGATCAAGATCGTATCGGCATTGACGGACAACGTGACGGCTAATGCCCAGATCAAGATGAACACCTGCGTTTTTCGCTTATACCACCCGGATACACGATCCATGGCATCGTCATACCACCGCTCCACGTTCTCTCGCGCTTTCTTCACGTCGCCTTCAGCATCATCAATCAAGGCAATGAGAGCACCTTTTATTTGCTCATTGGGGAGTGTGGCGACCGCATTCCGAATATCTTGCAGCGTCTTCGTCTTCGTCGATTCGTGTGCAGGGGCGACCAAATCAAACATAGCCAAGGCGAAGGTTCGAGACGGAACATAGGAAGGAATCTTGCCGGGCTTTGCCAGGTTCTTGATCAAAGGGTGGTTGTACAACTGCTTGGCCAATCCCGTCCCTTCCGAGTCATACAGCAGATTTCGCACTCCGTCCCAGAGATTCCTGGCCCGCATATTCAAGATTCCGGCTACCCATTCGTTCAGAACGGAGCACATCAACCCCAGAAGCAGATACAGCAGCGACAGGCTGATCGCCATTTCAAGCGCCATGGAACCAAACATGAGGTCACCTCCTCGCTCGGCTATCGATGCCCACTCTACTCAGACGTTCCACACCAGGCTACCGGCCAGCTTTTTATCACGTAGATCCAGCACGTAACGCAATTGCGTTCCAACTCTTCAAATGGAGAGCACCATATCCAATCGAGCAGGTGAGAGAAAGACATTCCACATGTTGCCGCATCAGAGGCAGTGCGGGCCTCATGGTGAAGACACCGAAGGTGGTCCGTAGCGGCCGCGAGTATACCAAGCAGCATGGTAACTGGCTACCTTGACAAAGCTCGAAACCGGGTGCTACCACCGTCGCATGGTAAAGTCCGATCATTCTCCCTTGGCACAAGATCCTCAGGCTCCGGCAAAAGTGGTCTCGACTTGGTCCGGACAAGCCCGCGAGGATGCCGTGCAGCGAATGTTCACGGCCATCGCGGGTGTGTATGACCTGAACAACACCCTCTTGAGCTTCGGCCTGCACTACCGCTGGAAGAAAATGACGGCTTCCTATGTTGCCCCGGTCGAACAAGGCGTGGGGCTTGATGTAGGGTCCGGCACGGCGGACCTCGCCCTGCTCCTCCAGCCACGCATGGGCAGCAAGGGGCGTGTGATTGCGTCCGATCTCAATTATGCAATGCTGGCTGAAGGCAGTAAGAAGGTGGGGAGCAGGGGTCTGGCAGATAAGATCTCGTGTTTACAAGCAAGCGCGGAACATTTGGGATTCGCCGACAATACGTTCGATGCGGTCACAACCGGCTTTTGCATGCGGAATGTCGGGGATTTGCCGCAAGCCGTAAGAGAAATCCGCCGGGTGATGAAATCCGGAGGCCGCTTCGTGTGTCTTGAGTTTTCACGTCCGGTGTTCGGCTGGCTTCGGGCTCTGTATGATTGGTACTCCTTTACGCTCCTGCCCTGGGTCGGCACGAAGGTCGCTCGGGACACCACCGGTGTCTATGAGTATCTTCCTGCGTCGATCCGAACATTTCCCGATCAGCAGCGGCTGTGCCAGATCCTCCGTGAGGCCGGCTTCAGCCACGTATCGTACAAAAACCTCAGCGGCGGAATTGTCGCCATTCATATCGCAACGAAATGAGTGCTGAGTAGTGGACTCGATTCTGTACATTTTTCTCCCGTGTAAGAAGGTCTATCCCATCGGGATCACTTACCTAGCGGACTTTATCCATCGACGGAAACCGGAAGTCAGACAGCGAATTCTGGATCTCTCGCTGTTTCCCGTCTCGCGACGGAGTCAAGCGATCCGCGATGCCGCCACGGAGTTCAAGCCGGATCTGGTCTGCTTCTCCTGGCGCGACATTCAGATCTTTTCGCCGCATGAAGGTGATTCCTCGCTGGAACATGCGTTTAACTTCTATTTTGCCAGCAACCCCTTCAAGCGAATCACGGCGTCGATCGAAGGCGTCAAGCAGCTCTACCGCTACTACAATCACATCTATACGATCCTGTCGTACCCGTGGCTGATCCGCAAAGAGTTTCCAAAGTCCCAGATCATGATCGGGGGCGGCGCGTTTACAGCCTTTGCCGATCAATTGATCGAAAAGCTCCCGGAAGGGACAATCGGGATTCTCGGTGAGGGAGAGGACGCCATCCTCAAGGTCATCGAAGGCCGTTCGATTGAGGATGAACGATATATCGTCAAAGAAGGGAAACAGATCCGGAAAGGCCGGCAGGGCTCACCCGCGCTTCTTGATGCTCTGACGGTCGATTTACCCTATCTCACCTCGATCTTTCCTCAGTACGGTGAATACATCGGTGAGTCGATTGGCGTGCAGTCCAAACGAGGCTGTCCCTATGATTGCGCCTTCTGCCTCTATCCCTACATTGAGGGCAAGCGAGTCCGCTACCGGCCGCCCGACATGGTCGTCAAGGACATCGCCCAGCATTATCATCAATGGGGTGCCCGTCGCTTCTGGTTCACTGATGCCCAGTTCATTACGGGGAGGGAAGCCTATCCTCAATGCACCGAAATCCTCGAACGGATCGTCGCTGAAAAACTCGAGATCGAGTGGTCTGGCTACATCAGAACATCGTTGATTACACCGGAGCTGGCCAAGCTGATGGTCCGATCGGGCGTGGGTGACCTGGAGGTGGCCATCACCTCCGGCTCACAAGAGGTGCTGAACAATCTGCACATGGGATTTAAGCTGGAACGCCTGTACGATGGCTGTCGATACCTGGCAGAGGCCGGCTTCAAGGGCAAGGTCATCCTGAACTATTCACTCAACAGTCCCAAGGAAACGGAAGAGAGTCTTCTCCAGAGTGTCGAGGCCTACAAAAAAGTCGCCTCAATCCTAGGGGAAGCGCGTGTCTTTCCGCTCATGTTCTTTCTGGGCATCCAGCCGAATACCGACCTGGAACAGCGGCTGCTGGAGGAGGGATACTTGTCAGCGGGCTATAATCCCTTGATGTTGACCCCGACCAGCATCAGGAAGCTGCTCTACAATCCCGCCCCTCTCAATAAGATCATCGCCAAGGCCTGTCTTCGAGCCTGGGAACGCAAGCATGGTAGCCGCGATCCCCGTCGATGGACAGGATCTCTCTCTCAGTCCACCGGTGAATCACCTACCTATGCCGATCAGAACCTCAGCAAGGGCATTGAGGGTAATTCGGGTCGCGACGCCCTCCTCTCGCTTGAGGAAATCCTCCGCTCCCGTCGACCGGTTCCCTCTCCTTCACAGACGGCCGAACCACGGGCCAGCTCAGCCGGTTGATCTTTCTTCGGACATTCTTGTTGGATTACACCGTTTAGCTTGTCTCTTGTCCATCCGCGGTGCCTTGCATTCCAGTTTCAGCCGGTGCTATCATTTGCCTTCTTCATAGAGTGGAGTGGTACGTTAATCGTTTGGATTTTCATACAATTACACGCGTTAGCCCCTAATCAAGATCGCGCCTTAAGGAGGCGCCTCAATGTATAAGACCATCTATATTCCGGTCGACAATTCCGACCATTCCAATTCAGCAGTGGATGTCGGCGTTCACCTGGCCAAAACCTTCGGCTCCAAGATCGTGGGAAGCCATGTCTATGCGGCAAAAATGCATGACAAACGCTTCAAACAGATGGAAGCCGGCTTACCGGAAGAATATCACGATGAAAAAGAACTCGACCGTCAGCGCCAGATTCATGATTCGCTGATCACCCGCGGACTCCAAATCATCACCGATTCCTATCTCGACTACGTTGATAAGAAATGTACCGAAGCGAATCTCCCGATCGAGCGGCGATCGCTCGAAGGGCGAAATTGGAAGGTGCTGGCTGAGGATATCAATACCAACGGGTATGACCTCGTCATCATGGGGGCACTGGGGGTCGGAGCGGTCAAAGACAGTGTGATCGGCAGCAATACCGAACGCGTTGTCCGCCGAGTCCGAAATTCCGACATGCTCATCATCAAGAACATTCAGCCCTTGAATGGCGGCAAAATCGTGGTGGCTGTCGATGGCAGCCCCTACTCGTTCGGCGGACTGATGACGGGTCTCGCTCTCGGCAAAGCGTTCAATATGCCGGTTGAGGCGATTTCAGCATTCGACCCCTATTTTCACTACGCCGCGTTCCACAGCATTTCCGGGGTTTTAAACGAGGAAGCCGGCAAGGTGTTCCGCTTCAAAGAACAGGAAAAACTGCACGAAGAAATTATCGATAGCGGCCTGGCCAAGATCTACCAGTCTCATCTGGACATTTCTCGTGAAATAGCCCAAGCCGAGCAAACCGATGTGAAAACGACGTTGCTCGACGGCAAGGCCTTCGAAAAAATCATTCAGTATGTCCGCAAGGATGTCCCAGCCTTGCTGATTGTCGGGCGCATCGGGGTCCATAGCGACGAGGACATGGACGTCGGCAGCAACACGGAAAACCTGCTCCGCAGTGCACCTTGTAACGTGCTGATCTCCAACCGCAAGTATGTTCCACCGATCGATACGCAAGCCGAGTACACGATCGCCTGGACCGAAGAAGCGCTACGGCGGATGGAGAAGATCCCCGTCTTCGCACGAGGGGTCGCTAAAACGGCCATTCATCGATATGCCATTGAAAAAGGCCATACGATCATCAGTAACACCGTGGTGGATGCCGCAGTCGGACACATCCTGCCCAAAGGCGCGATGGATGCCATGCGGGCGCTCGGTGGCAGCCTGGATGCGGCTGGTATCGACCGCGACAAGATGCAGGCCGACGAGGCTGTCACGAAAGATCTCATGGGCCCGACGTTGAGCGGGATTATGACCCAGATCGTCGAGGAGAAGCCGAAACAGATCGATGCCTCCACCCAAGCCTACTTGGACCGCATGGGTCAAAACTATTTTGTCTGTGACGGCTGCGGGTACATCGGGAAGGGCGACGCGCCGGTCAGATGTCCCGTGTGCAGTGCGGATGGGACGAAATTCAAACAGGTCGATAAGAAGATCTTCGAAGTGGCAGCGACGGCTGAAGGCGATCTGGAGACAGATGTCGCGTACGATGACGTGCCGATGCAATGGACCAAGGACGCGAAAGAAGCCATCCGCGCGGTACCGGCCGGCTTTCAACGGAGGCGTGCGAAGGCCAGAATTGAGAAGAGCGCGCGGAAGCTGGGCATGACGACGATCACGCTTGAATATGCAGCACCGATGATCAAGGAAGCGGCTGCCGAAGACTATACCCCCATTTTTTCAAATAAGGGTACCGGCACATCGCCTGCCGCGGAAGCCACGCTTACAGCCGCAAATGAGAATGGCGCGAACGGCCACAGTGAAGCGACATCACGGTATTCCTGGACAGAGGACGCACAGGCCAGATTGGATCGGGCTCCGGAAGGTTTCATGCGTGATTGCACCAAGGCACTGATTCTCAAGCATGCCGAGAAAATTGGAGCGACCGTGATTACCATTGAGGTCGCAAATGAAGGTATCGAACAGGCCAAGGGATACATGGCGGAAGCCATGAAGACCGGTAATCTCAAGGACATGATCGCCAACCTCACCGGTAAGACCAGTACCTAGTCCTGAGGACGTGGTGCTGAGTGTGCCTTTACATATAACTCAGAATTCAACCCTCGATACTCAGCACTAGACACCATGGGCAAATCTCTTCCCATCTTCAACGGTCCTTCGTCTCAGAGCGCCCTGAGTTCACTGCAACAGCAAATTGCTCAATTTTTTACCCCAGCCCCGAAGGGGGAAGGGCCATTCGACGGTCGGACGGTTGACGACTTCAAGCCCTATCTCGTCGCGCTGAACTTGACCAAGCGTTGTAACCTCAAATGCAACCACTGCTATCTCGATGCGACGACCAAAGCAGCGGGCGGAGAGGACGAGCTAAGCACCGAAGAATGCTACCGGCTGATCGATCAGATTGCGGAAGTGAATAAGGGGTGCCTCCTCGTCATCACGGGAGGCGAGCCGTTGGTCCGGCCGGATATCCTCGACATCGCCCGTTACGCCGTCAAGCTCGGTTTCATGGTGGTCTTTGGCACAAACGGCATGCTGATCAACGACCACCTGGCCAAGACCCTCGTGGAGATCGGTGTGATGGGTGTCGGCATCAGTATTGATTCATTGCAGGCAGCCAAACACGACGCCTTCCGGGGCGTGCCAGGAGCCTGGGAAGCTGCGGTGGCGGGTATTGAGGCCAGCAAGCGGAATGGCCTCCAATTTCAAGTGCATTTCAGCGCGCAGCCGATGAATTATAAGGAGCTGCCCGACGTCATTGACTGGGCGCATCGGCTCGGAGCCCGCGTATTGAACGTCTTTTTCATGGTGTGTACGGGACGAGGCGAGGAACTGACTGATATCACGCCCGCTCAGTATGAAGAAGTGCTCGGGTATCTCGTTGAATGCCAAGATAATTACAAGGGCATGTTAGTGCGTGCCCGCTGTGCACCACACTTCAAACGGCTGGCCTATGAAAAGGACCCTAACTCCCCGATTACCAAGGCAACCGGATACATGGGGGGAGGGTGCCTCGCCGGAACGAACTACGCCAGGGTGACGCCCAACGGTGAATTGACGCCCTGTCCCTATATGCCGCTGTCCGCCGGAAATTTGCGTCAACATAGTTTCGTCGATCTCTGGGAGCGATCGGACATCTTCAACTCGTTCCGGTACCCTCAGCTCAAGGGAAAATGCGGCGACTGCGAATACAGTGACATCTGCGGGGGCTGCCGCGCCCGCCCCTATGTCGACCACGGGGACTGGCTGGATGAAGATCAGTGGTGCCTGTACACGCCAAAGGGTGGAGAGAAAATCAAGGTGGCGTTCAATGTTTCCGAAGAGTCTGAAACTGCTTGGGATGACGCTTCAGCGCTCAGGTTGAGCCGTATCCCCTACTTTCTACGCGCCATGGTCAAGAAGGGTGTGGAGAAGCATGCCCGTGAAAACAATATCCCGCTCATCACCGTCGAATTGATGGAGGAACTGCGCAAGAAGCGATTCGGCAACGATGCGCCTGTCTTTAAGTTCTAGCCGTGGATTTCGTGCGCTTCACCCTTCACGCATAACCCTCACCTATGGATACCCTTCAAAGCGTCACCACCGATCTCAACATCCTGATCCCCATCGTCAACCACTGGTTTCACCTGCTTTCAGCAATCATTTGGATCGGCGGCCTGGCATTTCTCGTCATGGCGGTCACACCCGGATTGAAGAAGGCGGTTTCGAAAGATCAGATCAAGCCCATCACAGATGTTTTTTATCAGCATTATAAAAAGGTCGCCGGTGGTCTCTTGGTCGTGCTGCTGTTCACCGGGGGTGTGAACCTCCACTACGTCAATCAGGTCCTGATCTCGCAAACCGGCGCCGGCGTTCAGCACCACTCCAAGTACCTGATGGTCTTCATGATTAAGCTTCTCCTCGTATTGGGGCTTCTCACGCTATTTCTCTATACCGTCATTTTCAAATCTGAAGACGAAGCCGACGACACGGAATCGTATGAGGCTATTCCCTTCCAGCGAGCGGCTCTGTGGATGGGGTTCTTCATCATTCTGTGCGCCGCCGCCATGAAACATCTGCACCAGTAGCGTCTTTTCGATCAGCTCGTCGTTCGCTACAGGCAACGTTATCTTGATCTTGCCGTACCAGTCACAGTCCACCCCAAGCCTTGTTAGCAGAGCGGTATTGCGAACGATTCTCTACGCACAATCTCCTTGTAAAATAGATTTCAATCAGGAGGAGCTTCAGCCAACCGAGGGTTATTTCAGGCCCAGCGCCCGTTTGAAGACCGATTTGAAGCCGAAGTAGCCGAAGGAGTCTTTGAGGTTGGAATAGAGCCGCTTCACGGTACCCATCTCCGGGTTGGTGACGTACTCCATCGTCAAGGCGATCCGCTCTTCCCCCTCCCCGAGTGGTGTGACGGCATGCCAGAGCTTATCACCGTTGAAAATCACCATATCACCAGGTTCAGTGACCAGTTCAAGATGACGCGGCTGCTTGGTCGGGTGGTCCTTGAACAACTCACAGACCAGTTTGCAATGAGTAGACCGATCGACAAGCCCCATCAGGATCGTATAACGCGCGCCTTTATAATAGGACGTGTCGTAGTGGAAACCGATATGGTCACCCGGTTCGGTGTAGTAGTAGAGGGCGCATGAATGGGGATCGTTGTCGGGGCAAAACATGAGCTTCGCATCAACGAGCCGATTTAAGAACTCTCTGAAAGATTCGGCACGGTAGAGATCGAGAAAGCGTGGAGCCTTCTCCTGCACCGTATAGTAACTGACGCTCCCGCCTTTCTTATGACCGGGAATGTAATTGCGATTGAGTTCCCCTTTGACACCCTGGGCCTGGGGAACGAGCACTTCCTCTACAAAGGCGCGGGGCAAGAATTGCTTGATAACTAAGAACTCGTTTTGCTCCCAATACTCTTGGCGGAGACGAGCGAAATCCAATGCAGCGACCGCCTGGTCGACAGCTTCCATTACCATGTTCTCGTGAACGATCATGACTCAGTGCACCCTCTGCTTCTATCCGTTACGCCCGTATTCCTCAATCGCATGAGACCTTCAACCTTTTCAATAACTTGAGATTGGCCCGATGAATGACGCCGGCTCCCTACGGCCCATTCAATACTGGAGCCCTCACAACTTCGGTATCCGGTGGTGTTTTAAAGTCGAATACCTCATTACCTAATCCGAGATTGGGTTTCAAGTTCGAAAATTCAAAGACGGCCACATTGCCGCTGATTTCATAAAGAGACACGGTACGGATGAAATAGGTTTTGGGAAAGACCTCGACGACGATTTTCTGAAGGCCCTGGGCAGAGTCATGTTCCTTGCCTTTGGGAATGAGCGTAATCAGCGGGATGCTACCCACTCCACGCTCCGTTCCGGTGGTGGGTTCAATCTCATACGACTCATCCAATTTTGCTGCTCCCTGCAGCAGTTCCAATGGCGCTTGGGAAGCGGCCATTTGCGTCAGTTTCCCGACCAAAACCTGCTTATGTTCGGGGACGTACACCTTCACATCGTCCTGGTTCACATAAATTTGCTCGCTCGCCGGATCAAGATAGTCCCACCTCAAACGACCAGGCTTTTTGATATACACTTTGCCGGCCGACGTTACAGGCCGTTCAAACCCCTCGATCTTGGTTTTTTGAGAAAAGTCGGCCTGCAGATCTTTCGTTTTTTCATACCGCGCTTGCAACTGCTTAACGACCCCACGGACTTCCTGCAAGGCCTTCTCATCAACCGGTCCGCCTGCGGCCCAAACCGGCAAGACAAACGCGATGCTCAACGATGCCGCCAGCCGCCAGTGTATCATGCTTCCGTCGCACCAACCGGACCGCGCCGCCCAAGGACTTCACGACGCCCGTCTCGCCCCGCCGCCCCCACGATTCCTTCCGATTCCATCTGTTCAATCATACGCGCTGCTCGAGGATAGCCTACCCGCAAGCGGCGCTGAATCAAAGAAGCCGAAGCTTGGCCGGTCGACAGTACCAGATCTTTGGCCTGTTCATACACCTCGTCTCTGGCCTCCTCCGCCGCCGCCTCTTCCGACTTCAGCGATTGCAGCTCTTGGTTGTAGATCGGGAGTGCTTGCTTCTTCACAAACTCAACAACCGATCGGACATCGTCATCCGACACAAAGGACCCATGCAGACGAGCGAGGCGGCCCGTGCCGGAAGCCAAGTACAGCATATCGCCTCGGCCCAGGAGAGCCTCGGCTCCGTTCGCATCCAGAATGGTCCGTGAGTCGGTCTTTGACGACACTTGAAACGCGATGCGTGCGGGGAAATTCGCCTTGATCAGGCCTGTGAGCACATCCACGGATGGACGCTGGGTGGCCAGCACGAGATGAATCCCGGACGCTCTGGCCATCTGTGCGAGTCGGGCGATCTTATCTTCGACATCCTTGGGAGCGACCATCATCAGATCCGCCAATTCGTCGATCATGACGACGATAAAGGGTAACGGTTCCGGCGGCGTCGGCTTCGGTTGCATGCAACCTTGCTCTCCCTCGGCAATTGAGGTTTCACCGGCAGAGAGGCGCTCCTCTTCAGAGAGGAACTGCATCGGAAGCTCAGGCTGTTCGACCGGCGGCGCGTTGTTTTCAGCGAAGGTTTCATGCAAACCGGCAACCTTTCGATTGTAGGCATCGATATTCCGTACCCCGGCCTCAGCCAATAGCTTATACCGCCGCTCCATTTCAGCGACGACCCATCCCAACCCTCTTGCGGCTGATTTGGGCTCCGTAATCACTGGTCTCAATAGATGTGGAATCCCTTCGTATGATTGAAACTCGAGCATCTTCGGGTCAATGAGCAGGAGCTTCACTTCGCTCGGCTTGGCGGCAAAGAGGATACTGAGCAACATCGTGTTCAAACTGACGCTCTTCCCGGCACCGGTCGCGCCAGCCACCAAGAGATGCGGCATGGTCTTCAGATCTGCGGTAATCGGGGCACCGAAAATATCCTTGCCCAACGCGAGTGTCAGCCTGGATCGTGCCCGACGGAAGGATTCGCTCATGACGACTTCTTTCAGGGACACCGTCTCTCGGGACCGATTTGGCACTTCGATCCCAACCACTGATTTACCGGGCAATGGCGCGACGATTCGCAGACTCGTCGCCTTGAGCGCCAACGCGAGGTCATCAGCTAGATTCACAATGCGGGCGACCTTCGTACCAGGCGCCGGCTCGAATTCATACATCGTAACGACGGGGCCGGGCCTCACTTCTGTCACGGTGCCCTCAATGCCGAAGCTCATCAGGGCTCGTGACAAGACCTCGGATTGCGCTTTGAGCTCTTCATCCGACATCCGATCCATCGCCCCAGAGGGATCACTTAACAGAATTTCAGGATCCGGTAGCTGATACTCCCCGGACTCCGCCTGTAAAGCCATCACATCCGGCTCAGCCGCTTCTAATTCTACTGGCGGAGTTGAGACAGGGAATGGCTGAATGATCGGAGTTGGAGGAGTCGGAGTTGGTCTTGGCTCTTCAACTCCTTCAGCAAATGACTCCTCTTGTGCAGTTGGGGTCGGCTTGGGGGTTTTGACCCGTTGCCTGCGATTGCCGACCTCCTTCTGGACCTCAACCGGTCGCTCGGGCATCATGGCGGATATCCCTTCACGAAGAGCACCCCAACGTTCCGGCATGCGACGCACGACTTCGGCTAATGACAGCGGCGTTGTCAGCAAGAGCGACACAAGAAATCCTGCGACTATAAGAATATGGGCGCCGGTCCCGGCAAACACAGCGCGAAGGCCTTCGGCGATCGTCTGACCGACGATCCCGCCGGCCACCCCCCGGGAAATCATCCCGCTCGTGAGCGTCGGCACCCCGGTCGTTTCAAGATGCAGAAACGCACTCAGAAAGAAGACGGCGGCTAAGGAACTTGCAGCCGTTCGGAATCTGATACTCACCGGTGCCTGGGAGAAGCAGCGAAAGCCTAACCGGCCTAAAAGCAAGGGAAAGAGGTAGGCCGCTCCACCGATGGTATAAAAGAACCCACCGGCCAACAACGCGCCAAAGGAACCAATGAGATTCTGAGGCGGTCTCGCAGCCGGAGTTCCGGATGCCACAATCTGCGCTTCCCCGGGCACAAACGACAGAAGACTCAACAGCATGAGCAAGCTCAATGCGATCAAGATCACGCCGATCACTTCCCGCTGAATATGAGAAGGGGGAGAAGGGGCACGGCGGGCTTCGCCCCGCTTAGCCGAGGTGGTGGCACCCATGAAGCGGATGCTAGCACAGGGGGAGGGTCATTTCAAACGAACACGCATCCGTATCACCACCCCTGGCGGGCTGTCCGCACTGAACGGAGAACGATTCTGCGCATCACAACGGGACTGAGGGTGCTGTGTGCCGAATAATCTTGCCTTCCACCAAATAGACCACCAGCTCAGCGATATTGGTGGCATGATCGGCCACCCGTTCAAGATATTTTGCGATAAAGCTCAACCGGATGGCACGGGTAATTGTGGGAGGATCCTCGATCATAAAGGAGAGCAGCTCACGAAATAACTGTTCCATCAGATCATCGACAAAATCGTCATCCGTGAGCACTTTTCTGGCCAGATTGGCATCTTCTTTGATGAACGCGTCGATGCTTTCTTTCACCATCCTCCGCGCAAGACTTCCCATCCTCGGAATATCGATGTACGGCTTCAGCTGCGGCTCTTCGTTCAATTCGATCGCACGTTCAGAGACGTTCTCAGCGAGATCGCTGATTCGTTCGAGTTCGGTCGAGATTTTCATGGCCGTGGTGACCAATCGTAGGTCACGCGCGGCTGGCTGGTGAAGCGCCAACAACTCGATGCAGGCTTCGTCGATCTCCACATCCATCGCATTCACTTTGTGGTCGCGCTCGATCACCCGGCAGGCCAGAGCCGAATCGCGTGTGACCAACGCGGTCAACGCCTTGTCGATCTGATCCTCAGCGAGACCGGCCATCCGCGCCAGCTTCGTCTTCAATTCCGCGAGTTCTTCGTCGAAATGTCGCTGAGCCATCGGGTCACCCGAATCGTCCGGTAATATAGTCTTCCGTCTGCTTCTTCGCAGGGTTGGTGAACAGCTGCTTGGTACGACCGAACTCGACTAGTTGACCGAGGTACATGAACGCCGTCCAGTCCGACACCCGTGCCGCTTGTTGCATGTTGTGCGTCACGATGACGACGGTCAACTCCTTCTTCAGTGAAAATAACAATTCTTCGATGATCCCGGTGGCAATCGGATCCAGCGCGGAACAGGGCTCATCCATCAGCAGGACGTCCGGCTTGACCGCCAAGGCCCGTGCAATACAGAGTCGTTGCTGCTGACCGCCGGACAAACCAAGAGCGCTCTTGTGGAGTCGGTCTTTCACTTCTTCCCACAAGCCGGCCCCTTTGAGGCTTCTTTCGACGATGTCTTCCAACACCGACCGACTCTTCAAGCCTTGCAGTCGTGGGCCATAGGCGACATTTTCATAGATAGACTTGGGAAAGGGATTGGATTTTTGAAACACCATGCCCACACGCTTTCGAAGGTCTGTAATATCGATCGCCGGGTTAAAGATATCGATGCCGTCGAGGAGGATATTTCCTTCGTGCCGCGCTCCCTCGATGAGGTCATTCAGGCGGTTCATGCAGCGGAGCAATGTGGATTTTCCACAGCCTGAAGGCCCAATGAACGCGGTCACATGATTTTCTGGAATCTCCAGTTCGATCTTGAACAGCGACTGAACCGGACCGTAGAAAAAGTTGAAGCCCTGCACCTGAAGTTTGGCCGGCTGTTGTGCAACACTATGATGCGACATCTTGGAATCACTCGGCTCCATACTCTCCATCTCCAGTGAGGAAGAAGGGGGTGCGAGGGGAGGGACACTGGACATCACTTCATACTGCTGATCCAGCATATTTCCTCCTCATCCGATTTCTCAAGACGACGCCCGTCAGATTAAGCGTCACGACCACAAGAATCAATACCAATGTGGTCACATAGACCATAGGCTTGGCCGCCTCAACATTCGGCGATTGGAAACCTACATCATAGATATGAAAGCCCAAGTGCATGAACTTTCGATCCAAATGAAGAAACGGCCATGTCCCGTCTATCGGCATAGCTGGCGCTAGTTTCACCACACCGGTCAACATCAAGGGCGCGACCTCGCCGGCCGCACGGGCCATGGCGAGGATCAGTCCTGTGAGAATGCCGGGGAGCGCCGTAGGGAGCACGACCTTCCACATCGTTTCCCATTTTGTCGCACCCAAACCGATCGATCCCTCTCGGTATTCTCGCGGCACTGCAGCAAGTCCCTCTTCGGTTGCGACGATCACGACCGGAACGGTCAGCAGCGCGAGTGTCAAAGAGGCCCAAAGGATACCACCCGTGCCGAACGTGGGAGACGGCAGCCGTTCGGAAAACCACAGCGCATCCAACGTGCCGCCTACGCCATACACAAGGAATCCCAATCCAAACACACCGAAGACGATCGAAGGAACCCCTGCGAGATTGTTGACCGCGATCCGGACAATCCTCACAATGACTCCTTGACGGGCATACTCCCTGAGATACAGGGCACCGATCACGCCAAAGGGGGTTACCACGAAACTCATGATGATGACCATCATGACGGTGCCGAAAATTGCGGGGAAGATCCCACCCTCGGTGTTAGCCTCACGCGGCTCCGTGGTCAGGACCGTCCAGACATTACCGATGTAAATCCAAATCTTGTCCAAGGTCGAAAGATCGTTGGGTCGAAACACGCGCATGACTTGATCAAGCAAAAGAGATTTCTCTTTCCCATTTGCGTCGATAGCAAGCACCGTATATGGATTCTCAGCCTCGCTTGATCCCGCATGCCGAAGAAGCGGAGGTAAGGACTGCCACACGGCATCCGCACCCTCGGCCACGACCTGTTCTTCTTTCAAGAGGGTCCGTAGGCGTCCATAGAAGTTGCCCCACTCACGTCGTTCCACCATGACAAGATCGACCGGTTTCGTCCGCTCAACGATCTGATCGGTGTTGATCCACCGATAATCCAACCCATAGAGATCACGATTGCCAATCTTCATCCTGATTCGCGGGATGCCTTTCGGACCAACTTCCTCACCGGCCAACTGACCGATCACATGTTTTCCATCCTTCAGCGTCAATTCGACGAGGTCAGCCGGCCAGAAATACCCGAACCCGTTGACGAGGATAAGAACCAGGAGCCCCCCAATCATGAGGAGCGAAAGAGAAAGACCTGCGCCGCAACTCCAAATGAAGAGCTCACCGCTAGCCATAAAATGCTTGAACCACAGTTTCATAGAATTATTCGTGCACCAGTTTGCCGTCACTCTTTGAACGGCTTGCTTCTAACTGCCGGTCTAGAACTGCGCCCCGTGAAATCCGGTCGCTCTAGAACTGACTGTACTTTGCCCTGAGCCGTTGTCGAATCACTTCTGCCGCCGTGTTGAGAACAAAGGTAGCAACAAACAGGAGCAACCCCGCCAAAAAGAGCGTGCGATACAAGGTCCCGCCGTGCGGAGCTTCAGGAATCTCCACGGCAATATTCGCGGAGAGCGTTCGAAACCCGTTGAATAGACTCCAGTCCATGATCGGTGTATTGCCGGTGGCCATCAGGACAATCATGGTTTCTCCGACAGCCCGGCCTAGCCCAATCATCAGAGCCGAGAAGATCCCCGGGCTGGCTGAGATCAGGACCAGATGCGCAAGCGTTTGCCACCGCGTCGCACCAAGCGCCAAGGAACCAGCGATGAGATTCTTGGGAACATTGGAGAGGGCTTCTTCCGAGATGCTGTAGATGATAGGAATGATCGCAAACCCCATAGCCACGCCGACCACGATGGCATTTCGCTGGTCGTAATTTAGCCCGAGATGCGTTTCCAGCCATGGCTTATAGTGTCCACCGAACAAGAGCGATTCCCACCATGTGTTAGTCTCCAGACACCCCCAGACTACGGCAATGATGACCGGCATCATAAGCAACGCCTCGACGCCCGGCCGGACACGATGGCGAAGGGAGGCGGGCAGCATCAAATAGAGCCCGGCAGAGGCAAGGATGGCCACAGGAATGACAAGAACCATGGCCGTCATAGCGGGAAAGTTCCGCTCCAGAACAGGGGCAAACCAGAGTCCGGCAAGAAATCCTAGGACCACAGTTGGAAGCGCCGCCATAATTTCAATCGCGGGCTTGATCTTCGCACGGAGATTCGGATGCATGAACATCGCCGTATAAATCGCGGCCAGCACCGACAACGGGACTGCGAGTAATACCGCATAGAAGGTGCCCTTCACCGTGCCAAAGATAAGAGGGGTCAAGCTGAACTTTGGCTCAAAGTCGTCGGATCCGCTCGATGACTGCCATACAAGCGCCGGCCGATCATATCCTTCATACCAGACCGGAGAAAACAAGGTTCGCCATGTGATCTCTGGATGGAGATTACGGATCTGGTACTGAACCAGCCGATCATTCTCGGACAGGCTGACGAGTCCGTCCGCTTTCGGGGAAAAATAGGTATTGCGAAGCAGCCCCTGTTGCGGAGTAAGAGTCAGCAACGTTTGTTCAGACGTCGAATGATGCAGCCGGATTTCCCCTCCGGCATCGGTAGTAATAAAGCCTTTGTCACGCTGGGAAATCGTAATGTCAGTGACTGGACCCGACTGAGAGGCGAACCGATGGATCATTCTCATATGGGTGGTGTTCGTT
Organism: Nitrospira sp.; assembly: GCA_024760545.1. NCBI lineage: Bacteria > Pseudomonadati > Nitrospirota > Nitrospiria > Nitrospirales > Nitrospiraceae > Nitrospira > Nitrospira sp. Next base: position 1,874,164 of record CP060501.1, read on the forward strand.
CCAGGGTGTTCCCGCACCGGTGTCCACACGGCAATCTTCCCTGACGCGTTGCCGACAACAAGACTTCGATCCCCCATCAAGTAGGCAAGTGCGGTAATCGCTTCGCCTTTCTCGGAAGCCTGAGTTGTCTCTACCACAACAGGATGAGCAGGTTCCCGAATATCGAGCTGATATAATCTCCCCTCTTCGGTTCCCACCGAAAGGATTTCAGCGCGACTCCCGAGCGTGAAGGCCGTGATTCGACCGGGTATACTGGATGTTAGGTCGACCTGCGTGATCGACGACTCGCTGGTTCCATCAGGGCGTGATGTGCTCCGGCTCGTGGTCAGCCAGAGATGTAGGTCTTCCAGGAGCGCGACGATTCGAGCATCGGATTCCGTGCTCTGATAGGCCAGTTTTGTGATCGCTTGTGGAACCGGTGCGGCAAGAACCGGAGCCATGACGGTGACTACCGGGGAGATCGAGCGTTCGTTACCCATAAATTCGTGAACGAATTCGATCGCCACCGGAATGACCTGCCCATCCCCTGTGCCCATAGCCAGATTGTGCCCTTTCCCGAAGGCACGCGCTAATGCTGTAACAGACGCATCTGGCAGCAAGGCACGCGACGGAAACTTTGACGACGTATGAGCCGTCCCTCCTAAGAAGACAAAATCAAGAGAATCACCGCGTAGCACATAGGCGACCTCTTGCTGTTCATCGATTCCAATGATGGCGACAGAAAACGAGCGATCTAAAGGTGAGAGGGAAATCGGCTCAGACAATGTTGCGCGGGTTGGCTGAAAAAGCGGGATGACTTCCTTGACCAGAAACACACACATCCCGAGAATACAAAGGATAATGCCGATGCCGCCGGCTTTGATGATGAAGCCCGTAAGCCGATCCGTGATGGTCCTGATCCGGCGGCGGCTGATCACTCCGCCGACGAGGGCAGGGGTGGGAAAAGATCCCCCGCTCATCGATGGTTCCCCTTGAACCGCAGGTATCGGAGTAAATGGCGGCACTTTCATATCCTGACTGCGACTCCTCTCCCCGATACGGCCGCATTGCCATCTGTCCTGCATTTCTCACAGGGGAGTGAGCGATCATGTGCCCTTCACGATGACCATATTCCTGACAGCTTGGCGTGAAACCTATTCGACTTTCGGCAATTCCTTTTCGATCATGGCCTGAGGGAGCGGAAAGAAGCCATCCTTGATCACGATGGCTTGTCCTTCTTTGCTATAGATAAACTTGATAAACTCCCGCACGAGTGGATCGAGCGGTTTGTTCGGCGCTTTGTTCACGTAGATCAATAGATGCCGCCAGAGGGGATATGAACCATTCATGGCGTTTTCCTGCGTAGGGGCAATAAAGGGCCCCCCTTCTTTTTCGGCCAATGAAAGGACCCGCACACCGGACGTCAAATAGCCGATACCGCTGTAGCCGATGCCTGCAGGATCCTCCGTGATACCCTGCACGACGGAGGCGGACCCTGGTTGTTCCTTGACCTCATCCTTATAGTCGCCGTTTTTCAGCGCATACTCTTTGAAAAACCCGTAGGTGCCGGATGCCGAGTTGCGGCCATAGATGCTGATCGGCAATGCCGCCACTTCGCCTGTAACACCAAGCTGAGTCCATCGTTCCAGGTTTTCCTGTGCGCCGCGTCGACGCGTCTTGGAAAAGATCCCATCAATTTGCGCCATCGTGAGTCCCTGAACCGAGTTGTCTTTGTTGACGTAGACTGCTAGCGCATCGATGGCGACGGGAAAAGCGGTGGGCTTATATCTGAACTTTCTTTCAAAGGCATCGACCTCGGTATTTTTCATCGTTCGGGACATCGGCCCCAGTAGAGCCGTTCCTTCGATTAGGGCCGGAGGGGCTGTGCTCGATCCCTTGCCTTCGATTTGGATTTTGACCTGAGGATATTGTTTGCGAAAACCTTCGGCCCAGAGCGTCATCAGGTTATTGAGCGTGTCCGAACCGATACTGTTGACATTCCCTGATACCCCGCTGACTTTGACATAGCCTTTTAAGGCCGAGTCCAGCACGATGGCATCATCGGCATAGACCGATGGGATGACGGAAGCAAGAGCCCCAAGGAGGGCGAAACACGATAAGCCAGACTTGGCAGCTGATATATTCATAGACAGTCCTTTCATAGTCTCTACACAATAGTCTCGTTCTGTTATCAGCACGTTACCGCAGTGTTACAGGCGTGTTACGTCCTGCCTGGTTCAGGTCCTCCGCCGCTCTTTTCTCGGACAGACCGCTTGCCACCCAATGCTGAATCGACCATTTGTCAAAAATTCCACTGCAGCTGCGTACGGACAATATCTCCCTCCCGGATCAGATAGGGCGCAGTTTGTGTATCCGTGCGCCTAGTCCTGGCGTACGCAATCGTGAACTCTAAGGCCCTGGCAAGTTGGTATTCCACGCCAATTTCCCATTCCCGGACGACATTGAAGGGTGCATTGGTTCGATGCTTCTTCCCCCCGTCGTATTCTTGCCAACGCACATACGGTATGATGGTCATCCACTTATAGTCCCACTTGTACATGGCCTGGACGTAGCCTCCCTGGATGTTGCCATCTACAATGGCTGTTTGCGTGGCGTTCAACTGAGGACCGTGGCCCCAGTTCCATTCGGCTTGGAGGCCGAATGGTTGAGGATACAGAATAAAATGCACACCGACTCGTTCATCAAGGTAATTGCCCTTATTTTCAACTTGGGGTATACCCCCGGGAAGGTTGGTCCCTGAAAGAGTCCCAATATTCGCAGCCCCGACATTGAACGATCCACGGTATGCATCGACTCCAAACTCCACAATCTGCCCATACGGCAATTCAAGGGGATAGGTAGAATGCAGGACGATATGTTTATTGTCATTTCGTTCCGAAATATTGATGGTTTGGCCGTTATAGACCCCAACGCCCAATATGCCGTAGTCTCCAGATCCTTTCAGACCTGAATCGACCAGTCTCCGGAATAGTTTTCTCGTCTCAGCGGGTGTGTAGTAGATAAAAAACCCAAGGTCGCGTTCGCCATTCACCGCACTATTGATGCCATCGCTTCGGTCCAAGGCAATTCGTTGTTGACTAGATTGAAGAGTTTCCCACCCGAACGGAACCTTTGATAATCCGGCTCGAATACGCAATTCCTTTTCCGCGAAGAATAGGAAAGGCACGGGCAAAAAGATGTCGGTATAGGCATCGCGGAGTTGGACAAAGTTATTATTCGCATCGGTGTTTGTCGTGCCTGGAACAACGGTTGCAAATTCGGGTTGCAAATAAAAGGACAGCCAATCCGTGATGTCCCCTGAAAAGATCAGGCGGGCGCGGCGGAAATTGAAGCCCGTATTATCCTTTATCGTGCTATCGTACTCGCTCCGTATGGATTTGTCTCCGGGCAGGTACGTATAACGAAACTGCAAATAGCCTCGTATACTGATCTTGTCGAACCATTTCTTAATCGTTGCTCGGTCTTGAATGATCGCTTCTTTTTTTTCCTCATCGGCTTTCAGCTTGAGCCATTCTTCTTTCGTGATCTGGCCTTTCTCGTACAGGAGATCCTCAATAGCGGCTTGTGCCACATTGGCCTGAACGATCCCGGCGAGACTAATTACACACACCGTAACTGCGAACCACCATCTCTTCATTAAACTTCCTCCTCTCGGTTTTCGGCGCATATTCGCACTGTGCATGGAGTGCGATTGTGAACACGGCGCCGAGATATAGAGGGCCCCGATTAAGATGGCGATACGGAATTGTTAATGATTTGTTAAATGATTTGGTTGGTTGGAGCGCAGCGGGAAGCTGTTTTGACACACTGATTCATCCTGACACCTAAGAGAAAAAAGTAGGTATGTGAAGTCTCGGTCCTGTAGACAGAAAAGCCAAAAGCGAGCTATTGAGCAGGGACGGTTTTGAGAGGTTTTCTCTTAGGTGTCGGCTGGGGTGGTTCGCGACGTAGCTGTTTTAACTGTTCTTGTAACTGTTCCATACGTGCGTCTTGCTTATCCAGCCGATCCCGAAGCTCTTGATTGGTACTGGAAAGCTCTTGAACTTGATGCTGGAGGTCTTCCGAGGACGTACGACCTTGACCACTTTCTGTTGCTGTTGCCACAGGTGTGAGAACTGGCAAACCCGCGCGCTCCTGATTTGAAGGTGAGCTTGGGACTTTCTCCTTCTGTGCCAAGACTTCATTGACATTCAATGAAAGGTGGACCATCTCAAATGGCGCCCATCGTGGCTCCTCGAGATCCGGTACCATTGCTACTTGAGCTGGAGCCATCACCGAAAGTTTCATCCCCTTGGTGTCTCGGATATCCCGCACTTCGCCCCCACCTGAGTCTGTCCGAATAATCGAGGAATGGTCTGTCACGACGACATGGAGATAGCGTCCGCGAAAAAACAGAAAGCCTATCGTTCTATCTTCGCTATAGATTACATCGGGCTTTGGCAACGAAAACGACACTCGTTCATCGGGTTTCGCCTCTCGGAAGGCCGACACCAGATGCCCCGAGATCGCCGATAACTCCTTGGGGGTGAAGAGAGGGACAGGTTGCGGTCTTGTCACGAGGCCGACGAGGGTTCCGCTATAGCCGCTGACTTGAATATACTGGAGAAGTAATTCCATGCTTTTTGGAGTTATATCCATCGGATGGTGATTTAACACTGGTTGAGATGAACGGGCGACTGTAGGATCGGTCTCCAGCCCAATGCGAATACCTTCTCGGTCATACACCGATCGTCCTTGGCTCAAGATGCTGCAACCAGTGATGTTGACAAAAACACAAAGAGCCATCCCCGCAAACAATGTCAGTGCGACGCCACGCTTAACGGGGATTGGGTTTGTCATCTTGTCGACGTTAAGGAAGGACTCCATGCCCCCTCTGTGGTGCTGCTCTTACGGAGTTGATGCGTTTGCACAGACCGTTTCTTGCTTGAGGGTGACGTATCCTGCTTCGTAGTAAGGAAAGTCTGAGATCTCTCGTCCCTGTGTATTCCAGAAATGAAGACATTGGGCAGCAACGACCGGAAAGCTGCGGGAAAGATTCTTGACGGTGAAGACTTTCCACGGACGAGTCACCCCTACAACGATCACTCGATTGCCCGGTTGGAGATTCGGCAGCTCGATTGTTCCCTGATAGACGATGACAAATTCCCCGTTGTTTTCCCCATTATCCTTTGGACCGTAGGCCGGATGGTCGACGATGGGCAACTGAGAGACGACGATAATCACCGTGTCATCGGAAGATTGAGCACGCACAATCCGCCCGCCGAGTTGAACTTTTTTAGATGCCGATCCATCGTGCCACAGGGCAAAATCAAAATGGAAATCCACGCCTTCCGTTGTCTTGGGCGGAAACACATGATGGGAAGGCGCGCAGGCGCTCACCATAGCCAAAGATAGGATCAGAAGCCCACTACAAATTTTCACATTCACCTCCTCACGCCGTTCCATCATGCATCGTCAACTACATATATCGCAACTGCCACTGCAGGAAGAATGCGTTTTGTGCAAATGGGTCCGTAGCGGCATTGAGCGCCACACCCGGCCCCAATCCTGAATGGTGTCGGAACTCATAGTTGAACTGGATTTTGGACTGCATTTTTGGCGGGAAATTTTCAAAATAATACGTCAAGCCGACGATTTGTCTGGTATAGAGATCGTTCGACAGTCTGGTATTCGGATCGAACTGCTCATACATATAGACCGGCTCAAAGTTTTCGAGTGGCCCTTCCGTAAAGAGATACTTTGCCAGGACATACCATGTGCGTCGATTTGCCCCAGGCGCGCCGGAGCCACCGCAGGTGTCAAGACAATCTCCGTTGGCAGCCGTACCCACCGTGGTGGGATTCGAGCCGTCATGCCCTTGCCAATATTCTCCATAGACCATGAAGCCAGGCAAAAACTTCGGGTTGTAACGAAAATCCACCCCATAGCGGTCAAAGTGGCCTTTGCCACGACCATTAATGAATGTTCCGGCATTGTTTGACGTCCCCTGAATCATGGTGAAACTAACAAACGAGACATCGTCGCCAAAAAGCCGGATGCGGGTGTACACGGCCTTCGGTTGATTGGCCCCGCCGATCCCGGACGTGTTACTGACTATGCCGTTGGCTTGAAAGTTATTGTTGTTCATGACACCGACCACGTATTCGAGGCGATTCAGGACTTTGCCTCGAACATCGACGAAGTAATCACGTTCTTGAAGGAACTCGATCGCCCCGCCCGTGCCATTCCTATTTTGACCTGGTCCACCACCGCCTCCCACTCCATTCAAATAGGGAGAACTAATGATATCGCGCAAACCGCCTGATGTTTCAGTAAAGATACCGAAGGGCATGCGGAAGACCCCCATCCTGATGATATTGAGATTGGGCGCCCAAGATTGAACCGGCCGAACATCAATATAGGCCTCGCGAAAGAAGGTCGCGACGGTCGGATTGGACGTGCCAGATAAGGGTGTGTTGTTCGTCAAATTCGTACTTTGAAACTCCATCAACATATGCCAGCGCGGAAGATAGTCGCTCAGTTTTCCCCACAAAACCAGCTCGGCGCGGCGAATAGACAAGCTGTCCTGACTTCTTCCTTCGGGAACATTGGCGTTGACGTGTCCATACAGAAATTGTAACGCATTCAGACCGATATTGACCTTATCCCGCAGAATCGGAAGAACTTCGGTTCTGCTCTTCCAATCTTCCAAGTTGTCCAGTCGTCGTGTTTGGTGTACAGCCTGATATTCTTGCTCTGATCGAATCCGGAGCCACTCTTCCTTGGTGATGGAGCCCTTCTGAAGGAGAAGATCTTCCAGAGATATTCGACCCGGTGTGGCTTGGCTAGCCGGTGATGATCCTTGCTTCTCAGACGGTGAATCGGTCTGTTGTGCCGTGACTATTGGGTTCTGCGATGGTTTCTGACTGGTTGAAGTCTCCTGAGCCAATAGAGGTTGCTGTACCAGCGCGATCGATGTAGCCATAAATATTGTCACAAGGATCATTTGGGCATTACCCGCTGTACCATACAAACTTCTCATGCAAGATCCTCCTGCTCATAATTCTATATAGGGTTGAATCCAGGTTTGTCTTGTGAGGGGATGGGCATCTCTGCATTGACTGCAGTTGCCCGCGGAAAACACCCAAGGTAATCGCTCCGTCCTGAGCTTGGGCGAGTACGAATAGAAAACATCGCAACCGTATCGCCCCCACCGGTATCGCGGTCGGCTCATATGCCATGTTGAGTGAGGACTTCCTTCGCTTCGGAATGAGAGAGCTGATGCAGTGCGTCAATCAGTTGGAAGCTGGAGGTCTGATCATCTATCACCACGATCTTACCGGTCTTATTGAACGGTGGCTGCAGAAACTCCGTGACGGCTGTGAACCTTCTTTTTCCCGCATCAACGGTGATCTTCTGCTGGAATCTTTGAAATTCTGCGATCAGGCGAATGGCAAGTGAGTACAGTGCTTCTGAACTCTGAATTGTGAAGGCACCGCTGACCTGCTTCTTCGAAGTATGTTGAGCCAGTGTCGAAACGTCGTTTACGGTAGCCAAGGGGTCAGCGTCTTCCGCTGAAGAGTGTTCAGCCAAAAAGACAAGGTGAAGTAAAGAGAGTAGAACGAACACAACCGTCTTCTTAGAGGATGAAATCATGCTGCTTCTTTTCGTAAGTACAAAGGCTGTCGGTTTTAGGTCTAGAGGAGAAGAGTTGCGCCGACAGACGCTACGTGAAGTGCGACATCCGCAACAACTAGGAGTTGACTCTAGTTGCAAAACTAATTCTGCTGGGGGATGAATCACATACCTGAAACAGTGAGTAACTGTGTTGTTACACTGGTGTTAATTGCGAGTTACAAATCTGTAAACCAATAAAACCGAACTGATCCCAAGGCGAACCGGATGGGAATGGCGCCAGTCATTCAGCACATGGCGATTCACGCAGTTGAGCTTAGCTGGTCAGCTCGTGGGGAACTTCTTCCATACCTTTTGATCACTCCCCGTCAGCGAACGAGGAATCGAACGAGTGATTGGAAAGAACACGTTCGCAACTGCGATCGAGGTCTTGAGCAACTTGCCGATTGGAAAACATGGGAGGCCTCTTGCCGTTGCCTGAACCTATCAAGAGAACCGATAGCGGCACGACGAATGCTAGAGTCGAAGAAGCAGTTGTTGTCTTCTTGAAGAGAGTGGGCGGACATGTAATGATTGAAAAGCAATTTTACAGAGCGGTAACATGGCCGTCTTGCTTCTGTAATTTTGGAAGAGCATTCTCGTGTTTTGAGGAACTGCCGCATGATCTTTTACATTGTCGTCGCTCTCCTATTCTCCCTTACGGCTTGCCAGAGCCGACCTTTTCAGACCGCAACCATGTACGATGATGCATCTCGTTTTGTAAGACTTGAAGTAGATCCTTCAAGAGGCGGAGGGCATTCTCACCCGGCCGCCATCACGACAGAGGAAATGATTGCGGTCTTGTCCGGTGTGATGATTGAGGAGCCGCCCCGTCTTGTATCGGCCTTGTCCCTTCTGATTAAGGACGATGAACCACGACGGCACCCGGCCTTCAATGATACTGAAATCAGCTTCTTTGCACCGTACTTAGCAGAAGGTTTGAGAACAGCCAAATCCGAGGAGATAGTGACCTTCGGTCAAACCAGCCAGAAAACCGCACTCCTTGACAAAGTAGCCTCGGGTGGGATGTTCGTAACCTCAGGTGGAACGTTCATTGATGGCGACGAGTTGCATTTCATATTGGGCAACTATCGATCTCCAACGAACTATGCGCCGGACCCTGGCATCGGGGCTACACTCGATGGTCGATCAACTCCGCTGCAACCCATTGCACCACAGCGAACTGAACTATATTTCGAACCCATCACTGCAGTTTCTCCCTCACGAGAAGGACTTTTTGGCAGTCTATTCCGACCAGATCGGCGAGAGATCGTCGTCTTGTTCAAGAAGCTGACGAGCAGGTCTTCAGACATCGACCACAACCCAAACTAACTGTCTTTTGAAGGCCGAGTGACCTGCTCTTTCCTGGTCGCTTTTCCCTCTCTGCTTGGCGAAGACACCATCAAAACAAAATAATCCCTGACCGGCCATTTATTATGGCTTGCGGTAGCCGTCACCAACTGTTCTAATCTGGATAGATACACTTCTCAAGCATTATGCCTTAGGCCTGCCACCACTCTCGAGGAACGATCACCCGCGGTGCTCTCGGAGTAGGGAAAGAAAAAGGTAACGGCCTGCGGTAAAATACCGGAAACGATACCTCCAAAGACATGCCTTCGACTTCCGATCAAACTCCTACTGAACCTCCTCTTTGGTCAATCGGCATTGCGGCTCTCGTTATTCTGCTCGCTCCGCTCGTTTTATACTCACTTGCGCCAACAAGTCCCCTTCGCGACGGCGACACGGTATTTTCAGATGGCCAACAACAAGCGCGCATCAGCAAGCCAAGTCCAACCCGACCAGAGCTGACGGACGATACCTGTTTGCTTGATCCAAACAGCCCTCTGATCGTCATCCAGCCACCTACCGACCAAGCCGAGGATTTAATCATTGCCCAAGTCCAAGGCAATCCGGCTAACGAATGGCCCTTTTGCCCCGTGCACTTCGAGGTGATATTGAAGACTCATCAAGTATTTCAGAAGCCGGCAGTGTTTGGGACGGTACGAGAGATCTTGGTTGAATTCTTCAGTCGATGAGTGCGTGCTGCATAAGTTTTTAGATAGTGGGCAAACTGCTTTCTAAACTTGGCGATTTTGGGGCTCGCCACAAATTGGCAGTATCCTTGGAAGGGATTTCGAGCGAAATATTCCTGGTGATAGGATTCCGCTTCATACCATTGGCTGGCCGGAGCAACCTGCGTGAAAATGGGAGCCTCGTACAGCTTTCATGCTGCTTCGCGTGTAGGGTTGCCCAGAGCTCCACCCATGTAACCGGACTCAACCGATTCCATCCCGCTGACCGGATCGTAGACCGCCTCAAGACACCAAAAAACAGCCGCCCGTGAGGATGGTGACTTCCTTTTCAGATGAGATCGGTGGAATGAATGGCAGGACTTTTTCTCTGTACGGAGGCTGGCTACTCTTCTTCCTCTTCCTCAATATCCTCGATCCCTTCATAACTCATTTCAGGAAACGACGCCGAAGCCTTTTCACAGGCAGTCTCAACCATTTCTTCGGCATCTTCTGCTGAATCGGCATCGACCAGAAACTTCACAGTGATGGCATACCTCTGTTCCACTCCCGACTCCTTTCTCTGTCGTTTGGCCAAGAATTTTTTGATCCACACATCAGTTATTCTGTACTTTCTGACAGTTGTGGTGGTCGTGTCAACCTCGCCTGGAACGCATTTGTTGAGAACTGAGTTCGACGATAATTGGACAATAATCAACGGCGCTTTGTAGAGATGAACAATCTGCGGAGAAGTGCGCGTGATTGATCGACGCTGGAGAGAAAACTACTCTTCTTGCTCAAGGTTAGTGAGAACCATTTTGAGCTTCGCAAACTCGGCTGGATCAATGCGCGAGAATGCGACGCCAAAGCTATTTCCATCAACCCATCGTACAGTGACTTCGTCAATCCGCAACGGCCAATCAAGCCCGGGAACGTGGAGCCGGCATTCAAATCTTGCTCCCTGTGCCACTTTCATATCGCTTTCAACTTTGCAACCGCCGACAGAAATATCCAGCGTGCGTCCCTGCCCTTCCTGCCTTTGCCCAGAAAAGGTGCTGCGGAACTGCGCGGTGAATCGCGGCTGGATCCTGCGTTCCTCCGGCAGAGTTTTGGGCGGAGTCTGCTCAGTGGATTCGGACTTAAAGAGAGAACCAAGTTTTTTCAAAGAAGAACTCCTCCTTCAGATCGGATTACCCAAAATGACCGACGATAGTTTTTCATCTCACGGAGCACCACCCTACTTCTTGGTTGACAGAAGCATGTGGCCACGTCGGTTTTGCTGATAGCAGGATTCGTCCCGTTCAAAGCAAAAGGGACGTTCTTTACCGTATGACACGATCATCACCTGCTTCGAACTCACCCCGGCTTCGGTAAGATAGCTTCGAGCGGCTTTCGCGCGCTTATCGCCTAATACGACGTTGTAGTCACTGGTGCCTCGCTCGTCGCAATGCCCTTCAATCTTCAACACCGCTCCTGGATGATCCTTCAGATACGCGGCATCGTGGTTGAGCGCTTCCATTCCGACCTCAGATAAGCCCCATTGGTCATAACCAAAGAACACGTCCTGCAAACCCGCCTCCACCGCAGCTTTTTCTTCTTTCGTGAGTTCGGCGCGCTGGCGAGCGGTGAGCCCCGACGGATTCATCGCCGTGGAGTACCCCCCTTGCGCAAGACGTTCCTCAGACGGATTACGTGAAAATCCGCTCAACTCCCCGCTTGACCCTCCACCTGAAATGCTCGGGACCTTTGAACTCGCGCTGCCTGATCCACCTTCACCGTCCGACTGGAGCCATTTCGTATTACAGCCTTGGGCTGATAACAACACCAGTCCCATCATCACGACAGCTCCAGACTTGATGACTACTCTGTTCATGACCGCTCTCCTCCGTTCAGCATTTAGATCCAGACACTCAATCAGTTCGCGACTTCCGTGTCGTGAAAATCTGGTGCGAAGCCCTGGAGTTACCCTCTCGGGACAAATATAGCACCGTCGTGGAAAAGTGACGGTTGCCACCACGGCAGGGGCCAATGACCTCCTGAACATAATACTTTCAATGTGTTGTAAGAGATGGCGGCCGGCTCAGCCGATTGATCTTGACTAAGAAAATAGGGAGGTTTTCTCAGTCTAAGACACTGGGTAAGAGAGAATAGGTCAAGAAAAATGGTTGAGGTAAAGCCACAGGATTCGAGATGGCTATAGATGACTTATCGGTATCTTTTCCGATCAGACCACCGGATCGGTTGCAATACCGTTCCCAAACCGGCCACACCACAGATAAACAACAGCATAGCTAATGCAACCACCAAGAAGAACGCCGCCCGCACATCGTGCAAAACAGGGATCATGGTATGTCCCTCCTCTTGCTCGAGTCATCAACGACCCCACCCACATTCGCAGATCCAAGGGCTCATCGGGTCCGTCTTCTGAAGAAGCCTACCACAACAGGGACATTGTCGAGTCCAGACGGACCGCATCTTTTGAGGAAGCCCCTTTGTGCTCACCTTGACTTGCCCACTATATCGGCATAACCGCTTCACGTGATAACCCCCCCCCTCTCCTGATTCACTCAACTTATATTACTGTCCCCTTCATGGTCTATGCAGCTTTCGTGGGAGAACAATGAAGCTGGGATAAATAAGAATCGTATAAACAGGCGAGATGTTTGAAGTTACTTATGGTGCGCCCGGCAGGAATTGAACCTGCGACCTACGGGTTCGAAGCCCGGCGCTCTATCCAACTGAGCTACGGGCGCATCGACGTACATGAATCATGTTAGGGCGAGGCTTGTCAAGGTTAGGAAAGTTGGCCTGGAGGCCTACAGTCGGGCCAGAATCTCATCGGCAACTTGCGTGAGAGATCGTCCATCCGTTTCAATGACATGATCGGCAGCAGCTTGATACTTCGGAATCCGCTCGCGAAGGACATCCTGGATCTCATCGACAAAAGATTTGGCTCCGGTCAGAGAGGGGCGCTGTGTATCACGACTGATCCGCCCGGTTATCGTCTCGACCGAGGCAGTCAACCAGAACAATGTTCCCGTCTTTTTCAAGATCTCCACGTTTTGCGATCGAAGGATTAGTCCTCCTCCCGTGTCGATGACTAGCCCATCACTGGCAGCCACCTTCTGACAGACCTGAGATTCGAGATCACGAAAGTACTCCCACCCATGTTGCTCCACAATCTCTGGGATAGTGTGTCCCGCCGATTTCACGATCTCTGCGTCAGTGGACAGGAGACTACGGTCCAGACGAGCCGCCAAGAGCTTTCCGACGGTGCTCTTTCCCGTACCTCGATACCCAATGAGCACCACATTCATTGGAAGTGAGATTCCAATACGGTACGCATGACATCGACCGGGGCAGACTGATTGGTCCAGAGCTCGAATTGAGCGACGGCTTGATTCAGAAACATCTCCAACCCGGGGATTGTCTTGCACCCTGCGCGCTTCGCATCCTTGAGTAATCTGGTCTCCAGTGGATTATAGACAATATCCATAACCGCAAGGCCCGCGTGGAGGAGCGAGGCGGGAACACAAGTGGCATCGACTTTCGGAGACATGCCGACAGGCGTGCAATGAATCAATACGTGTGCATCGGGAAGCACGCGACGAAGGGCGGTTTCATCAAGATGACCGTCCTCAACCGCAACCACCTCCTGAGAGCGAACATCTTGCGCCAACGTTGCCCGTTCACGGCCGTCGACTCCCAGCAACGTCAACTTTTCCGCATATGATTCGGCAGCCAGTGCAAAGGCAATGGCTCGTGCTGCACCGCCGGAACCCAAGATGACGATGTGACGATCTCTTAGTTCGACCCCTCCTTTCATCAGCGCCTGCAGAGATCCGGTCGCGTCCGTGTTATATCCAAAGAGCTTGCCCTTTTCGGCGACGATCGTGTTAATCGCTCCAATTCGCCGCGCCGTCTTCTCGACATGATCGAGAAACGGCATTGCCGCGACCTTGTGAGGAATCGTCACGCTTGCCCCGCGAAAGTTTCCCAGTGCACGAAGTCCCTTGATGGCTTCGCCGATCGTGTCCACTTGCCAGGCCAGATAGACGAAATTGAGTCCCACTTTGCGGAACGCCGCGTTGTGAATGGCGGGCGACAGCGAATGTCCAACCGGATTGCCGATCACCCCGCAAAACTTCGTCTGAGCGTCTATATCCATATCATCTCACAGCAACGGTCGATACCGTTCAATGGCCGCTCCTGTTACCCCTTGTAGACGGTCATGCCCCCATCGATAGGGAAGGTCGCCCCGGTCACCCAGGCCGCTTCATCAGACGCGAGATACAGAACCATATTCGCCACCTCTTCGGGCGTCCCAGGACGACGAATCGCATATTGAGCGAGAATGGGTTGGAGCATGTCGGGATTTGCCATCAAGGGGGCCGCCATGGGTGTATCGATGAGACCTGGGTTCACGACATTACAACGAATGCCTTCGTTGGCATATTCGACTGCCAGCGCACGCGTCAAGGAGTCAAGCCCTCCCTTGGATGTCGCGTAGGCAGCTAAGCCGGAAAGACCGACCAGACTGGCGATCGACGAAATATTGACGATCGACCCCTGCCCTTGCTTCAACATCTGGGGGATGACGGCTCGAGTCATGCGGAAGACCCCCGTCAAGTTGACGGCGAGCACATCTGCCCAGCTGGCATCATCGGTTTCGTGAAGCCGTTTCCCGAAGGCACCGATACCCGCATTATTGACGAGGATATCGATCCTTCCAAAACTATCGATCGTTCGACGAACGACATCCTGTGCATGAGCTTCATCCGTGACTGAACCAGCGACTCCAAGAACTTTTCCCTTGTTGAGTCGGATCACAGCCGCGACACGATCCAATTCCTGTTGCCGGCGTCCTGTCACAACCACCGACGCCCCTTCATCGGCAAAACGCTTGGCGATGGCTTCGCCGATCCCGGCGTTTCCTCCGGTCACCACGGCAACCTTGCCTTCCAACCTATTCATCGGCTCCGCTCCTCTTCTGCTGCATCAGGCATGTCTCTCGAGTCGTCATCGAGGGCAGCTTCTCGCTCAGCCCTTGAACCGAGCAGCCCTGGCTCCACTTTTCGAGCCACGGTGATGAACCCAGAATGAGCGACCATGCGATGATCAGGCCTCACACTCCTGCCTTGCACGGACCAGGTTCGTAATAACGTCTCAAATGTTTCGATCATGCCGAACACCGTCTCTCGTTCGAGCGCTTCGACGGTCTTCATGACCTGGGGCACGGTGGGGACAAAACTCAAATAGATCCCGCCGGATCGAAGCGCCTTGGCCGCATGAGGAACGACCTGCCACGGTTCCGGCAGATCGAGCACGACACGATCAAACGGCACCTCGTCGTCGAGCAAATCGATGCCCTCATAGGCGTTTTTCCTGAAAGTGACCAGATTGGCTGGATTCATGGAACGGGTAATGTTTGTCAGAGCTGTCTGCGCAAAGTCTTCCCGGACTTCATACGTCACCACCAAACCGCCGGGCCCAACCGCGCGCAACAACGCCATGGTCAATGCGCCTGATCCAGTTCCGGCCTCGAACACTCGAGCCCCCGGATAGATATCTGCCCACATCGGAATGATCGCGAGATCCTTTGGATAAAGGACCTGTGCCCCTCGGGGCATCTTGAGCACATAATCTCCGAAGGTCGGCCGGATCGCCACCATCTTTTTGCCGCCCGAGAGCGTCACGATGGATCCGTCGGGACGGCCGATCAGTGCATCATGCGCAATTTTCTGCCCGCTGAATTGGTACGTCTCTCCCGCTTTCAGCGTGAGGGCATACTGTCGCCGCTTTTCATCGACGAGATGGATACGTTCGCCACTAGATAATGCTGACATGCCGCGCATTCTAGGAGGTTCGTTCCCTGCTTTGCAACCAAACGCTATTCCTTGACAGGGTGGCAAGCGGGCCGTAAGATCCTCTCATCATTGACATTTTTCACGATGCCTCGTGATGGTCGGAAAAAGAGAAGTCCGTGTCTCCGTGGCCTCACCGCGGCGATTGTGGGACCGGGGTTGGCACTTTGCCTGACCCTGTCCAATAGTCCCGCCCATGCCGATGACATTATCGTCGCAACCTATGAGGGGATCATTAACCCCGTCGCGGCAGAATACCTGCACGATGCTCTCGCCTTTGCCCAATCGTCCGGTGCGCACGCTCTGATCTTGAAGCTCGACACGCCCGGAGGGTTGGACACCTCCATGCGTCTGATGATCAAAGATATTACCGGCTCACCGATTCCGGTGATCGTGTTCGTCGCTCCCTCGGGAGGCCGTGCCGCCTCTGCAGGAGTCTTCATTACGATAGCGGCCCATGTGGCCGCCATGGCGCCGGGTACCAACATCGGGGCCGCGCACCCGGTCGCAATGGGCGGCGGCGAGATGGACAACACGATGAAGGAGAAAGTGGAAAACGATGCGGTGGCCTACATCAAGAGCATCGCGGAACAGCGTGGACGAAATGTATCATGGGCCGAAGATGCGGTTCGCAAAAGCCTATCGGCCACCGAGCAGGAAGCCCTGAAACTTAAAATCATCGATCTGATCGCCGAGGATATCCCCACGCTGTTGAAATACCTCCAGGGGAGAAAGATTGCGCTTTCCCATGGATCAATCACGTTATCGGGCGAGACCGCTACTCTCCGTGAATTCCCGATGGGTACTCGTTTGGAGGTGCTCAAGACCCTGAGCGACCCCAACATCGCCTATCTCCTGATGTCCATCGGGACGATTGGGATCATGGCGGAACTTTACAGCCCCGGCGCAATCCTTCCCGGTATCATCGGGGCGATCAGTTTGATCCTTGCATTCTATTCGCTCCAATCGCTTCCCGTGAACTATGCAGGCGTTCTCCTTGTGATACTTGGCGCCGTGTTCCTCTTGCTCGAAATCTCCGTCACCAGCTATGGATTACTCGCATTGGGCGGCTTGGCGGCCATGACGTTGGGCGGTCTGTTGCTCATCAAGAGTGATGCGCCTTTTTTGCAGGTGTCCCTGTCGTTTTTGTTGCCGACTGTCATGACGATCGGCGCCCTGATCGGCGTCATTGCGTGGACGGCCGTCAAGGGGGGGCGCCGCAGACCGGTTACAGGTGCTGAAGGGATGATTGGATCGATCGGAATCGCAAGGACGGATCTCAACCCCCGCGGTCAGATTGCCCTGCAAGGTGAGATCTGGGAGGCGATCAGCCAAACTCCGATTCGACAGGGAGAGGCCGCAGAGGTGATGTCGGTTGAGGGACTGACGGTCAAAGTCGCCCCTGCCCACAGGTAACCTAACCGAAAAGAAGGAGCAGCCGCCATGTCATTGCTCATGCCGTTGGTCCTCCTGGGACTCGTGCTCTATGCCAGTTTCAAGCGCGTCATGGAGTACGAACGACTCGTGGTGTTTGTTCTTGGCAAGTTTCAGACGGTGAAGGGGCCCGGCATTCGGTTAGTCATCCCGGTACTCCAGCAGATGGTGCGTGTCAATCTCCAAACCGTCACGATGGAGGTTCCCTCGCAGGACGTCATCACGCGAGACAACATCTCCGTGAAAGTGAACGCCGTCATTTTTCTCAGAGTGGTTGATCCTCAGCGCGCGGTGCTGGCCGTTCAAGATTACCTCTACTCGACTTCGCAGGTAGCTCAGACCACCCTCCGCAGTGTACTTGGTCAGAGCCAGTTCGACGACCTCCTGTCCAAGCGCGACGACATCAACGCCGAGCTGCAGCGGATTATCGATCAGCAGACCGAACCATGGGGAGTCAAAGTCGCCGCGGTCGAGGTGAAGAATGTGGATATTCCTCAAGACATGCAACGTGCGATTGCCCGGCAAGCCGAGGCGGAACGGGAACGGCGCGCTAAAATCATTCACGCTGAGGGCGAATTTCAAGCCGCGCAGAAACTCGCTGAGGCCGCCAACGTCATCAGTCAAAATCCCGCTGCCCTCCAACTTCGTTATCTCCAGACGCTCGTCGAGATTGCGGCGGAGAAGAACTCGACTACGATTTTCCCGATTCCAATCGATACCCTTGCACCATTCATAAAGGGACTGCTCCCCAAATAGTGTGGCATTTCGGCCGAGCGGCTGATGCCGATCCTACATAGATGCCGCATAACTGAGACAGTTTGTCCTTACCTTACTCATTAGCTCATTCTAATTATTCTGTTTTTTCGAGCTGATTAGACCTGCGATTTCTCATCTTCAATCCAGCATCCCTTTTGCTTCGTAACAACCGTAGATTAGGTAGATCCCGGGTTGAATCTTCTCAGCTCAATACGGCTCTAATAGGATAGATGACGTTCAACCAACATGAGGGTGAAACGATGAAAGAAGAACTTCGAGTCGAGGAGATACAGAAAACATTCGTCCCGGATGTCGATGCCGATGACGCGAAGGCAAGCGGCATGTTGGGAATGATCGGTCGGGGAGAGGCTGAGGATTCCGGCTCGGATGAGAAACCCCAGCCGGTCATGCGCACAAGTCAGGGGGCCAGTCCGTTCCTCTTGGAAGCCTTGTATTTCCGTTCATTCGGCGAACGCGGGCTCTTGACGCGAGAAGAAGAGATCGTGATTGCCAAGCGCGTAGACCAAGGGACAAGACGCATTCGCATCGCTCTCCGTCAAGCCATAAAGACCCTTCTCAAATCCAAACGGTCATCGGTTGTGGCCGAAACATTTCAGGTGCTCCAAGTCGTGAGACGATTGAGCGGGCTTTCGGCCACCGCATTGGACAACGCGGAAAAGGCGTTGGTTGCCGTTCTGAAACCATTGGATGCTGACTCCAAACCAGCGGTAGCGACCGCAAAGCAACTCAACGCAGTGCTTGATGAAATCCGATCCGCCAGAATCATCCTGGAGCAAGGAAAGGATGAGCTTGTACGGTGCAATCTGCGCCTAGTGGTGGATGTCGCCAAGCATTACACAGGGCGGGGATTGAGCCTCCTGGATCTTGTCCAGGAGGGCAACATCGGCCTCATGAAAGCCGCTGAACGATATCAGTATCGGAAAGGCTTCAAATTCAGCACGTACGCGACATGGTGGATTCGGCAAGGCATCACACGGGCGCTGGCGGACCAATCGCGGACGATTCGCATTCCAGTCCACCAAACGGAAGCCTCGCACCGTATCCTGCGTGTGATGCGAAGACTGGGGCAGCAGTTCGGACGACCGGCTCGATTGGAAGAGATTGCTCATGTGCTGCGCATGAGACCGGAAAGGCTTCGCGAGACCGTCTTGGCGTTTCAGGAGCCGGTGGCATTGGAGACTCCGATCGGTGACGGAGACACCCAGTTCGGAGATATGATCCCCGACCAACAAGCCGTACCACCTGACGCGCATGTTCACCGGAGTGAGTTGACTCAACACTTGGATCGCATCCTCAGCACGCTCACTCCGCGAGAACAAACAGTCATCCGGCTTCGCTTCGGGATCGGCTACGATGAAGCCAGCACACTGGAGCAGGTCGGCCAAAGCTTGTCCGTCACGCGCGAGCGTATCCGCCAAATCGAAGCGAAAGCACTCAAGAAGCTGAAGACCCCTCAGATCAAGGAACTCTTCGCAGCTATCAAGTAGGCTCTTCGTTCCGAGGGCAACCAGGTTGCCCTCGGAACCCGACTTCCCTCTGCATCGTGAGTTATGCAACAATTACCCCTCTATGCCGAGTTTGCTGTTTCTTTCCGCTATCCCATCTTCTGGAAACACACGGTGGGTACACTTTGGCCTTCATGGATAAACCGGTCTCCGCAGATGGCTCTGTGACCAATCCGAATATCACCACGTCTCCGGCTTTCGACTCTCTCCATTTTCCTCCCGGATCGGTCCGCATATTTCCCAAGCCGATGCCCTATCTCACAGCGTGGCAATTACAGTCTCGCTTGCATGAGGAACGTGTCCTCGATCTTCGACCGGATACCGTCTTGATTCTTGAACATCCGGCCGTCTATACGCTGGGACGAAGGACGAAACCATCGCATTGGGGAGGGAATGAAGCTGCCTTGTGCGGGAACGGAGCGGAACTGCACTACGTGAACCGCGGAGGATCAGTAACCTATCACGGTCCAGGACAGATCGTGGTGTATCCCATCCTTAAGCTTGCTGGAATCGCGACCGGGCCTAGGCAGTTGGTCTGGCTATTGGAAGAAGTGATCATTCGATTGCTTGGCCGCTGGAACATTACCGGTTCTCGCATTGCCGGCAAACCGGGTGTGTGGGTGATGACGCCTGAACCACAGAAAATCGCCTTTCTCGGTGTACGAATCGAACAAGGCGTGACCTTACATGGATTTGCTCTCAACGTGGATTTAGATTTGACGCCTTTCCTTCGGATTCATCCATGCGGGTTTCCCGATTGCCGTGTGACATCCATGGTGGCGGCGCGCAACGCAACGGTCTCCGTGGACGCAGTCAAGCAGGAACTCGCTCAAACCTTTGCGGCGGTGTTTGCACGAAATTGGTCCGCGGTGGCTTGACCACCGGTGCGCGAACATCGATGACGTTCATCGAAAGGAGCATGATGCAAGAGCTTGATACCCCGACCTTTCGCTTGGCGGTCGCACAATTCTATCAGGCAGCCGAGGCCATGCATCTGGACTCCAATCTCCGTGAACGTCTGAAGCTCCCTCAACGTTCTTTGGTCGTCAGTCTTCCGGTCCGAATGGACGACGGACATGTGGAAGTTTTTACGGGCTATCGGGTTCAGCATGATTCATCGCGCGGCCCGTCAAAGGGAGGCTTGCGTTACCATCCCGACGTGAACCTTGGCGAGGTAGCTGCTCTCGCCATGTGGATGACATGGAAATGCGCGCTTGCCGGTCTACCATATGGCGGGGCAAAAGGCGGAGTAAAGGTTGCGCCCAAACAACTGTCTTCCATGGAACTCCAGCGGCTCACGAGGCGCTACGCGGCGGAGATTTTTCCGCTCATTGGACCGGACAAGGATGTCCCAGCCCCGGACGTGGGGACCGATGCCCAAATCATGGCGTGGATTATGGATACCTACAGTCAGCAAGTCGGATATGCCGTCCCCGGCGTCGTCACCGGCAAACCTCTGTCGCTCGGCGGCAGCTTGGGCCGGGAAGAAGCGACAGGGCGCGGAGTCGTCTATGTCACGCAGGAAGCCCTGCGACATCTGAAGCTGTCGATGGAGAAGGCCACGGTGGCCATTCAAGGATTTGGGAATGTCGGTTCACACACCGCTCGCATCATGCAACAGCAAGGCGCGCGTGTAATCGCTGTCAGTGATGTCAGCGGGGGAATCTACAATGCCAAGGGGTTGGATGTCCTGGAGGTGATTCGCCGTGCTCCCGGACTGCCGCTGCAGGAAACCAAGTTGGGAGAGGCGATCACCAACGAGGAGTTGCTCGAACTTGAGTGTACCGTGCTCGTTCCCGCAGCACTCTCGGAACAGATCACGGCCAAAAATGCGAATTCCCTGAGGTGCCGGATCCTGTCCGAAGGTGCCAACGGCCCGACGACGCTGGAGGCCGACAGCATTCTCGCAGACAAAGGCATCTTCGTGATTCCCGACATTCTCGCAAATTCCGGCGGCGTCATCGTGTCGTACTTCGAATGGGTGCAGGATCTTCAGCGATTTTTCTGGAGCGCGACGGATATCCAGCATCGGCTGCAAGAAATCATCACATCCGCCTTTCAACGCACGCTTCACTTTTCGACTGAACGCCGAGTTTCGATGCGCATGGCGGCGCTGATGAGCGGGATCGATCAAGTCGCTCAAGCCCACCTTCAACGTGGGCTGTACCCCTAGTCGCACGATTCCACCGCGACCTTCATTGTCGATCTGATGCCTAGATACTTGCTCCGCGACTTCCTCCTGCGCTAGGGTGATTCCTCGTCACATGCCGGAGAAGCGAAGAGGCACCTCATGACTCGGAATATGATCGCCACCGCGTGGGAACAACATTGCGCCAACGGATGGCCTCAGTTTTCAAGCCCACACGAGGGGCAATTGATGACGCTCGATACCGTCATCAGCGGTTGTGTGGTCTACTACCTAGACAGTTCCGAGGGTCTCGATCATCAACGGCTTGCCATTGTGAAGGATTGTTTGGGCGATCTGGACGATCTGACCGGGGAATTGGACGCTGATTGTCAGCCGTACTTTCTCCGGCTTCGTCGACTCGGCGAGATGTTGCTGGCCACAGAGCGGCACTCATGACCCTTACGCACCGACAGATTTCCCTTCACCGGACGATGTCCAGCCGTCTTTTATACGTGCCGTTCCTTGCAGGTTAGAATCCGCTTGGCTACAATGATGCCCATGTCGTGTAGAAGCCTACCGGGTACGACCACTCAGGCCATTCGCTGATCTCAGAAAGAACGAAACGAGCAAGCCATGGTGAGCGCCGCGCGATTGTCAACCATCCTGTTTTCAGCTCTTCTTCTTGCGCTGGGCTCAGCGCATGCCGAGCCGTATGAATTGAGTAAGAACGATGTCATGGAATCAAAGACCATTTCGAGCGCCGACATTTCGCTCTTCGGCGTTAAACTCGGCGACTCCGAAACCAAAGCCATCGAGACACTCGTGAATGAAAAGATTGCTGGAATCAAGGCTGAACAGGAGGCCGCATTCATCTTCCTGCTTGACCAACGCAAACCAACCGGCCCGATGGCGGGGGTTCGCATTCAGGACGGCAAGGTCGATCTGCTCTTCATCAATAATCGGTTCGCCCACAAGACACGAGGCATCTTTCGAAACGTGCTCACCAGCGAAAGCCCGGAAGACATTCGAAAGTTACTGGGCAAGGAAGAGTATGGCGACGAAAACGTGATGGGCGCGGTCCTGGCCTATGATAAACAAGGCTTCCAGGTGAACTATCTGGGGAAAGACATCAACATCGAGTTTGCCCAGCCGCATGAGTCCTTCCGTTGATCCCTATCGCCGACCGACGAGTTGACGCAAGGAACCGTCGATCCCTCGAGGAGTAATCGTGTACATCCGTACTACTCGCGTATGAGTTCGGCGGCTCGGAAATGGGCCATGACACAAGAAGCCACGAAGGAGGCTATTGGATGGGAGTGGTCATACGAAGACCGTAGTCGATCAGGCTTTTAGCGGTATTCCACCGGCGGTTCGAGTTCAGAATGACGAGCAGCAAATCGCTGCCGTTTTGAGAGACTTTGGCAATGAGACATCTGCCGGCTTTGGATGTGAACCCCGTCTTCACCCCTTCTACACCGGGAACGCGACCAAGCAGGCGATTCGTATTATGCAGGACATACGCACGGTATCCACTGACGGGCGTGATAATCTCCCGCTCTTCTCTCACAAGCTCTCGAAACACGGCGTTCTGCATCGCCACCTCGCTGAGTTTGGCAAGATCTTCCGCCGTCGAATAGTGATCGGGACTGTCAAAGCCGCAGCCGTTACTGAAATGCGTATCGGATAAACCGAGCGCAGCTGCTTTCGCATTCATCAACATCACAAACTGCTCTTCATCGCCTCCGACATGCTCAACGGCCGCCAGGCAGGCGTCATTGGCCGAAACCATCATCATGGCCTTCAGCAAATCCCCAAGACGAAACACTTCGCCGACTTTTAAGCGCAGATGAGTCTTCGGAGCGCGTGCGGCATTCTTGCTCACGGTTGCCAGATCATCCAGGCGGCCTTTCTCCAGAATGACCAGAGCCGACATGATCTTGGTCAGACTGGCGGGCGACAAACGTTTCTCAGTCTCGTGCTCGAACAGCACACGGCCTGACCGCAATTCCTTCAGAAGAATACTGTGCGCAGGAACTCGCTTCCACGGGAGAGGTTGCGGAACATAGCTGACGGTGTGGATGACCTGGCTCTTGGAATGCGCCTCGATCGCAGAGGCAGGATGGATCGAAAATCCGATCAACGGGAGAGAGAATGCCGCAAGTAGACTGAGGCAGTAGAAAGTTCGGCCCCAGCTCTGCAAAAGAGGGTCAGGTCGAATGGGGTCCTTCTGAGCCAAAAACGACCGCCTCTCTTAGAAAATGAACGATTCGCGTACTTTATCACCTTTCCGCCCACTATCAAGAACTTTATGAAAAAATCTGAGGAGATCGGCTAAATCAATCCAAAACCCGCAATTTAGACAGCGGGCGTATATTCTCCTGTTGATCAGGGTATAGTGACGTTCCACCATCATGAACCCTCTGCACTTGAGGCATTGCATACATGTCCCGCTCTCTCCGACTACCGAAGGCGATTCATGATTAACGCGACACACCCGGCGAGCAATCCCCCACCGATGAGGGTCGTGCCAAAATACACGAACACATTTGTGCCTCCAGCCGGTTGAGTCCCCTCCCATAAATCGCGAATCCCGCCCTGCACCATCAGGACGGAGAGGGTCATCAAGGCCCCAATCATGAACCACCATGCGAAGGATCGAAGTGCCATCGTTAGGCTCGTAAATCTTGCTGTGGTTTTGCCCAACGGTCACTCTAGCGAAGGGCCCCTGGGCTGTCAAGAATAGATGGCGATCGGTCGGTCCACTACTCTTTCGCATCCGACTTCGCAACCGGTTTGAGACCATGGTGAAGGAAGATGGAGACACTCCCGCTTCCGTTGTCGGCAATGGCCAGCCCCGGTTCCTCCACCCCGCTCGTCGTGACCCGAAAGGATGAAAGAGCGAACGGGCCGGACTTCGTCCGGTAGTTTCTCGGAGGGTAATGAAAGGTCCCGTCGCCTTTTCCGAACAAGATGGACAGATCATTTGATTGAAGGTTGACGATGGCGACATCCACTAAATGATCGCCATTAAAATCCCTCGCCAAGCCGAAGTTGGGTCCGGCGTCGGCACCCGAATCTTTGCCTGGCCGAAATGTCGCATTGCCGTTGCCGAGAAATGTGGTGAAGCTGTCCTTCTCTCCATTGATGACCAAGAGGTCGCTATGCTGATCGTTATTGAAATCGGCAAAGCTCACACCGAGGGGTCGGTGTCCGGTGGGATAGTCTTTGGGATCGCGAAATGAACCGTCGCCATTGCCGAGCCAAATTGAGACGGCATTCGACATAGGGCCCCCATTTGTGACGACTAAATCCAGTCTCCCGTCACCATTGAGATCCGACAAAGCCACCGATGTGGGCGTGTCTCCATACTCATACTGAACGCCATGCCGGAATTCACCCCTTCCATTGCCGAGGAAGACCTTAATCTTGTCGTTGCGCAGCGCGACGACCAGATCAGCATGGTGATCGCCATTGATGTCGTCCGTGGCTAGCGCGATCGGTGTGCGATGGACCGGGTACCGTTGACCCTCTTCAAACTTTCCATCCCCATGGCCGAGTAAGAGCGAGATTTCATCGCCGCCGGAGCAAGCCAAGGCGACATCGGCATGCCCGTCTTCGTTGAAGTCGCCCATTGCCAGGGCACGCGGTTCCTGGCAGACATGGAGCTGGACCTGATCTTTAAATGTTCCGTCACCGTTGCCCAAGAGAATGGACACGCTATTGCTTGCAATGTTCGTGGTGATCAGATCGGTGAATGAATCCTGATTCAGGTCCCCGGTGGTGATCGTTGTCGGATTCTTGCCCACTTTGTAACTGGCAAAGTAATAGAAGGGATCCGGCGGAGTATAGGGGTCGGTCTTTGAGCAACCCCAGAAACCATCACCGGCCAAGAGACCCAGCAAAGCGACGCCGAGGATCAACCTCTCCACAGGGTGTTTCCGTTTCACAAGCACACTATCCCCACGATTTTAGGCTGTTAGGACCAGAAGACCTATGAGTGCCCGTACCAGAAAGCTCAGTATACAGAGGCGGTCTTCTCCCTCGCAATCTGCTGTGCCCATACATCAGCCTTTGAATTTCAGCATCCGCTTACGCTATGATGCTGCGTTCTATTTTAGGAGGATAAGCATGAGCACTATAGTGAATGTCGACATCACGATGTATGGGATCGCCGAAGTTCTGATGTGGTGTCTTGATCGGAACAAGGGGCGCGTCCCTGGTGTGGATACGCCGGGCTTCAAAAAAATGCAGGAGTTGTTGGCTCAGAAACCTCAGTCGGCCGACTACTTTACGCTTGATCAGTTCTGGAAGAAAAAAGTGACATTACCGCTGACTGAAGAGGAAGTCGCGACGATCGATCGTTGTCTCTACGACATCCCCAACTTCGATAACGAACCACTCCCTCAGATCCGGCACAAGTTCTGGCCCCAGCAGGTGGAGACCCACTGACCGGACCGCTTCGCGATCGAATTATTTGTTGTCGATGGCCGCGCAGAATGTGATGGGACAGGAAGTGTCGGCGGTCAGAGTGTGCCTTCGCCCTTGAGATACTTACGGAAACGATCCATAAGGTCGGCTCCGAGCGTGCCTCCTTCCGGCTTTTTTGTCGATGGGTCGGCAAAGTGGCCGCGAATCTCTTGGAGACGTTTCTCCGCCTGATCATTCCCTTGCAAACGCTTGGTTTTTTGGAGAGCTGTGTCAAAGGCCTCGAACGTCAACTCTTGGTACCCGAATGAACGGATACGTTTGACGGCCTTCATCATCGCCTGATTCCGAAAGACCGTCAGATGGTCTGAATCGATCTCCTTCAATCCCAACTTGCGGGCTCGCCGTTCAGCGGCTTTTCTGATTCCACTGCGCACGAAGTCAGGGGATGTTTGAAGACGCTTCCAAGCTTCATCGGTCCAACCAACCCGAGCTTGCGGTGCATCCCATAAATCCCGTAAAGCCGATGCATCGATACGAGTCAGATTTTCCCCCCTGGCCAGATCCTCAGTGTCGCGCTTCAACATGTCGGTCACGAAATCCAACGCGATGGGCGGCGATTGTTTCAGCTTGTCTTGGAGCAATTCCACCGCTTCCGCAGTCCATTCCATTGGGGGTCCGCCGACCTCCTGAACATCACCAAGCGCCTCGACCTTCTCGAACAACTCGACGTTCACCTCGAGATGCCCTCGCTCTCTCGCAACCTCCTCCGCGATCTGCTTGATCATCGCCCGCATAAACTCAGGCACGGTGGCCAATCGCTCTTTCGCTGTAGCAGTCCAGGGGAGACGCCCGCCAGCCATCTCTTCGGCGGCTGCCGTCATCCCGCTCTCCCCTCCCATGCGTCCCATCATCTGGCCCTTGAACTGTTCGAGGATCTCCTCCGTAATTTCTCCATATCCAAGTTCTCGGGCCTTCTTCTCGGCCAAACGGCGAACCATGCCGCGCAAAAATATGGGCGCCCGCTCCATCCGTTTGAGTGCGCCGTCGGTCCAGCGGATTTCCGTGGCAGCAGACTGAGAGAAATCTGATGTCGACATAAGTCCTTCGTGATGAAGACTGACGCTATTGATTGAGCAATTCTTTCAACTCTTTACCGGCTTTGAAAAACGGCACTCGCTTGGCCGGTACCGCTACGGTCTCTCCGGTCTTTGGATTCCGCCCTTCCTTCATCCGACGAGCTCGCAGGCGAAAGCTGCCGAAGCCGCGAATCTCCGTTTTGTCGCCATTTTTCAGCGAGTCCCGAACACAATCGAAAATCGTGTTGACGACCACTTCCGCCTGTCGCTTGGTCAACGTGGTGACTTGCTCAGAAACCCGCTCGATGATCTGCGCCTTGGTCATGTCCACTCTCCCTTCGCTTCGATGAACACCCAGCCCGCATCGACACAGCTAAAAGGCCATAAGATACTTCAAACTCACGCCCGGTTGAATATCCAATTTTGGAAACATCATGCTGAGCTTCGAGTCTAAGATCTCACGCAGCGAGAACCGGCGTCGGGGTTCAACAACCTTCGGCTCTCCTTCGATTCCGACGACCTCAGCGGCCAATTGAATGGCATCTTCGAGGTCTCCAAGTTCGTCGACCAGTTTTGCGTCCTTGGCCTGACGTCCGGTAAAGATTCGGCCATCGGCCAACGCCTGAGCGGTCCGAAGTTCCATCGAACGGCCTTCAGCCACAGCCTCGATAAATTGCTTATGCACGTCGTCCATCACGGCTTGCAGCAAGGCCCTCTCCTCCGCACTCATCTTGCGCAGAGGAGAACCCACATCCTTATATTTTCCACTCTTGATGACGACCCCTTCCACGCCGATTTTCTGCAGCAATCCCTCCACGTTGGCGGTTTCCATAATGACGCCGATGCTCCCGGTGAGCGTCCCAGGATTGGCCACAATCCGATCTGTTGCGGCAGCGATGTAATACCCTCCCGATGCCGCGACACTGCCCATCGAGGCAATGACGGCTTTGTTACTCTTGCTTCGAACTCGCTTGACCGCATCATAGATCTCTTGCGACGGCACCACACCGCCCCCCGGGGTATCGATCCGTAGAACGATGGCCTTGATGGACGGGTTTTCGCTGAATCGCTTCAGCTCTCCGACAGTCGTTTGCGAATCCAAGATGACGCCTTCGACTCGAATCAATGCAATCCGATCCTCACTGGACAAGTCGAGATCGGGGAAAAACACATTCATCAGGACCAAGATCCCCACCCCCGCCATGAACAGCCAAAAGGCCTTGCGGAACACATGGCGCTTGGGAGGGCGTTCGGTCTGTGTCACGTCATCCGCCATTACACATGCCCTGCACCATTATGAAAACCGACCTAGTTTTGATCTTCCGCTTGTGACCGTTTCCGGCTCTGCTTGGCGGCCCGACCGATGCTTTGGTCCAGCACACCCTGTGTCGAGTGATAGTCATCAACCTGCTTGCGTTCCCAGTCCAGTTGATGGTCGCGAAGACTGAGAGCGATCTTGCGCTCTTCTCGATCGACTTTGATTATCTTTGCCGCGACGTCATCCTGCAACTTAAACTTTTCTTCGAGCTTCATGGAAGATTCAAGACCGGATTCACTGACATGGATTAATCCTTCCACTCCGCCCTCGAGTTCGATGAAGATCCCAAAATCGGCGACCTTCGTCACCTTGCCGGTCACCGAGTCACCGACGTGATACCTCGATGGGATCGCTTCATCCCAGGGGTCACGACTCAACTGTTTGAAGCCCAATGAAAGTCGCTCCTTCTCCTTGTCGATGCGTAACACCATCGCTTCGACTTTTTGCCCTTTTTTGAAGAGCTCGGAAGGATGTTTAATATGTTTCGTCCACGACATGTCTGAAATATGGATGAGGCCGTCGATCCCTTCTTCAAGTCCGACGAAGGCACCGAAATCCGTCAGACTCTTCACCTTGCCCTCAATGCGAGTCCCGATCGGATACTTACTCTCGATCATATCCCAGGGATTGGGCGCCGTCTGTTTCATTCCTAAGGAAATCTTGCGGCTTGCCGGATCGATGTTCAGTACCGCCGCTTCGACCTGATCGCCGACCGACACGACTCTCGACGGATGCCGCACTTCGTGTGTCCACGACATTTCTGAAACGTGGACCAGTCCCTCCACACCCGGCTCGAGTTCCACAAACGCTCCATAATCGGTCAGGCTGACCACGCGACCACGGACCCTGGTGCCGATCGGATACTTGCCGGCGACATTGGTCCAAGGATCCGCGCTTTTCTGCTTGAGCCCCAAAGAGATACGGCCGGTTTCACGATCGTATTTCAAGACCGTGACTTCGACCTTATCTCCCACGGTAAACAGTTCCGATGGATGCCCGACTCGCCCCCAAGACATGTCGGTGATGTGAAGCAACCCGTCGATCCCGCCGAGGTCGATGAAGGATCCGTAGTCGGTGATGTTCTTGACCGTCCCCTGAATCAGTTGACCTTCTTTGAGATTAGCCAGAGTCGTCTGTCGTTTCTTATCCCGTGTTTCTTCCAGCAATACGCGCCGGGATACGACGACGTTACCCCGCCGGTGGTTGATCTTGATGATCTTGAGGGGGAAGGTCTTTCCAACGAGCCCATCCAGATCCCGAACAGGGTGGAGATCAATCTGCGAGCCCGGCAAGAACGCCTTGACACCAATATCAACCATCATGCCGCCCTTAATGCGCGAGACAATCTTCCCTTCGATGCTCTTCTCATCCTTGTAGAGTTTCTCAAGTTCTTCCCAAATCTTCATCTTGTCCGCTTTTTCCTTGGAAAGAACCAGATTGCCGTCCGCATCTTCACATTCTTCGATGTAGACTTGGAGGCGATCACCGATCTTGAGGTTCTGAAGTTCCTCGGATGAGAACTGGTCGCTTGGGATCATCCCCTCAGATTTGTAGCCGATATCGACGATCACTTTGTCCTTGGTGAGGGCCACCACACGGCCTTCTGTAATCGTGCCTTCTTCCAGGTTGCGGAACGTTTCCTCGTACAACGCGGCCAAGGCGTTGCGGTCTAACTGAGCGTCACTGCTGTTGGATACCGTACCCATATACACATCCTACTCTTCCGACCTTCGTCGGGTGCTGATGGTGAAGTCGCCGGGTTCACTCAGCGTTGTGAACCCCGGCGGTCGGCCTGTTCGGTGTTTCCGAAGCTGGGTCATCCTTTCCTCTTGGAACGGGAACTTGACCCAAAGCTGCAATCTGTTCGATCACCGTACGGCTGACCTGTTGATAAAACTGTTTTGTTTCCGCCCTTTCTTTCCGAGCCCCTGTTTCGAACATGAGGGGCTCCCCAAATCGCACCCTAACTTGGCGCCATCGAGGCCACCGAGCCCCGGTGGGCAGCACATCGAAGGTCCCCTTGAGATACGCCGGGACGACCGGGCACCCCGTCTGCGACACAATCACTCCAATACCCGCCTTCGGCGGCCGGAGGTGGCCATCATGGCTTCGCCCGCCTTCCGGGAAAATGACCACCACCTGACCTGATCGAATCAGGTTGATCGCTTTCCCAAATGCCTCCCGGTCGAGACGCCCTAGTCGCACAGGAATCCAGCCCAATGCCTGCAAAATCCTGTTCAACACCGGGATCGGGAACAAGTCATTCCGTCCCAGATACCAGGCCCTTCGAGTCATCCCACAGCCGAGTAGCGGGATATCGAGGTAGCTGGCATGGTTCGCGGCGATCAGTACGCCGCCGGTGCGAGGGATCTGTCCTTCCACTCGATACCGAAAACAGATCCAGCCGACAACCCGTGCCAAAACCCACAAGAACCCATAGACGATCCCGCTCACGACCCGGTCGACACAGCCGCGATCATCTGTTCCACCACCTGCTCGGGACTGAGGGTGGAGGTATCAATCGATCTCGCGTCAGCCGCTGGAATTAATGGGTCGATCGAACGGGTCCGATCGCGCCGATCCCGGTCGGACAAATCCTGAAACGTCGTTTCAATCGCCCCGCCGCGTCCCGCAGCCACCAGCTCACGGTGCCGTCTTGCGACTCGTATACTGGCATCCGCGTCTAAGAAAAATTTGAACGGAGCCGCGGGAAAGACCTTTGTGCCGACATCGCGCCCTTCCGCGACGACCGAGCCTCGCTGGCCGATTTGACGCTGAATCGGCAGCAGCCATTCGCGAACTGCCGGAATGGCGGACACGATGGACGCGGCAGCCGTCACGTCGGGTGCCCGGAGTTCGCCGGTGACGTCGATGCCATCGACCAAGACCTGCATCGAGCCTCTTTGAAACTGCATATGAATCGAGGTCGTCTGCAACAGCTTCCCCACTTGTTCGTGATCAGTCGGATGTGTGTTTGACTGCAAGCTTTTCCATGCAACGGCTCGGTACAATGCCCCGGTATCAAGATAGAGGTACCCAAGGCGGGTCGCCAACAACTTGGCCACTGTACTCTTACCCACTCCGGCTGGTCCATCAATTGCGATAACCACTCAGTGCGTCTCCATTTCACACTCTTCAGCCGCAGCCACCTGCTTATACAGGATCCGCCAACAGTTGCGCGAGCGCCCCCTCAAAATTAGGAAAGGACGTGTCCACACAACCCGTGTCGGCAATCGACATATGCTGTTCCGCCGTAAGCCCGCCGATGGCCAGAGACATGGCCACACGATGGTCTCCATGGCTCTGGGCATTACCCACCGCTTTCAGTCGGCCATTCTCTCGACCTCGGCCCAACCCTTTGATGATCATGCCGTCCGGGCGTTCCTCGATGAGAGCCCCCATGGCCTTCAACTCGCCGCTCATGGTCGCAATACGATCACTCTCTTTGACCCGTAGTTCCTCCGCGCCGGAAATCACGGTGTCCCCATCCGCCACAGCCGCAGCCACGCACAGCACGGGAAATTCATCGATTGTTTTCGGAATGAGGTCGGGACCGATCGTCACACCCTTCAGTGGAGCTGACTTCACGCGAAGATCCCCCACCGGTTCACCGGCCTCTTCTCGCTGACCCAGAACCTGAATATCGGCCCCCATCTTTCTCATGACCTCGACCAGGCCGGTCCTGGTCGGATTCATTCCAACATTGCGAATGGTGATGTCTGATCCCTGGACGATCGTTGCGCCGACGATGAAGAACGCGGCAGCAGAGAAATCCCCGGGAATAGTGACCTGAACTCCTCGCCATCCGACCGAAGGCCGCCCCTGCAAGACCAGGGTCCCTTCTTCTTTTGTGAGAGGAATGCCAAAGAACTGAAACATCCGTTCAGTGTGATCTCTCGACAGGCTCGGCTCCCTATAACGCGTCTTTCCTTGAGCGAAGAGGCCGGCAAGAAGCAGCGACGACTTGATCTGCGCGCTGGCCACCGCTGACGTGTATTCAATACCGCGAAGACCGGACCCTGTGATCGCTAACGGAGCCAACTCCCCGCCCTTGCGCCCTCCGATGACCGCCCCCATTTCGCGCAATGGCTTGACAACGCGCCCCATGGGACGGCGTCGAATCGATTCGTCGCCGGTGAGGATCGAAAAAAAATCTTGACCGGCCAAGAGGCCCGTGAGCAGACGAATACCGGTTCCTGAGTTTCCACAATCGATCGGAGCGTTTGGTTCGGATAACCCCCAAAACCCCTTCCCATGGACCGCCAATTCGGTCGGAGTCTGTCTGATAGGAATTCCGAGCGCCTGAAACGCCCTCATCGTGTTCAAACAATCTTCGCCCTGGCAATAGCCCGATACCGTGCTCGTTCCTTCCGCCAATGCGGTGAGGATGATGGCCCGATGGGTGAGCGACTTATCACCGGGAACTGTAGTCGTTCCCCTAAGTGGCCGGCCAGGGGTGATCGTCAATGATGTCATGATTTGCTCGGAGAGGAGCTGTTCAGCTTTTCACGTTCGCCTTTGGCCCGCTCAAGCACTTTTTCTATTCCGGCTGCATCTCCAGCCTTGATCAGTTGTTTCAATTCGTCCAAGGCCCGTCCATACCTGTCGATATAGGACACCACATTATCTCGATTCCACAAGAAAATGTCGCGCCACATTTCCGGCGAACTCGCAGCAATCCTCGTCGTGTCGCGCAATCCGCCGCCGGAATGGCCGGCCAGATCCAAAGAAGGCAGCTGCTGATCCCGAAGCTCGGCCAGGGCATTCATCAACGCGAACGCCACCACATGGGGCAAGTGACTGACTGCTCCAAGGATTTGATCGTGCAGATGCGGATCCATCGACAGGAGAATCGAGCCGGTCTCTTCCCACAATTGTCTCACTCGCTCCAACGCAGTGGTATCAGTTCGTTTCGTCGGGGTGAGAATACAGCGTGCGCCCTTGAACAACTGATCCGACCCCGCTGCAACTCCCGTCTTTTCTTTCCCTGCAATAGGATGGGCTCCCACAAAATGCACACCCATCGGCATGGCCGTTTCGGACCGTTCGACCAAGGTGCCCTTCACACTGCCTACATCGCTGACTATTGCACCGGGAGCGAGACAATGGGCCCATTCACGGAGGTGACGCTCATAGGTATCGACAGGCGTCGCCAATATCACCAGATCCGATCCGCGCACGCCTTCTTGCGGATCGGCCACGTACCGATCGATAGCCCCGAGCGCAACGGCGGTCTTGAGATTCTCGACACGCCGGCCGACCCCGACAACATGATCGGCCAACGCTTTTCGCCGAAGGATCATGCCGAGCGATCCGCCGATCAGCCCCACCCCAATGATCGCAACTTGCCTAAAATGAACTGCCATCGTGTCTCTACAGTTCTCTCCCAACGGCCTTCGCGATATTCCTAAGGTCGCCCATCAGGGCTTTGAACTTTGAGGGCTTAATGGACTCTTCACCGTCACACAGGGCACATTCGGGGTTCGAATGGACTT
Organism: Nitrospira sp.; assembly: GCA_024760545.1. Lineage (NCBI taxonomy): Bacteria > Pseudomonadati > Nitrospirota > Nitrospiria > Nitrospirales > Nitrospiraceae > Nitrospira > Nitrospira sp. Next base: position 1,907,851 of record CP060501.1, read on the forward strand.
CGATGAGGAGACCATCGGCACCGGCCGCAACTGCGGCTTTCGACATCGGAGCGACCAGGTCCCACTTTCCGGTGGCATGGCTGGGGTCGACAATGACCGGCAGATGCGAAAGCTCCTTCAACGTGGGAATGGCCGCAAGATCCAGCGTATTGCGATATTGCGTTTCGAATGTGCGAATGCCCCGCTCGCACAGCATAACGTTCTGGTTTCCGCGCGACATGATGTACTCAGCCGACAGGAGAAATTCTTTGATGGTCGCGGACAGGCCTCGTTTCAGGAGCACCGGCTTATCGTACGCGCCGACCTCCTTCAGAAGCTCGAAATTCTGCATGTTCCGAGCGCCGATCTGAATAATGTCCGCCTTCTCAAGAAACAGTTCGATGTCTCTGGTGTCCAGAATCTCACTGACGACCGGCAGTCCGGTTTGCTTTTTTGCTTCGACCAAGTAGTCCAGCCCCTCACGACCCAAACCTTGAAAGGAATACGGCGACGTTCTAGGCTTATAGGCTCCGCCACGAAGAATCGCGGCTCCGGCGGCTTTCACTTCGTGTGCGATGCCCACCGTGAGTTCAAGCCGTTCAACCGCACAGGGCCCGGCCATGATGGCCAGCTTTTTGGCACCGATTTTTACGCCACCGACGTCGATGATCGTCGCTTCCTTCTTAAACTCACGACTGACCAATTTCCAGGGCGCAAGGATCGGCAGGACACTTTCCACGCCAGGAAGCGCCGTTAGAGGCTGATTGTGCAGGATTCGGTCGTCTCCGATCACGCCGATAATCGTGCGTTCCTGACCGGTGGATATTTGCGATTTCAAGCCGAGATCTCTCAGCCGGTCGATAATATGGTCTACTTCACTTTCCGACGCTTCCGGCTTCAACACGATGATCATGATTCCCTCACTATTTCTTACCCTCCCCCATCCAACACTTTTTTGAGTGCTTGAAGGAAGGCCGTATTTTCGTCGGGCTGACCGATGGTGACACGAAGCATCGTTCCGTCTATATGCCGCACAATGATCCCCTCTCGCAGCAACGCTTCGAACACCAGTCTCCCATTCCGCTGTGCATCAAAATAGAGAAAATTCGTCTCGCTCGGGATCGCGGTCACTCCCAGTGCGCGCAACCCGTGTTCCATCTGTTCCATCCCAGCCACGTTGACCGCCCGACTCCTGGCCACATGCTCGTCATCTCCCAATGCGGCCAGTGCGGCTTTTTGCGCAAGACTGTTGGCATTGAACGGAGGCCGCACTCTATTCAGAAAATCGACGATCTCCGACGTGCCGATACCGTACCCAATTCGTAACCCCGCCAGTCCGTATATTTTGGAGAATGTCCTCAATACGATCGCGTTCCGCCCCTGTTTCACGTAGGCCATCGCATCGGGAAATTGAGGATTGCGGACATATTCAAAATACGCTTCGTCGAACACGACAATGACATCTTCCGGCACCCGGGCCATGAATCGATCGACGGCTTCCGCCGATACCATCGTCCCAGTGGGATTATTGGGATTGCAGAGGAAGACCAATCGCGTTTTGGGCGTAATTGCCCGTACCATCGACTCGAGGTCATGTGTCCAATTGACAAGAGGGACGATCACCGGCTTACCATGGACTGCCGTGACTTCCATTTTATAGATCACGAATGTGTGATCGGCCATGACCGCTTCGTCACCGGGTGTCAAGAACGTCCTGGCTAACAGTCCAAGGATCTCGTCCGATCCGTTTCCCAGGATGACTTGTTCTCCCGACACTTTCCAACGATCTGCGATCGCCTGCCTAAGCTGATACGCGCTTCCATCCGGATATCGATGCAGCATATCCTGCGCGCCGCTCAGCGCCGCCAATGCTTTCGGTGAAGGCCCGAGTGCATTCTCGTTGGAGGCAAGCTTTATGACGCGGCTGAGGCCAAGCTCCCGTTGTAGCTCATCGATCGGTTTACCGGGAACGTACGGACTGAGCGAGAGGATATCTGGATGGACCTGTAGTGCCATGGTCAGCTATGGATTGGGTAGGAGCCCAAAATCTTCATGAAGAGGCAACGTCCTTTGACTTCTTCCACTGCTCGATTGACCCGCTCCTCATTGATATGGCCCTCGACATCCACGAAAAAAATGTACTCCCACGCTTTCCGTTGTGATGGGCGAGATTCGATCTTGGTCATGTTGATCCCGTGAGAGGCAAAGGGACGGAGCAAATCATAGAGTGCGCCGACTTTATCCTTGACCGATAACATCAGCGACGTCTTATCTTTCCCTGTCCTTTCTGACGGCTTCTGCGACAGGACCAGAAAACGCGTAAAATTGTTGAGGTTATCTTCGATGCGGGCTCTGATCACCTTCAGCCCGTAGAGTTGGCCGGCCAATTCCGATGCAATGGCAGCCGACGTCGGTTCATCGATGCACAATTCGGCGGCTCGAGCGGTGCTGGCCACTTCAACCGCTGGAACATGTGGAAGATTCGCTTCGAGCCAGTTCCGACATTGCGCAAGGGCATGCGGATGAGAGTAGATTTTCTTCACATCCTCGATAAGCCCGGAATTCGAGAGGAGGTGATGTGAGACTTCCTGAAGAATCTCCCCATAGATCAGCAAGTTGGAATCGATAAACATGTCGAGAGTGTGATTCACCACACCTTCTGTCGTGTTTTCGATCGGCACTACGCCGAAATTGGCTCGACCTCGCTCGACCTCGCTGAACACCTCTTTGATGCTGTGGACAGGCATATACTGGACAGAAGAGCCGAACTTCTGCATACAGGCCATGTGGGTAAACGTTGCCCTCGGCCCCAGATAAGCTACTTTCTGAGGTGCCTCCAACGACAAGGAAGCCGACATGATTTCGCGATACACGGATCGGATGGCGTCGCTGGGAAAAGGGCCTGTATTGAGCTTCGTGAGTCGCTCGATGATCTCAGCCTCTCGGCCGGCGGTATGCAGATTGGCTTCGGCATCTTTTTCTTTCTTGAGTTTTCCGATTTCGATCACACTCTTCGACCGTTCGTTGAGCATCCGAATGATTTCGTCATCGATCCTATCGATTTCTTTACGGTATTCCGACATGTCTCTTGGCATGATGAGCCTAGCCTCGGGCACCGAATTCGGGAGGACTGCCTCATCCCCGTGAGGGAAAGGGGGATCACATAGACAAGTGGAGGATTTTACAGGAACGGCGGAATCTATTGCAAGGACAGCGCTAGAAGACCAGGAGGTCGGAGCCTGCCGTTACATCAGCAAGGGAGACGATCGTTTAAAGTGGTCATACGCCAACCGTGTGACCTGTCGACCACGTCCGGTGCGGTCCAAAAATCCGGCTTGGATCAAATAGGGCTCGTATACGTCTTCGATCGTGCCTTTATCTTCCTGAACCGCTGCTGCCAGGGATTCAACACCCACGGGTCCTCCATTGAACTTCTCGATGATCGTTAGAAGAATCTTGCGGTCCATATCGTCGAATCCGGCTTCATCGATTCCCACCCAGACCAGCCCCTCTTTGGCGACTTGCTCAGTTATATGCCCGCCCGCTTTGATTTGGGCATAGTCTCTGATGCGCTTAATCAGCCGATTCACAATCCGCGGCGTTCCACGAGCCCGTCGCGATATCTCCGCGGCCCCCTCCCGGTCGATTCCGACGCCCAACACTCCGGCAGATCTGGTCACAATGGCCTCCAGCTCGGATGGCCCATAGAATTCCAGCCGATAGACCAATCCGAATCGATCCCGCAATGGGGAGGTCAGGGATCCGGCCCGTGTCGTCGCCCCCACGAGTGTAAATTGTGGGAGATCGAGCTTGACGGTCCTTGTTGCAGGTCCTTGGCCGATGACCAGATCCAGTTGAAAGTCCTCCATGGCCGGGTACAGCGCTTCTTCAACCGATGCGGGCAGACGATGAATTTCATCGATAAAAAGCACGTCATGTTCTTGGAGATTGGTCAGAATCGCTGCCAAGTCTCCGGCATGGGTGAGAACCAGACCTGAGGTCGAACGCAATGCCGCCCCCATTTCTTTGGCGATAATGTGAGCGATGGTCGTTTTGCCGAGGCCTGGCGGTCCGTAGAAAATGGCATGGTCGAGCGCCTCCCGCCGCTGCTTGGCCGCTTCGATACAGATTCGCAGCGACTCCTTCATTTTCTCCTGACCGACGTATTCATTGAGCGTTTGAGGCCGGAGGACATTCTCCAGACCTTGCTCTTCATCTGTGGCATAATTGGTCACGAACCGCTCAGTCATGGCGCAATACTCATTTGTCTTTGTTCTCCTGCATTTGTTGATACTTCGGGGGAGGGGGCAGCGCACCCTGTCCAGGCTTTGCCGTGCTGCCGCAATCCGGGGGACACGTTTTGTAGCCTTGTCCCGGGTCAGGCAAGTTTGTCTCCATCTTCCGCAACTGGCATTGGGTCAGCCGGCCACCATCTTTACTCCCGCATCGCGCAGGAACCGAGGAACTGCCTATTTCAGCATAACCTTCGGGACATCCCCCACACACTCCCAGCATGTTGACCCCAAGCGGCACACACTGTACGAGGGTTGGGTCACCCTCTTTGCAAATTTCCGGTGATTGCGTAACACCGGTCGTCGCATACCCGTCCGGACACGTTCCGCAAGTCATTCTGGTGCTTTTCGGCTCCGCACCCTCCTGCGCGACGCTTATGAGTGGAAACGCGGCGACCAGGGCCGTTCCGATAAACACACTGCACATAAAAAGGTTGGCAGCATTCTTGATCGTGAATGGCATCATCCTACCCCCTTGCAAGCTCCTTGAGGCCTTCGCGAATGAGCTCCTTCAGCGCGAGCGAACCGGTCGTCGCCTTCATTACGCGCTTCAAGGCTTCTCTGACATCCTGAGCACGATAGCCCAAGTTTATCAGAGCGGAGAAAGCATCCTCATAAGGCCCATCCACCGGGGGGACCTCAGCATCGGTGGTTCGGGGGCGTGCACCGTTGATCTTGTCAGCCTTGTCCTTCAGTTCCAGCGCAATGCGGCCTGCTGATTTCTTCCCAATGCCTGGAACAGTGGCAAGCTTTTCGACATCCTCGGTCTGGATGGCACGAACCAGATCGGTGACCGATAAGCTCGACAGGACACTGAGGGCGAGTTTTGGACCTATGCCCGATACGCTGGTCAGTAGCAAAAACGATTCCTTTTCACCTTGCGAGAGGAAGCCGAACAACTGAATCGCATCTTCCCGGAGATGCGTATGAATATTCAGCGCGGTCACTTCGTCGAGATTCGGGAGCGCGTAATAGGTGCTGAGTGGGATATGGACTTCATACCCAACCCCATGCACATCAAGCGTGAGGTGAGTAGGTGCTTTGAATGCCAACCGCCCCGTGAGAAAGGCGATCATGTCGTCTCGTTATCCGAGGACCGGAACGTTGGGAGTTGATGAACGGTTAGCCCGCCGCGGTTGCGGCAACTTTTTCCATGACCTCATCCGGAATATCGAAGTTGGCATGGACTTTCTGAACATCATCGTGTTCGTCTAAGACTTCCATCAATTTCAGCATTTGTTCGGCAGGTTTTTCTTCCAGCCTGATGGTATTCTGGGGAACATAGGTGATTTCCGCAAGCGTCGTGTCGACCTTGCCGTCCGCCAGCGCCTTCTTCACGGCCTCAAAGTCGTGAGGATCGGTGAACACCTCATAACTCTTCTCACCGACCTTCACGTCTTCCGCCCCGGCGTCGAGCGCCAACGAGAGAAGGGTATCCTCATCGACTTTCCCCTTCTCAATCGAGATAAGCCCCTTCTTGTGAAACTGCCAAGCGACGGCACCAGCCTCGGCCATATTGCCATGATTCTTCGTCAGTAGGCTTCGAATCTCCGCCACTGTCCGGTTCCGGTTGTCGCTGGTGATCTCCAGAAGAACTGCCGTCCCTCCGGGGCCATACCCTTCTAAAGAAAACTCCTCATAGGATACCCCAGGCAATTCCCCTGTCCCTCGCTGGACAGCTTTCTTCATTGTGTCGCCAGGCATGTTGGCTTCCTTCGCCTTCGCGATAGCCAGACGCAGCCGGGGATTGCCATCAGGATCCCCTCCGGACCGAGCCGCAATAGTGAGCTCCCGGATGATTCGCGTGAAGATCTTACCGCGCTTCGCGTCCTGGGCTCCTTTGTGCCGTTTAATCGTTGCCCAGTGACTATGTCCACCCATGTGTTCCCTCCTCTACCCGGCCTCACGCTCTAGGCGGTTAGAGATGTGTAATAAGGCTATGCAGCCTACGAGGGGGTAGACGTAACACAGGCCTCAGAAAGGTGTCAATTCCGGAAGCTCACCGGAGGTCTTTTACTCGAAATATAGGAGAAGCTGAATACCGATTAAGATCACAAATCCCGCCCAGGCCAATTCCCACTTTTTCCCAGGATGGCTTGATGCTCCAGATGTCCACGAGACCACTGCAGTGGATACGGCAGCACCAACACCCAGACTTCCTAGAAGAGTATGGTGAAGCGCGATCATCGAATTGGCAGGGTGATCTCCGTGCGAGTGAACAAAGAGAAGCAGTGCGCCGGTCAGGCCGAAGAATACCAATGGAGCCGCCCAGGCCGGGTGGCGAGCCCAACCGACTCGGCGAAGCGTCTCGCTTACTGCAGCGGTGGCGGCAAATACCCCATAGAATTTATGCTGGAGAATTTCCGGATCTTGTCCGGAGAATGTCTGAATAAAACTCAGGGACCCGATCGGCCAAGCCTCATGATCACTCCATACCAAGAGGAACCCCCCAATCACAGCAAGCGCACCCGGCAGAACGAAGCGGGACCACAGCGGTATCGGATACCGCAGCGCGTGGCCAAATTCAGCCAGTCCGAAGAGTAATACGAACAGTCCGGCGAAGCGATGATTGAACTCCGAATAGGCGACGCCTTGGGCTGAGCCCTCCCAATCATCATTCCCATGTGCATCGTGAGGAGTATGCGTCGCACCTGTTCCACGAGAGACATCGGGGTGAGCAAGCTGTAGGGCATACCCGTCGAGAAACCGGGTAAGCGGAAGGACGAACAGAACAAACAGAGAGAGCGCGAAAATCCACCGCTTCATACGAGAGCCGCTGTACGGAGAACGTAGATAGTGGAAAGGCCCATCCAGACGGCCGGATGGGCCTTTACGTTGTCCGCTATGAATACATGCTCTTACATGAATTTCATGAACTTGTCTTTCGCCTCGTCCATCACTTGAGCGGTGATGGTCGACACCCCACGTTCCTTTGCCAGACGTTCGATCTCTTTTCGGGCCATAGGTCGGATAAAGTCCGGAATGTTTTCGAGCCGCTGTTCGGCCTCCCGTGACCACGTCATGCCGTTGGGAGAATCACTCTTCGAGTCGTCCATGACTTGGAGCGTGATGGTCTTGAACCCGTGCTTGCGCGCGTACGTCTCGACACTGCCTTGGACCATTGGTTTGACAAAGGCAGGCAGCCGATCAAGTTTTTCCTTGGCATCGGGTGTCCAGGTGAACTCGGAAGATTCGGCGTTGGTGCCGTTCTCGGGCTTACCGCCGGCTGTCAGGCCCATCTCAGCTACCATTGCCGAGAACGGACAGCCACTCGCTTTCTCAGGAGCTTTCGCCGGTGACGCTGCTGTCGTGGACACAGCCGGCGCACTCTGAGTTTGCTTGGTTGCGGTGGGAGCCGCTTGACCGTTTCCCGCTAAAGCGCGTAAACCTTCCATAGAGGCCGCCGGCTCTGCCCGCGCTCCCAGTTTCAACCCCAAGGCATTCATCATGTTCGTTTCGCCGGCATTGGTCACCATCGAAAACTTCGCGTTACAAGACGGACAGGCGAAAAAGACTCCGAGCGAGCCTTCCTCTGGTTTTTCAACCTTTTCGAGCCCCATATAGGTTTCGCAGTTGATGCATACAAATTTCATATAGACTCCTGTTCCAGCGATCCGCGAAAACTTGCTTCAAGGCTACGCTATCACACGGATTTTCGGTGAGTCAAACTACTGAGAGGCGCGGGAGGAAGGCAGGCAATTCCAAATTCTGGACTGATAAGACTAGGAGGCTGCCGCAGTATCTCAGGGGGCTCGCGCGGATAGTCGAATCTAGATCGAATACTGGAAGATCGGTTTCGCCCCGATGGCTTGAGCGAGAACACCCCGACGCTTCAGTTCTTCGAGGATGCGAGCAGTCGCTGCGTCGAAATCCGTGGGGCCGCTGAGGACCACATCGGTATTCGGCGGGGGCTCCTCTTCGGACCTGCTCATGTGAACGGCGATGACCGGCGCGGGATGGACAAGGGTCCTGATCGCCTGTGCGGCTTCTCGAAAGGCAAGGCCAAAGGGGTTCGTGGTGGAGACGATGATGAGGCCGGTGTCGGTGAGGAGTCGCGCCACTTCGCCATAGCGCCGAGCCATTTCCGTCGTTTGTCCCCGCTCTTCTTCACTCAAATCCGCGTCAAGCCCACGGCGAAGATTTTCCCCATCCAACAAGTACGCGTGACGCCCATCCGCCACGAGACGGCCTTCGAGCTTTCTGGCCAGGAATGATTTGCCGGTATGCCTCCCCCCGGTGATCAGAACCACCGCCGCTCGATGACCATACTGTTGCGCACGATCCTCAACCGTCACTTCGCCTTTGACCCAGGCGAAGTCGCGGCGTCTGGCTTCTTCGCGGAGGAACTCCTGATCGTCGTGGACCAGTTCGGTGATGATTCCGCCGCCGGCAATATCGTATTCGTCGACCAGGACGAAACGTCCGGTCGCTTCGAACGACGCGGACAGATCGAACGCGACCGGAGCTTTTGTGCGCAAGGTCAGTTCTGCCACTTGGTTCTTGTTGATCGTACTGCTGCCCTGTTGCTGGGCCAGATCCATCGTGTTGATAATCCGATGAATCGAGGCTACTTCGCAGTCCACTTCCTTGGTCGCCACTCGCAAGAGATATTTGCGGCCCTTTTCCAACGGCCGCTTGCCGAGCCAGAACAGATTGGCACGAAACGCAGTCGACACTAGGGGCAAGTGTGCCTGAAGTGAGGCAACCTCTCCCCGCTCCACGAAGATCTGTTCGTCGAGCGTCACCCCGATGGACTGTCCTGCCTGCCCTTCGGTCGGTTGCGGCTCAATATTGAAGGCTTCCACCGTCCGGATCGTGGCCCGCTTATTGGACGGCGAGAAGATGAGGTGATCGCCGACCTTCAGGCGTCCAGAGACAATGCGGCCGGTGATGATCCGGCGGGCGTCGAATTTATACACATCCTGCACCGGCAATCGGAGAGGCTGTTCCGAACGAGCGGCTTCTTTCTGGAACGCGCTGAGCGTTTCCAAAACGGTGGGTCCGCTGTACCATGACATCTGCCCGCTACGATTGGCGATGTTGTCGCCGAGCTTGGCGCTTACAGGAATGAACTGCGACGGCACGGCTTTGAACTGTCCCAGGAATTCCCGATATTCCTTCTCGATTCCCTCAAACACGTCCTGCCGGTACCCGACCAGATCCATCTTGTTGACGACCACAGCAAACTGCCTGACGCCCAGGAGCGACAGCAGGTAGCCGTGCTTCTTCGACTGTTCTTTGACTCCTTCCAACGCATCGATGAGCAACAGCGCGGCTTCTGCGCGTGCCGCCCCGGAAATCATGTTCTTGAGGAATTCTTTGTGCCCCGGGGCGTCGATGATGATGTACTGCCGGCCCTTCCACATAAAAAAGGTGCGGGCTGTGTCGATCGTGATTCCCTGCTCCTGCTCTTCGAGGAAGGCATCGAAGAGGAACGCGTATTCGAATTCCTTCCCCTGCTGGCGACAGATGGCCTGGACCTTCTCCAGCTTGCCGTCGGGGAGTGAGCCGGTATCGGCGTAGAGTCGGCCCAGCAAGGTAGACTTGCCATGATCCACATGGCCGACGATCACAATATTGAGATTTTCGGATGGTTTGGTCGTCTCGTTCATGGTCACATGTACCCATCTTTGCGCAGCAACTCCATCCCTCGACCTTCGTCCTGCGCCCGGCCCGATCGCTCAGCCACCGTGGTATGTCGGAGCTCTTCGATGATGTCGTCCACGTTCTTGGCGGTCGATTTGATCGGCGTGGTACAGGGTGCGCAGCCCAGGCTGCGATACCGCGTCCCGTCTCCCTTATCAAGATACAAGTCGATGAACGGAATATTTTCGAGTTTGATGTACTCCCAGATGTTGATCTCGGTCCAATCGAGGAGCGGATGGATCCGAATATGTGTGCCAGGCGGAAATGTCGTTTTGTATTGATCCCAGAGCTCCGGCGGTTGATCCCGAAAATCCCAGTCTCCGTGTTTATCACGCGGAGAGAAATAGCGCTCCTTCGCCCGTGTCCCCTCTTCATCGGCACGGACACCGAGGATCACGCCGGTGTACCCCTTGTTCTCCAGGAGTTGTTTGAGGCCGTTTGTCTTCAACGCGGTGCAACAGACCACTCGGCCCATCGTATGGTTCATGCCCGCCGCCAAGGCTTCCTTGTTTTGACCGACGACCAAATCCAGCCGCCATTCTCGGGCGAGCCGGTCACGGTACTCGATCATCGCCGGAATCTTATAGCTCGTGTCGACATGGAGGAGCGGAAAGGGCACATGCCCAAAGAATGCCTTGCGGGCAAGCCACAGCAGCACGGTTGAATCCTTGCCCATCGACCAGAGCATGGCAAGATTGTTGAAATGCTTATAGGCTTCCCGAAGGATATAGACGCTTTGATCTTCCAGTTGCCGAAGGTGCTTCATGACTTGTCCTTCTGTCTCTTGTCCTACGCTGCCACCGGCTCTTGCACTAAGTCTTCGAGCTTGCGTGCCGCCGCGCCTCCCTCAATGGCGGCGCGAACCGCCGGGAAACAAGCCGAAAGCGATTCCCCTTTACCCGACGCGTAGAGCAACATCGCCGCATTCATGAGCACCCACTCTCTCGGTCCACCCGGCACCTGGTTCCGAAGAATGCGCCGCAGCAGATCGGCCTCTTTGTGCCGCTGATCAGGAGGAAATCCCGCCATCTCCCGCGACGAGGCGAACGCCAATCCAAAGTCCTTCGCGGCTACGCCGAGCGGGGTGATGCGCTCGTTTCGCAATTCCAGGACTCTCGTGACCATCGATGCGGATAATTCCGGATCACCCTCGACACCGCGGATCACCAACGCTCTTCGACACCCGAGCATACGCAAGGCTTCAGCGGTCTTTTCGAAATGCGGCGGGTGCGACAATCCGACGACTTGAACCGCCGCGCGGGCCGGATTCAGCAGCCTGGCGATTGGATGAAAGATGTTTCTGACTCCGAGTTCCTGACGCATCTCTAGAAATCTGAAGATGGGCGGGTGGTACAGCCCGATATCTAGGTAGGCGAATCCTTTTCTGTTCACATCTTCCGTCACCGTCTTGGGATCGGCATCGACCGGAATCCCCAAGGCTCTCAACACACCTGCACTGCCGGGTCGACCGGGAATACCGTCATACCCGTGCATGATGACTGATGCTCCAGCCGCAACGGCAATGATGGATGCAGCAACAATCGCGTGAAATGTGTCCTGTTTCCCGGCATAGGTCGGCACGTCAACGAGTGCCAAGTCTTTTGAGACAGCAAGGGGGAGCACATAGTGCCTGGCCGCGGCCGTCAAGGCCGCTAATTCCGTGACGGACTCCATCTTGAAACGCATGGCGATGAGAAAGGCCCCAACTTGTGCCGGGGTCGCCTCTCCCTCGATCAACGCCTTCATCGCCTGCTTACACTCATCCCAGGTGAGGTCCTTGGAAACTTTTGGACCCTTTGCAATCTTGGTAAGGAGATCTTGAAACGGCATGTTATGACTTGTGCAGGCCGCACTCGGTTTTTGTAAAGTTTTTCCAACGGCCAGCCCGCGGATCGTCGCCAGGCGCTACAGGAGCGGTGCAGTAGGTGCAACCGATGCTGGGATAGTTCTGATCATGCAGCGGGTTGTATGGGATTTCGTAGACCTTGATGTAGGTCCAGACGTCCGCCCAGGTCCATCGAGCCAACGGGTTGATTTTGACCAACTCGAATTTCTGATCCCACTCGATTAAGCCGGCATCCGTTCGGGACGGCGCCTGGTCCCGCCTGATTCCGGTTATCCATGCCTCATACCCTTGTAGCACACGGGCCAGTGGTTCGACCTTGCGCAACCGGCAGCACTGGTCAGGGTCTCGTGTCCACAGCGCGTCACCGTAGCTCTCCGCTTGTTGTTGTGGAGTCAGCAACGACTTCACCTGGATAACCTGCGCGGATTGAAGTCCGTATCGCTCGATCACGCGATCCCGTGTGGCATAGGTTTCGGGAAACAAGAAATCGGTATCGAGGTAGAACAACGGCACCGAGGGATCGATGCGGTGCACCATATCGACCAGGATCACATCTTCCGCTCCAAAGCTGCAGGCGAGAATAATTTTCTGCGCATATCGTTCGATAGCAGCCGCCAGCACGTCTTGGGGCTGCTTCGTCTCGAAAGTCGTACCCCAGGTTTGGAGTTCCGCAATGAATTCGGAATGCCCATTCCCAACCATAAGGAAATCAGACCCCTTTATCCTTCGACCTTCTCGACCAGGATCCGATAATGCGACGCTTCCGGTTCCAGCGCCTCTTGGATCAGCACCTTATGCCCCTCATTCTTGAGGCTCATTGGTACGTTCTTGATCGGCTCACCCGCATCGAGCCACACTTCAAGCTTCTCACCTGCGTCCATCATTTCAAGCTTGAGCTTGGTCTTCACAAAGTTCATCGGACAGGCGACGCCACGTAGATCGTACACCGGAGCGCCGGTTGGAATTGGAACAGCCGGTTTGGTCTCAGTCGGTGCCGGCAAGACCGGAGGTTTCTCTTCCTTCGCAGCCGACAACTTGAGATCCTTTCCCATTTGATCCGTCGCCGCGCGACAAGCATCGACGAACGTCTTGGCGAACGCCATTTTTTCACGCGCCGATTCAGCCGATGTCTCCTTCGGACCTAGATCACCGACCTTCTTGTTGAGGTCTCGATAGATGGACGGCACGACTCCCTTTTGGGCAATCCTACTGTCGAATTCACTGAATGTCTCGGAGTCCGTCGATGGCTCCAGGCCTTCGGTCACCAGGAGAGCCTTGGCTGCTGCCAATACTGCCCTGTAGGACTTGTTCACAGACACGGAATATTGATGCTTCTCAACCAGCAGTTTCCCTTGATAGAGTTCCTGGTCGGCTTCTAGGATGCCGTTTTCGATCATCTCAAGTGCACCGCCGGCACATTCACCGGGGCCGAGATCTTCAAGGATAAATTCTTCTTCCCCTTCCCAGTCGTAATAGAACGTGGGGTCTTCCTGATAGGACGGCACGATGGTGTAGGGAATCAACTCGTCCTTCAGTTTGCTCTTCCCCGCTCGGGTGATGAACTTGGGCAAACTCTCGTTCGGTTGTCGATCGCGCCGGTACACATCGATGAGATGAGAGATGGCCGCCGGGACTGCCTTCGCGGGCAACTTCACGGTCATTTGACCGATCTTGGCGGTGCCGTTTACCGAGCCACCGAGATGCAATTCATAGTGCGGCGCGACGTGATCGCCGAGTCGCTTTCCGACTCCATGCAGCCCGATCGTCGAAATGTGATGCTGCGCGCAGGAGTTATGGCATCCGCTGATCTTCACGCTCACATCCTGGAGGTCTTCCGGAACACGGCCGGCTGGAAACACCTCAGCCAGAGCTCGTGCGAGGCCTTTCGATGATGTGATACCCAAACCGCAGGTATCGGTTCCGGGACAGGCAATAATGTCTTCCACCAGTTCAGCGCCGGGATCCGCCAGGCCGCGGGAGGCCAGATCGTCGTAGAGATGTGAGGTCAGATCTGCGGGAACCCATCGGATCACCAGATTCTGGTTGATAGTGGTGCGCAGATTGCCGTTCGAATACCGTTCGGCCAGATCTGCGACGAATACCATCTGTTCGGCCGTGATATCTCCCATGAACAATTTGATGGCCGCCGTGACATACCCATCCTGTTTCTGTTTCACAACGTTGGTTCGTTTCCACATCTCAAAGGGCGTCTCGCGGTCGATCGAGTGGGCCCCATTGCCATTTCCGTTTCCATTGGCCGTGCCGTTGCGGCTCGGCATGATGAGAGGCGGAGGTTCATCCGGATGCTGAAGTAGGGTCAACGGCTCGTTCCTGGGAAGCGCATATCCCATCGCGACGTAGGCGGCCTCCCAACGTCTTTTGAATTCTTCAAAGCCCAGTTTGTCGATCACGAACTTCATACGGGCTTTGTTTCGATTTTTTCGATTGCCGAGGGTATCGAAGACTTTAATGATGGCTTCGATGCTGGGAATCAGCTCCTCCATTGGAGTAAATTCTCGGAGAAGTTGGGCGACCCGCGGAGCAGAGCCTAAGCCCCCGCCGGCTACCATCCGAAATCCGATCACCCCGTCCGCTCGTCTGACCGCGAGTAACCCGATATCGTGAATGGGCGTGAGGGCGCAATCGTGCTTGCAACCGGAAAAGGCGATCTTAAACTTGCGAGGCAAGCTTTGATTCAAGGGATTGCGCAGCAAGTGATAGGCCACGGTCTTCGCGTACGGAGTGACATCGAACACTTCGCCTTGGCATACACCGGCCAGATGGCAAGCCGTGACGTTCCTCACGGTATTGGCGCAGGCTTCCCTGGTGGTCAGCCCGACTTCGGCCAATCCTCGCATGATGGTTGGCACATCCTTCAGTTCCACGAAATGCATCTGAATGTCTTGTCTCGTCGTCACATGACCGACTCCGGTGGCATAGCGATCGGCGAGTTCCGCCACCCGACGGAGCTGATTCGCGGTAATGCCGCCAAAGGGAATTTTAATGCGTACCATCTGCACGCCAGGTTGACGCTGGCCATAAATACCGTATTGGAGACGAAAGGGCTTAAACAGATCTGTGGAGACGTCTCCGGCCAATGTCCGTAGCGCTTCAGCCTCGAATGTTTCGATTTCCTCCCGGATCGCAGACGGGATCGGATTCGTCACAATCGTAGGGATGCTGAGGGATTCAACCTGGTTCATCTTTATCTCCTTGCCTCATCAGAAAGCAGCCTTCGCATCATCAGATGTGGTACATGGGGTTACGTTGAGCGTCAATCGTCCGTTGACGCGTCGCCAATTGCTCGATCGTGATGCCCTCAAGGACTTTCCGTTCCGCTTGTTGCACTTGATCCCAAACATCGCCGAGCAGAAGTTCGGGCTTTGCCGCATGCCGATCGCGTGTTCGCAGACCAACACTTGATCGCTGGAAGACTGGCCCCTCCAACGCTTCGAAGATATCCGCAATCGACATGGCCGCTGGCTCATGCGTCAGGAGATACCCCCCTTGAGCGCCTCGGTGGCTTTCTACTAAGCCAGCATTCTTCAGCGTATGGAGGACCTGCTCAAGAAAGCGGACCGGAATCCCTTGCCGTCTCGCGATGGTTCGCGCTTGAATGGGAGATTCTTTCGCATTGATCGCAAGGTCAACTGCAGCCATAATTCCATACGTTGCACGTTTCGACACGTTCATTCTTCATTATTCCGGTAGGAATTCTGCAATGATCTATACCTGCTCACGGCACAGTCTGTCAAGATCGACGCCGACGCATACGTAGTTCCAATGCACCTCTTCCCGAGTATTCAGGCTGTATAATTTGTCGTCAAAACCTATTCCCCGTACAAAACCAGAAATCATTCCACGGATCGTCCGTTTTATACCGGCAAAGGCATGAGGGAAGCTGCTTGGCAGGCAGCCATGCCCCGTAAAATCAGATTGACATCGTGTACGCCCTACGCAATAATCCGCCCTCTTCTTCGCGTGGTGCCTTCATGCCAGTGCCGTCATCCGGATATACTATTCTTTTGCTTACGACCGATGCGGCTGTACAGGCACAGGTCAGACAGATATTCAAGGATGCTTCCATTTCCGTCGCTCGGGACATCACAACGCTTCAGAAGGAAGTGTCACGGCATCAGTTCGATGTGGTCGTCGTGGAGTCGCGAAGCGGACAAGAGCCGGCGAGCGCGCTTCAGGATCACCTTGACGCATCTCACACACTTTTTATCCATGGCTCGCGTGCTGTCCTGCGAAAGACGCTGAAAATGGTCCAGCTGATGAATTCACCGAGCAGTCTGCATCAGAGCAAACCTCGCGATGGGTCCCTGGAGAGTTACTTGGAGGTGAAAATGGCGGAATTCGTGAAAGGGATGCGGAATGGATCGGCCAGAAATCTTCATCCGATCCTGATTTCTGCCGTGGAACGCCCACTCATTACTTCGGCGCTCCGGGAAACGCGAGGTAATCAGATACAAGCAGCTGAACTGTTGGGACTCAACCGCAATACGTTGCGAAAAAAGATCGTTGAGCTGCATATCCCCCTGAAACAGACGAAAATGAAAACGAATCGGAATGCTTGAACAGATGTGTCAGCGAAGTGCCGCTGGAATCACGTTCCATATTTCTCTCAACACTCATTAAGGAGGGACACCATGACAAAGGAAGAGCTGATCGCCAAGATGGCCGCTTCGGCGGGAATCACCAAAGTTGCGGCGGGAACTGCCCTTCAAGCTTTTACCGGAGCGGTCACTTCCTCGCTGAAAAAGGGGCAGCGCGTCTCCCTTGTCAATTTTGGCACCTTTACGATCTCAAAGCGGAAAGCTCGAATGGGAAGAAACCCACGAACCGGCGAATCACTCCGAATTCCAGCGGCGAAGGTCCCGAAGTTTTCAGCCGGGAAAGAGCTTCGTTCTGCCGTGAAGTAATCATCGTCGACCGACGGTTGCCCTACGGTTGAAAGAGAGAAGGTAGCGTTCTCCTTCTGGAATGCTACCTTCTCTTTCGTTTTCTTGACACTGTAAGCGAGGCTATATTAGCATGCCTCCTTTGTTGATAGGCGCGTAGCTCAGGGGGAGAGCGCTACCTTGACACGGTAGAGGTCGACGGTTCAAGACCGTCCGCGCCTACCATTCAAGCCGAGGCACTGCCTCTAGGAGGCGCGGTGCCTTTGTTGTTTCTTATGCCGGCGATCAGTTCCATAAAGATTATGAAGATTGCGGTTAAAGACGGTCCAAGCGGAGACGTTCAGACCGGAAAGACGGTGGGAGCCGCCCTTTCTGCGCTGGGGATCGCAGGTCAGGATGTCCTTGCGGCCAAAGTGGATGGGGCCGTCGTTGATCTGTCACGGCCCCTCTCAGACAGTTCAACAGTTGAACCGATCCGATTCGACAGTGTAGACGGTCGGGAAGTTTACCGCCATAGCAGCACCCACATCATGGCTCAGGCAGTGAAGGAACTCTTCCCTTCTGCACAGTTGACCATCGGTCCGGCGCTGGAAGACAGTTTTTACTATGACTTTGCCTTTGACCGTCCCTTTACCCCGGAAGATCTGGAGAAAATAGAGGCTCGCGCTGCCGAGATTATTCAGCGTAATCTCACCATTACGAGGCGAGAGTTTACAAAGCAGGAAGCGATTGACTTCTTCAGAGCTCGTGGAGAGCTCTACAAGGTGGAGATTATTCAAGGTTTTCCCGATGGAGAGCCCATTACCGCGTACACACAGGGCGATTTCGTGGATCTCTGCCGCGGCCCCCATCTCCCTACGACCGGTTTCGTCGGAACCATCAAGTTACTCAATACAGCCGGGGCATATTGGCGCGGTGATGAACGCAATCCGATGTTACAGCGGATCTACGGAACGTCCTTCCCGACGAAAGCTGAAGTAGATGCCTACCTTGCCAGATTGGAAGAGATCAAGCGACGCGATCACAGAAAAGTGGGGAAAGAACTGGATTTGATCAGCATTCAGGATGAAATCGGGCCTGGCTTGGTACTCTGGCATCCCAAAGGCGCGGCGGTCCGCCTGTTGATTGAAAACTTCTGGCGAGAACAGCATATTCGTGATGGCTACAACCTGGTGTATTCGCCGCATACCGCACGCCTGGATCTCTGGAAAACGAGCGGGCACCTCGACTACTACCGAGAGAATATGTTTCCGGCGATGAAGTTGGAAGGCAGCGAGTACCAGTTGAAGCCGATGAATTGCCCGTACCATATCATGATCTACCAATCGCATTTGCGCAGCTATCGGGAGCTTCCGATTCGCTACGGAGAATTGGGTACCGTGTACCGCTATGAACGGACCGGCGTCCTGCACGGGCTCATGCGGGTGCGAGGATTCACACAGGATGATGCCCATATTTTCTGCCGTCCGGATCAGATGGAAAGTGAAGTCAGCCGGGTGCTGGATTTTACTTTTTTCGTATTGCAGACGTTCGGGTTCAATGAGTTTGAAGTATTCCTGTCCACGAGGCCTAAGGAGTCGGTGGGCGGCGATGAACATTGGACACTAGCCACCAGCGCCCTGGAAGCAGCATTGAAGAGCCGCAACATCTCCTTTCACCTTGATCCGGGAGGCGGGGCATTTTACGGCCCCAAGATCGACATTAAGATCAAAGACGCACTGGGTCGCTCATGGCAATGCTCTACCGTCCAGGTGGACTTCAACAATCCGGAGCGGTTTGATTTGAGTTACATCGGAGGCGATGGGAAAGCCCATCGCCCGATCATGATCCATCGGGCCTTGATGGGATCTATCGAGCGTTTCTTTGGTATTTTGATCGAACATTATGGAGGCGCGTTTCCAACCTGGTTGGCTCCGGTGCAGGCAATGGTCATGAATATCACCGATGATCAGCAGGACTACGTCGCGGCCGTGGTTGCGCAATTGAAGACCGCCGGATTCCGTGCCGAAACGGACCTCCGGAATGAAAAGATCGGGTTCAAGATCCGTGAGGCAGAGAAAGCGAAAGTCCCCTTTATGTTGGTCGCGGGAAAGCGTGAAGTGGAAAATGGCACACTGTCGGTGCGCGGCCGAAGTGGAGCCAACTTAGGAACTATGACAGTGGCTGAGGTAGTGGATCTTTTACGAACCGAGACCCAACATACCCAGCGGGAACTTCAACATACATAATAAGAAAGAGGTGGCCTATCGTCCCCAAATTACGCGTGAATCGTGAGATACGAGTCCGGGAAGTTCGTGTAATCGGCCCGGGTGGAGAGCAACTGGGCATTCTTCCGACGCCGGACGCTTTTCGCCAGGCTCAAGAAAATGGCTATGACTTGGTTGAAGTCGCTCCCACCTCCGTTCCCCCAGTCTGTAGGATTATGGACTATGGGAAGTACAAGTATGAGTTGAGTAAAAAGGAGCATCAGAGCCGGCGTCATCAAAAGTCCACCCAAGTGAAGGAAATCAAGCTGCGCCCACGGACCGATAAGCATGACCTCGAAATCAAGGTCCGGCAGATGAAAGTCTTTCTGGAAGAGGGCAATAAGACCAAGGTGACCCTCACCTATCGCGGGCGAGAAATGGCCAATCAAGAAATGGGTCGTGCCGTGATGAATTCGGTGATCGAACAATTGGCCCAAGCCGGCACAATCGAGTATGCCCCCCGTATGGAGGGACGAAGCTTGATCATGATTGTGGCTCCGAAGAACTGATGGGCAATGCAGTAGCTGATCAACCAAAGGAATCTTCTGATGAAAGTCAAAACACACAAGGGAACCAGTAAGCGATTCGCCAAGACCGGGAGCGGAAAAATCGTCCGCCGCAAGGCCGGCAAGCGCCATTTGCTGACACATAAACGGCATGACCATAAGCGCCGCTTGAGTGGAACCGCGGTCGTCGACCCGACGGTCGCCACGTCATTGCGCCGGCTACTACCTTACGAATAGGACGATCACTGCGTATTACGAATCTCAGGACTCAAAAGGAGTAATGAATCATGCCTCGCGCAAAGGGCGGACCAAAAACCAGGCAACGGCGGAAGAAGCGGATCAAGTTGGCGTCAGGTCAGTATGGCGGGAAGAGCCGCTTGTTTCGCTCCGCGACAGAAAGTGTAGATAAAGGACTGACCTACGCGTACACCGGCCGCAAGAATCGCAAGCGGGACTTCCGGCAATTGTGGATCGCCCGCATCAGCGCGGCAGTTCGAGCGCAAGGGATCAGCTATGGGCGGTTCATCAACGCTCTTAAAAAGGCCAATGTCATGCTGGATCGCAAGGTCCTCTCGGACATGGCAATCAAAGACGCCGCAGGGTTTACGCAGCTTGTTGGCCTCGCCAAGCAACAGCTGGCGCCTGCTACAACATAAGCCCCTCGCCAATCGAGGAGTTTTCCCATTTAGCTGATCATTGCTCCTATCTCAGGATGGATCCGCGAGACGGGAGAGGTTCACTTCGAACGCAACGACCGGCATCGCAATTTGCCAGCGTTCGAGAACCTCCGGATGGACTTCGCCGATGACACCGACCGGTTCACCCGCAACGATGATCCGGCCTGCGCGGCCTTCCAGAAAAGACGGATGCTGTACGGGCTCGAGACTATACTCCTTGCCGAAGTAGTAGAACAGCACATCCAGACAAGAATGAATTTCTGAGAAATGTGCCGCCGCATGGGCAATCACGGCACCCAAGACCGTTTCCGTCCGAGAACCCACCTCACTATGGTTGTCCGGAATCGCGACTTCACCGGCCTCAAAGAGGCGATGTGGATAAAACGCCCGGCTCGAAGCGGTCTCGACACGCAGCAGTGAAGGCAACATCCATTGGCGGAGACAACTAAAGCTCAGAGACATAACGTTGTCGACTTCGACCATCCGTCCCCAGTCTGTACCTTCTAGCCGCATCAAGCCGGAATAATGATTCGGCGAACCGAGAATATTGGAGATGATTTCCTGAAACCCCTGCCCCACCATCAATTCTCGAGCACGGTCCGACATCTGTTCGATCCCGGATAAACCTCCCACTGTAAATTGTGCCGGCATGACCGGCGTGAATTCGGCATACCCCAGACTCATCGCCACATCCTCAACGACGTCCATCGCATGCATCAGATCCTGCCGATACGCAGGCAACTTCGCCTTGACGGCGCCTTTCCCAGGCGATACCTCATACCCGTAGGTCTCAAGCGCATGCTTGACGGCCGTGATGCCAAGCTTCTGACCGAGCGCCTGCTCGATGGTCTGAATCGGGATGGTCTTCTGCTTCCGAAGATCTTGCGGGGTCCTGACTCGCTTGCCCAGCTGCGTGCCTGATGGGTACTGAACTTCAACCGGCTCGATGATGGCCCCCCGATCGGCTAGATTGGCCGCAAAAATGTTCAGGGTCAAGATAACCATGGGCAAGTCCGTACCGGTCACTTCGACGAAGAGCTGATCGTCTCCGACTCGTACCTCTCCGACTTCCCGGCTGTTGATGATCGGAGGAAACGACAGCGGTTGTTTCGCTGCATCTCGAAGTATCGGCAATCGGCTCTCTCCGGCCAGAATCGCTCCATACTCCAACCCTTTCGGATGCACCATCAGAATCTCCGAGAGGGTCATCACCGTCTCCATCCCCAACGGGGTGAACCGGGCTTCGTCGGGTTTCACAAGCTCATAGCTGACCGGAAATGTGATCTTGGGCAATTGATAGATCCCGATCGAAACGGTCTTGCGCTTATGGCCGAAGATCTCCGCCAATTTTTCTTGGGTTTGAATCAGCTGGGCCAACCCTTCATCGGTCACCCGATAACCCGTGGCGGTACAAGCAGCAACGTACGGGCGCACGTTTTCGATGCCAGGCTTCACGATGACCTGCAGTCGGGATTTGGACTTTGCCGCAAAAAATGGGTAGGGCTTGGGCCCGCCCTGTTCCTTAATGCGGATTTGCCGTGCGATCCCTTCGCAACACCACAGATCGGGCCGGTTACTGTCCTGCAGTTCGATACGCAACTCTCCGGTTTCTGGGCTATACCCTTTCAGTTCACCCTTCACGAGCATGAGCCACGCTTCCAACTGTTCAATCGAGACCGACCGGTTTGCCGGTTCAGTCCAGTTCAGTAACGACTCAAAATCGTGTTTAAAAATTGTGATCGTGGGCATAGCGCAGGCTAGAACAATCCTCTGGTCGTGCGGATCAATTCCAGGTTGTCGGTGAAGAGCTCTCGGATATCGTGGATGCCCAGCGCCACCATTGCCATCCGGTCGAGGCCTAGTCCCCACGCAATCACCGGCGCGGTGACCCCAAGAGGTAATGTGACCTCTGGCCGGAAGAGTCCAGCGCCACCGAGTTCCATCCAGCCCAGGCGAGGATGCCGAACGTGAAGCTCCACCGATGGTTCTGTAAACGGGAAGTAAGCGGGCAGAAACTTCACTTCTTTTGCTTGAGCGACCTCGCGCGCAAACAAGTTTAGAAGACCCAGCAACGTTCTAAAATTGATGTCTTCCCCAAGTACGATTCCCTCCACTTGGAAAAAATCCGTCGCGTGAGTAGCGTCGACCTGGTCATAGCGAAAACACCGGGCGATCGAAAAATACTTTCCGGGAATACTCGGTGAGGCAGCTAACGTTCGGGCGGAGACGGCAGTCCCTTGACTCCGCAACACCAATCGTTTGGCGCGTTGCAGATCGAAGGAATAGCCCCAGCCGGTGGAGCCCGTCGCGGCACCGTTCTCGTGCACCTGGGCGACATGCGACAACACCGAATCGTCCACGCCGCTGGCATGGGTAGGAGTCTTTACGAAATACACATCGTGAATATCTCGGGCGGGGTGGAATTGCGGCATGAACAGCGCATCCATGTCCCAGAACTCTGTCTCGACAAGCTGCCCCCGCATCTCCTGAAACCCCATGCTCACGAGTTTGGTCTTTACGGCATCGAGAAATTCACGATAGGGGTGCTTCTTCCCGGTTCCGATACGAGGCGGACGCAAGCTGATGGTATATTTCCGGAATCGTTTATGACGCCAGCTCCCGTCTTTCAACAACTCGGGACTTAACTGCGATACTTCCTCAGCAACCCCTTGCCTCAGCAACTGTTCCGCCGCGTTTGCACCTTCCGTGGACAAGATGAATGACCGGGTCACCCGCTCATCTATACGGAATGGCTCCTTTGCATTCCCGCGCTTCACCGCATAGTCTTCGACGACCTGGCGATCGGCGTCCGTGAAGCTTTTCAGTTCCTTCGACGACTCATGTACCTGTTGCAGAAGGGTTCGGAGTATCTCGGCGGTCGGGCTCGGGCGTCCGGTCGTTTCGATACAACCTCCTTGAATGATCAGGATCACCCCTTCCTTCTTGAGTCGTCCGACGGCCTTGCTGACGTCAGAGGGATCAAGTCCTCCTTGGGCCTGAAGATCGGGAATGGTCAATCGCTTTCCGGTGCCGGTCGCTTCGCGCGCGGCTGCGACGACTCGTTCCAGAGGTGACGAAGTCCGATAATACTCTTCCCCTATCTTGGTCAACGACACCATGGGCGTCACGGTTTCCGTCTGGATCGCGATCAGCGACTTGGCGAGCAGCCACTCGACGGCCATGCTGAGTTGGGAAGGCTCCAATTCAGCGGCTGCAGCCAACTGCTCGCTGTCCAAGGCGGTTCCGGGCGGACGAGTGCCCAACGTCGTGAGGACTTTGATTTCGAGAGGATGAAGGCTGTCGATGACTGCGGAGATGTCCACCCTCGATGGCCTATCGATTAACCGCTACGCGGGGCGCCGGTTGAACGACCGTCTCTGCGGCCGCTCGCATAGCTGCGATCGTGGCCGTATAGTCGTGTTGGGAAAAAATCGCCGATCCAGCCACGAGAGTCGTTGCGCCGGCAGCGACAATCTCCCGTGCATTATCTACCTTCACGCCGCCATCGACCTCAAGCAGTGCCCGGCTATTGATCTTGTCCAAGAGTGCCCGGGCTTCGGCGATTTTCTTGAGCACTGATGGAATAAATTTCTGTCCCCCGAATCCTGGATTCACCGACATGATCAACACGAGATCGACATCGCCCAAGATCTCTTGCAGCAACGCGATGGGTGTAGCGGGATTCAGGGTGACTCCGGCCTTAGCACCCCGTTCTTTAATCGACTGAATCGTGCGGTGAAGGTGCGGGCAGGCCTCAACATGAACCGTGAGGTAGTCGGCACCGGCCTCGACGAAATCCTGGATAAACGCATCGGCATTGGTGATCATCAGATGCACATCAAGGGGCAACTTGGTAACCTTCTTGAGGCTTTCCACGATAGGAGGCCCCACTGTCAGATTCGGCACAAAATGGCCGTCCATGACATCCACATGCAACATATCGGCACCGGCCCGCTCCACGGCGGCGACTTCCTCCGCCAGTCGAGCAAAATCGGCAGAAAGAATAGAGGGCGCGATGTAAATCGGACGACCCATCATCCGTGCTTTCGTAAGCGGACGGCATAAAATCCATCCATCCCAAAGCCGTTGCACAGGGTGGAGAGCGCCCCCTGGGGGGTCACAAAGGAAAGAGCGGTGGTGGGAAGCCAGGGAGCCACAGATTCACGCGTCCATCCAGGAGAGGCTTCGCAAAAACGACTGACGACCTCTTCAGTTTCTTCCATTTCAGTTGAGCAGGTACTATAGACCAGCACCCCACCGGGTCGCAAGCAGGGAGCGACCGCCTCAAGGATCTGAGTCTGAAGCTTCTGATGCGCAAGAAACACCGAACTACCCTTGCGAAGTTTCGCTTCAGGATGCCGCCGTAGCACACCCAGCCCACTGCAGGGGGCATCCACGAGTATACGATCGAATGACGGCAATCTCCCCTGGTGGTTCGACTTGTGTGCGATCATTGCAGACCATTCCGACGTCTTTCTCACATCACCAACGATCGGGACAATACTTTGAATTCCCAGCCTGCGGCAATTTTGCTGGAGCAGGCTCAAGCGGGAATGTATCCGATCGACAGCATAGATCGTTCCACGATCGCTCATGAGTGCAGCAAGATGAGTCGTCTTGCCGCCTGGAGCGGCACAGGCGTCCAAAATGACTTCGCCGGGTTGAGGATCGAGGATCGGAGGGATGAGCTGGGCCGCTTCATCTTCCACATAGAAATCCCCTGCGAGAAATCCCGGCAGCGAGGTGATGTCTTGGCCCTTTTCCAGCACAACTCCCACAGGACTAACTTCTGCCGGACGAGCGACGATCTCGGCTTGTCGTATACGCTCCAGAAATTCCTCCCGATTCAGTTGGCAGCGGTGGACGCGCAGTGTGATGGCCGGGACGGCGCTGGCCGCTACACAAGCCGATTCTGCTTGTTCAATGCCCAGTCGACGCACCCACCGCTCTGTCAGCCACAAGGGTATGGCGTAGCTGACGGACAGAAACTCAGCTGGATGAGCAACTGAGTCTGGTAAGGTTGGAGCCGGCAAGCGGATGAGGTTGCGCAAGACCCCGTTCACCAATCCGCTCCAATCATGCCCCAGTTGTTGTGTCGAAGCTTTGGCCAACTTGACGGTTTCGTTCACCGCGGCCGATGCAGGAATGCGATCCAGGAACAGCAGTTGATAGGCACCGAGTCGAAGCAACATTTGAACGAAAACAGGAAGCTTGTGAAGGGGTTTGGACAGCACCGCGCAAAGTCGCCAGTCGATCGTTTCTTGCCGCCGTAAAACTCCGTACGCCAGTTCCATTACCAGCGAGCGGTCACGCGGCAATGGAATTGCCGCAGCCCGTTCGTCAATCAGTTCATCGAGTGAACGATCGGTCCGTTGGCTGGACAGGACGATAGCAAGAGCGATGGATCGCGGTGAGAGTCCGGACACCGCAACATCCGAATTTTGCTCGCGAATCACAATCGAGACCAGAGAGTGAATGCTGTTGCGAGAACAAACTATGCAGCCGAGGAGCCCAGTTGCTCACCAACCTTGACGTGGTGCCCAGCCAGGAATTGAGCCACCGACATTCGCTTCGAATTGGCCGTCTGGATTTCGCGGATCTCAAGCAGACCATCACCGGTCGCCACTAGGATCGATTGCTTATTCACTGTGACGATGGTACCCGGCTTCTCTGTCGTCGGGCCAATAGTCGAAACCGCGTTCCAAACATTCCAGCGCTCCCCACCCAAAAACGTATAGGCCCCCGGCCAAGGGGAAAGTCCTCGGACTCGGTTGGCGAGGGATGCTGCTCTCACGCTCCAGTCAATGAGGCCGTCTTCTTTCTTCAAGATCGGCGCCATGGTGGCCTGTCCATCATCTTGCTTCTTGGGCATCAATGTCCCGGCTTTCAACTGTGCGAGGGTTTCGACGAGCAGCCGCCCGCCCGTCTCGGCCAAACGCGGAGCCAATGTACCGGTCGTATCGTCAGGTGTGATGGGTAACCTTTCTTGAAGCAGGATCGCGCCTGTATCCATTCCTTCGTCCATCAGCATCGTGGTGATACCGGTTTCGGTTTCTCCATTGATAATTGCCCATTGCACCGGAGCAGCTCCTCGATATTTCGGCAACAGTGAGCCATGCACGTTTACACAACCCATGGGAGGAAGACTCAGTATCGGGGTATGTAGAATTCGCCCGAAGGCCGCTACTGTGATTACATCAGGCTGCCATGCAGAAAGAGCTTGCAAGAAGTCGGGGGTTCGGATCTTGAGAGGCTGCAAGATGGGAATACCGGCTCGCTCAGCGACCAGTTTGACAGGCGGAGGTACGAGATGCTGCCCACGTCCCTTCGGTCGATCCGGTTGCGTCACGACCCCCACGACTTGGTCCTTCGAACGAAGCAGGGCCTCCAACGACGGCACGGCGAATTCCGGTGTCCCCATAAAGACGATCCGCATGCCTTCGCTTTAACATCGTGGTAGCGAGAAAGCAATCGTGCAACACCTCAACTTGACTTGCCGCTCGGCGCTTTGTTAGCATCCGGCCGCGGGGTGGAGCAGCCTGGTAGCTCGTTGGGCTCATAACCCAAAGGTCAGAGGTTCAAATCCTCTCCCCGCAACCAACCTTTCTTCTTCTCTTTCAACAACTTATCACCGATTCTCTTCCCGGTTCCGTGAGTGCGGAATTCGCCGATTGTGCTAAAACTGTGCTAATTCCCCCTGGAACACGATCGAGAATCTCAATCCCTGCGCGCAAACTCTCTGGATAATGATGCGCGTAACGCATCACCATGGAGATTGTTTTCCACCGTCCAAGCTTTTGCACGGTGTAGATGTCGGCGCCGGCTTGCACCAATCGAGTGGCAAAGGTATGGCGCAAATCATGAAACCGAAAGCGTTTCACGTCTGCTTTTCGCATGGCCGGATAAAAGACACGCAGGAGATCCCGCGCGTCCATCCGGTTTCCAGCCCCGTTGAAGAACACATAATCCGTTTTCATTGATCGAACTTTCGCGCGGGCTTTCAACACTTCAAGCGTCTTCGCATTGACCGGAAGCGTATCTCTGCCTCCGTTCTTTTGTACCAGCAGCGTGATAGTTCTCCTGAATAGATCCACGTTGCACCATTCGAGATTCAGGATCTCACTCTGCCGAAGTCCCGTGTTCACAGCAAAGATAATGATCTCTTGCAACCAAGCGGGTGATGCCGCCAAGAGACGTGATTCTTCCTCTGCTGTGAGCCAGCGTTCGATAAGATTATGCACTTTTTCTTTCGAGACCCGTTGCACCGGATTTTCCGCTACCCATTCCCATTCCTTTACCGCAAGCTGAAACGCATGGCTCAAGAGCGTAAGTTCGTTGTTAATCGTCTTGGCCGCTGCTCCCTCAGCTCGCCGCTTCGACTTATATGCCGCTAAAAGAGAAGGTCGTACTTCCTTCAACGTCAGATCCCCGAATGCCCGAATGAGATGCTGTGCCCGTGAGATATCACCGCGATGCGTGGTCGGCGCTCTATTTGGAGCCGAATGATCTCTAAGATATCGCTCCAAAAGGTCCTTCACCGTCTTATCGGCCCCTGCTTCGGGTGCATACCACTTCCCCTCAGCGATCTGGACCATGACCTTGTGGTAAATCTTTTCGGCTAACTTCTTATCCGTGACTTCCGTGGATCTCCTGACCTGCTTCCCCTGATACGGAAAGCCCATCCACCAGACCCGTCCTCGACGAAACAGAGCCATCGGTAACCTCCTTGTTAGGCCCTGTCTTTGTCTGGTTTCTCGCGGGTAGGAGTATAGACTTCGCGTTTGGCGGCTTCAATAAGCTGATCCACACCGCGATTTGAGTGACGGGTCAACGGAGGAAGCGTTTCTTTTGGCCCTGAATCGAACGAACGCAACCAGGTTGTAATAGCATCCGGTTCAAATCGAAGCACCCCATGGATCTTCCGACATGGAATCTTTCCCTGAGCTGCCCATAGGTAGAGCGTGGATGGCTTCACATTGAGCCACGCTGAGAGATCTTTCACCGTCAGCAACATATAACCTCTGTTTCAATCGGGGGGAGTGTTTCGACACCCCCGCTCCCCCTCTCATGCGCCCGCGTAGCCGCCGGCGTGGACCGAAGACTGAACCCCCAGTGGTGGCGGGCCATCGCTGAGGAGCAGCAGGTCAGGCCTTTCCGAACAGCCTCCGTCATCTCTTCCTGTCCAGGCCTGCCCACTGCGAGAGCGCTGTGCCCTCATCCTCCTTGTCTGTCCCACCCCCTCGTTTGTGCGGGGTGGGACAACAATTTCTTCAAGGAGGATTCGGATGAATCAAGATGCAGAACACATTCCCGTCAGGCCGAAACGGCTGATGAAGGCCAGTCGGCCAGCGTTGACCTATCGAGCCCCTCGGTATCGCGTCACGTTGGTCTGTGAGATGGAGGGGACGGGATCGGCCCAACCCATCAGGGATTCGACCACGGCAGCGATGTTGTTTCGACCCTGCTTTGAAGGTCTGGATCGTGAACACTTCGTGGTCTGTGGGCTGGATGCCAAACACCATGTCATCGGGATCAATGTGGTCTCGGTCGGGTCCTTGTCGCTCTCGATCGTCCATCCGCGTGAGGTCTTCAAGCCGTTGATCGTCATGAATGCGGCCGCCTGGCTGTGCGCCCATAACCATCCCTCGGGAGATACCACGCCCAGTCAGGAAGATCGGCTCTTGACCAAGCGACTGCGCGAAGCCGGCGAGTTACTCGGAATCACCCTCTTGGACCATCTCATCCTCGGCGAGGCGCGGCAGTTTAGCTTTGCAGATGAAGGCTGGCCGTCCTAGCCGCGGAGTAGCCGCAAGACCCAGAGCACGGCTGAGGCGGTGAGCGCGATCCCAATGACCGCTGCACCCCATCCGATGATATCCGCAGCCAGTGCTGTGCCGAGTTGCTGCAGATCCGATGCGACCGATGCCCAGGCCATTGACGGGTCCCTCCTCTTCTTTCTCCTCTTGTTCCTCTCTCACCGAGCAGCTCCTGCCACGCGTTGCAGGAGCCACCCTGCCGCCTTAGCGAACCAAGGATTTGACTCGCTTGTAGGCGTAGATCGTGAGCGCCACGCCGATGAACACCACTCCCCAGGCCACAATGTCAGCCTTGACGTTGGAGATGGTCGTAGTGCTCGCCGTGTCCACCGGGAACACTTGCGCCAGCGCGGTCTGCGCGCTGAGCACCGTCCCGAGAGCCGCTACTGAGAAACGAGACAGTGACGTCTTCATGTGCCTCACCTCCTTTCTGGGCTCTGATTACTGCGTCAGCAAGAGACGAATGATCATGCCGACCGTAAAGCCCCCGAGATAACAGGCCGCCGCCCAAAAGACGGCGGCATCAATTGCCGCTTGATCCATCGCACACCCGTTCCTGGTTATCGACCCCGATACATTTCACGTCGGCCTTCTCTTCGTAGTGCTGAAATAGTGGTGAGGCTTTGGCCGCCGCGTGGTCGAGTGGCTGACGAGCCAACAGTTGCGAGACAGCACGAGGCGTGTCCTCGCCGCCCCAGAGAATTCGATCGGACACCAACGACGGGACGCCCTTGATGATCTGTTCCGTGACCGGAGCGCCCACTAGGGCGGCAATCTGTCCGGCCGTGAGGATGCGGCCCTGAGCATCGACCCAGAAGGCCTTGCCATCCATCACCATTCCCCCTTCAATCCGTAAGCGATCTCGATTCGCGGCCGTGGAACCGGTGGCTGCTGGTGGAGCGAGCGGATCGGTCGAAACAGTGTTCTCCGCTCGTTTCAGGAGCATGGGATTCGTTTCGATTGTTGGCGATGCTGTCTTGGACACGGCTGGCTTCGCTGTACCGGAGAACCACGTCCCCCAGCCAATAAACCCGAGGGCCCCTACTAGCCCCAGCCCCCCGATCATCAGTAGTGGACTCGACAACACCGTTTTCATCCGTCGTTCCTCTCGAATGCCGCCCGTCGCATAACTGGAATAGTAGGCGTAGATCTTCGGGTCATACCGCCCGATCAGCGTCCGAATCACTTCCGTCTCTTCCGGATTCCCGCGCACGAAGCCCTGAAACCGGCGCGTCATCCCGAATCGTTCCATGCGCCGAAACTTGATCGTGCTCTCGACCAACCGCGTGACGCTGGAGGTGAGTTGCCGGTAGTCCTGCGCCATAAGAAGGACATCGACCCCGTAATGCCGATGGGTTTCGAGCCAGCGGAGGATCTCACCGGGGATCTTCTCCTTGGCCCGGAAGATGGTCTGGGCCTCATCGAGACAGATCGCCGATCCTGGCTCGACGGTGGGCAAGAGCGATGGGATCTGAGCGCGGTCCTGCCAGAGCGTGATCTGATTCTGCAGATCCGATAAGGGACGGCCTTCGAACAGCGCGAGCCGATCCAGATAGAACCCGTCCACTGCCACATAGAGGCGGCGTCCAGCGCGCAACCAAGGGAGCAGATAGTCCGCCACCGCGTAATAGGATTTTCCACTGCCGGGGGTCCCTTCCAATAAGGTGATCATGAGCCCCACCGGACAAATGGAATCGCTTGCAAGGTGAATCGCACCAACATGGCCGAGGCAATGATGGCGACCGCCTGGCTCATCCCGGTCGCCCCCAAAACCCAGGTGTACTGCACGGGGATGATGGGCACACTGAGGGAGCCGGTTCCGAGTGACGCCAGCAGGCTGTCAGCAACCCCCAGAACGGAATCCCAGCCGCTTTTCCAGACATCGGTAAACGACAAAATCATGTCGAGCAGAAAGCAATAGATCAGATTGAGCAGTGCGGTCATAGCTTATCCGTTCCCGACAAAAATGATGCGATAGGCGGCGAAGCCCGCCCCGGCGATGACAATGGCGCGAAGCGCCAAAAACATCGTGGACCAGTCGTTGAAATTGACTGCGAACGTCCCGAACTGCGTGGAGGTCCAGGTAATCGTCGGCAGGTCTGCGGGCCAGGTCAGAGATTGCAGCAGCGCTAATTGTCCCGCGATGCCCGATCCTCTCCAGATCGTGAGATGCTCCTGGAGAATGGCTCCGAAAGACCGTAGCTCATGATCTCCCGTTGAGCACTGCACGCTGGTGCTGCTGTCGTCTTGCGTCGTGGTCGAGCCATCGGGATTGGTGGTGGTCGTGCTCGTCGTCGTGGTTTGCTGCGTCGTGGTCGAGGTGGTTTGGGTGCCGGCGGGGGGCGTGGCATTCGGATCGATCATGACACTGTCGTCGGGCACCTGATTGGAGGGCACCACGGTGGTGGGCGCATCGCTCGGCGTCACGGGATCGTTAATAACCGTCGTGGCGTCCGTGGCCGATTGCCCTGACCCGACCGGTGTCGTATTGGCTGTCGGACTGTTGGGTCCGGTCGGGTTCTCGTTCCAGTAGTCTTGAATGTCTTGGGCGGTAGCGGGTTGCGGTTCGCTTTGCTGGGAGGGATTGGGGTTCCAGGGATAGCGGAACGCCAGACAGGTCTGCGGCGCTTGGGCGCTGTACCAGCCGTTCCAACCAGCTGGTGGATCGCCGACCATGGCGAGCTTGCATCCAATCCCGCCAGGCTGCGGTGTCGGAACGGTGAGGTATTCCACCCAATTCGTCATGCACTCAGGAGCACCCGGGCATTGACGAATCTCAGCGCCTCCAGGCTCAGGATAGCCTTCGATGTCCGGGGCTCCCGGCGTCGCCGAGGCCGCCTTGATGTCCTGCACTTGCTGCGCATTCAGATGCAGCTGGGCCAGGACGAGGCCGGCGGCAATGGCCAGACCGGGCCATCCCGTGGCCGCCGTGATGGTCCGGACGGCGATGGAGGTGCCGGGGTTTGCGAGTGCAATGGCTTGCGCAGCGGCTCCGGCTTGTGCCGCCTGGCGGGCCAGCATCATCGTGTGGAACTGTGTGGCCGTCATGATCCGGCTGTAGCCCGTGGCCGCGAAGGTCAGCTGCGGCCAAAGGCACAGTGCCACCGCCACGCAGTAGAGGAGTGCGGCATAGCTGCTCAGGGCTAGAGCCGCCCTGAGAGCACACCGGTCAGAAAACAGGCGAGGAAAAACATGAGCCATGTGAGTTGCTGCTCCAACGTCAGGTCGGTGAAGATCATCAGCGTCTCAATCGGTCGTTACTTACCTTGCTGACTGTGTGATGCGCTTTGAGTGATCGGCTGATAGGCCGTCACATCCAGGAACCGTTGGCCCTTGAATTCCCGGAGATTGACCGTGACTTGAGCGAGCTTCATCTTGTTGGCTTCCATGAGCTTGTAGAGCGATTCATGGTCTTCCGAGATGCTCGCTTCCAAGGTGGTGGTGTCTTCCTCGAAATAGAGCACCGCATTCCGGAAGGTCCGTTTCCCGTCCTGACTCGGTCTCGACTTGACGCCCATCACGACACAGGTGCCGACGAACTTTGACATGTGACTCCCTCCTGGTTAGTTAGTTGGACCACCGAAACCAGCCCTGCTTCGTGCAGGACCAGAGATAGACCCACACCGTGCCGCAGCTCTGACACCGCCCACGCAATCGCGGCCCGCACATGAAGAGCTTGAGGAACCCGATGTGGCATTGTCGGCAGAGAACCCGTCGCTGGGTCTCCACCGCAGTTCGTGTTTCACTGTTAGGAGATGCTGGCCGCTCTGTCAGCGGGCCAGGTGTGTGCGTTGCCATCAGACCCCTCCTGTGTGCGAGGATTCAGCGGCCTGCTCTATTCGGATGCCGCACCACGCGGCTTCCACACAAAACAGATGCTCGACGCGCGCCTGGACCGCCTCCGCCAATGGCCCGTCGAGCCCCTCAATCGCGGCAAGCTGATAAAGCCCAATTCTGAGAATGTCTGAATAGGTGACATCTCGCTTCGCTGCGAGGCTCATGAGTAAGGCTCGTTCCTCGTTGAGGAGTTTCACTGTCTGTCCTGAAACCTGTTTCATGACCCCCTCCCTGTAAACACCCATTTCATTCCTAACCCGGCCATCGGCTAGTTAGGTGGTCCCGGTGCCATAGGCCGCAGAGAACCCGTCCCGTGGATTCCACCAGCGGAGCTTGTGTCTCGTCTTTGCGATATCCTGACCCGTCTGTAAGAGCGCCAGGTGTTTGCTCCGCCAGCGGTCCACGCCGTCGACGATGGTTCTGACCAGCCAGCGTTCCCCGGCCTCAGGATGGGCACACAGGAGGCCGAGCATCGGTGCCAAGCTCTTCTCTGCCCACCGTTTGACGTGCTCGATTTTGCGCACCGTCGTGACCACATGGAGCGTCGCTCGTTGCATGCCCTCGGTGAGGGTCTGCCACCAGCCTAAGATCGGAGCGTAATACCGGTCCTTCGGGTCGTCCTCTCGGGTACAGTCGCGGAAATCCACCGCCGTCCGGAAGACCCCCACGATGTACTTCCGGAACGAATCGCCATCGAGCGAAGCGAGGGCGAGGCCGACGGCTTGGGCGCGCCGACTTTTCCATTCCATTTCCCAGCGCATCCAGGGGCCGTCTACCGGTTTGTCTTTGGCCCGTTGTTCCGCCGCTTTGTCGTAGACCCGGAGATAGGTATCCGATTGGCGAGACCCGAGGGCGAGCGTCTTCCCACGGTCCGATCCAGAGGGCACATCGAGCCCGCCAATAATCTGGCACTGCCGGAAGTGCGAGACGCAGTGGCCTTTGACCACGGCCTCATAGACCCCATCGACATCAATCACGCCGAGACGATCATCGAGGGCCACATCAATGCGGCCGAAATGCCCGTCCTGCGCCAGGACCCAGTGGGCTATTGCGTGAAACTTTTCAAAGGTCCAATGACGAATCAGTTCTTGGGACAGATCGACATGGACTTCCCGCGGATTCCGTTTCGCCCCCGTCGCAATCCGGCCATAGCCGCTGTCATTGCCCCGGCAGAACCAGACCTCGCGGTAGCCTTCATACCCCTTCTCGTCCCGAATCCAGTCCCCCTCGCCGAGGACCGTCTTGAGGATCTCGACCGTCGAATTGGGGACGGTAAAGCGCAGCCATCCCAGCGAGAATAACCAGCCGCTCATAGTTGCCTCCGAGTACTTGGTTGGAATTTGCGCCCCCGTTTGACTAATCGGGGGCTCGGCTGCCCGTCGCGCCGTCGGCTGGCGCCGCCGGTCGCGCGGCGTCCCGGTCCCTCAGCCGTGTCGAGGGTGTGGAGCACGTGATGCCCATTCCGCT